>NZ_BAABIG010000030.1:0-25440 GCF_039542605.1 Streptomyces ziwulingensis
TTCCCTTTCCGGCGGTTCCGACTTTATCAGAAGTTCTGAGTCGGATTTTCCGCTCCCGGGGCTCCGAACCAGCGAAGTGGTCGGGTGCCCGTCCGAGCGGAGTTGTAAACCTACTGGAGCGGGGCGCCTCGATGCAAATCGAGGCGCCCCGCTCCAGGTCGAGGCGGACTTGGCGTCCGGCGCTCCGTCAGACCTCCACCACCACGGGGAGGATCATCGGCCGGCGCCGGTAGGTGTCCGAGACCCACTTGCCCAGGGTGCGGCGGACCAGTTGCTGCATCTGGTGCGGCTCGACGACACCGTCCCGCGCCGAACGCTCCAGCGCTTCGGTGATCCGGGGGATCACGTCGGTGAAGGCCGAGTCCTCGATGCCGGAGCCGCGGGCCTGGATGTGCGGGCCCGCGGTGATCTTTCCGCTGGACGAGTCGATGACCGCGAAGACGGAGATGATGCCCTCGTCCCCGAGGATCCTGCGGTCCTTGAGCGCCGGTTCGCGTACGTCGCCGACGGAGAGGCCGTCGACGTAGACGTATCCCGCCTGGACCTTGCCGGAGATCTTCGCCTTGCCGCCGACGAGGTCGACGGCGACGCCGTCCTCGGCGATGACGATGCGGTCGTGCGGGACGCCGGTCAGGGCGCCCAGCTCGGCGTTGGCGCGCAGGTGGCGCCATTCGCCGTGGACCGGCATCAGGTTCTTCGGTCGGCAGATGTTGTAGAAGTACAGCAGCTCGCCGGCCGAGGCGTGGCCCGAGACGTGGACCTTGGCGTTGCCCTTGTGGACGACGTGGGCGCCCCAGCGGGTCAGACCGTTGATCACGCGGTAGACCGCGTTCTCGTTGCCCGGGATGAGGGACGAGGCCAGGATGACCGTGTCGCCGTCGACGATGCGGATCTGGTGGTCGCGGTTGGCCATCCGGGACAGGGCGGCCATCGGTTCGCCCTGGGAGCCCGTGCAGACCAGGACCACCTGGCTGTCGGGCAGGTCGTCGAGGGTCTTGACGTCGACCACCAGGCCCGGCGGGACCTTCAGATAGCCCAGGTCTCTCGCGATGCCCATGTTGCGGACCATCGAGCGGCCGACGAAGGCGACCCGGCGGCCGTACTCGTGGGCGGCGTCGAGGATCTGCTGGATGCGGTGGACGTGGCTGGCGAAGCTGGCCACGATGATCCGCTTGCCGGCGCCGGCGAACACCTGGCGCAGGACACCGGAGATCTCCCGCTCGGGCGGGACGAAGCCCGGAACCTCGGCGTTGGTGGAGTCCGCGAGGAGGAGGTCGATGCCCTCCTCGCTCAGGCGCGCGAACGCGTGCAGGTCGGTGAGGCGGTTGTCCAGCGGGAGCTGGTCCATCTTGAAGTCGCCGGTGTGCACCACCATGCCCGCGGGGGTGCGGATGGCGACGGCCAGGGCGTCGGGGATGGAGTGGTTGACCGCGACGAACTCGCAGTCGAACGGGCCGACCCGCTCCCGGTGCCCCTCGGAGACCTCCAGGGTGTAGGGGCGGATGCGGTGCTCCTGGAGCTTGGCCTCGATCAGGGCGAGGGTCAGCTTGGAGCCGATCAGCGGGATGTCCGGCTTCTCGCGCAGCAGGAAGGGGACGCCACCGATGTGGTCCTCGTGCCCGTGGGTGAGGACGATGGCCTCGATGTCGTCGAGACGGTTCCTGATGGACGAGAAGTCCGGCAGGATCAGGTCGATCCCGGGCTGCTCCTCCTCGGGGAAGAGCACTCCGCAGTCGACGATCAGCAGGCGGCCGTCGTACTCGAAGACCGTCATGTTGCGGCCGATCTCGCCGAGACCGCCCAGGGGTGTGACCCGCAGGCCGCCCTTGGGGAGCGGCGGCGGCGTGCCCAGTTCAGGGTGCGGATGACTCAAAAGACTCTCCTCAACCACACACGCCACGTACCGGAGAGGCACGTGGCGCGCGTGACATTCGTGCAGAAGCAATTGTCAGGGTCGTGTGCGGGCACCGGTGGCCCGTCGATTCTGTTGGGAACTGCGATTGTGAAGTCGTACAAGCCTTGCGAAGTCTGTTGTCAGAGCTTTACCCCGCCGGCGGCAAGATCGATCTTGAGTTGTTCGGTTTCCTCGGGCGTCAGCTCGACCATGGGAGCGCGCAGCGGGCCGGCGGGCAGGCCCTGGAGGGCGAGCGCGGCCTTGCTCGTCATGACGCCCTGGGTGCGGAACATGCCGGTGAAGACCGGGAGCAGCTTCTGGTGGATCCGTAGAGCCGTGTGCACGTCGCCGGCGACGAAGGCGTCGACCATCGCGCGCAGCTCGGGGGTGACGACATGGCCGACGACCGAGACGAAGCCGACCGCGCCCACCGAGAGCAGGGGCAGGTTCAGCATGTCGTCGCCGGAGTACCAGGCGAGGCCGGAGTGGGCGATGGCCCAGCTCGCGCGGCCGAGGTCGCCCTTGGCGTCCTTGTTGGCGACGATCCTCGGGTGCTCCGCGAGGCGGACGATGGTCTCCGTGTTGATCGGGACGCCGCTGCGACCGGGGATGTCGTAGAGCATGACCGGCAGCCCGGCCGCGTCGGCGACCGACTTGAAGTGCCGGTAGAGGCCCTCCTGCGGAGGCTTGTTGTAGTACGGGGTGACGACGAGGAGGCCGTGGGCGCCCGCCTTCTCGGCGGCGCGGGCCAGCTCGGTGCTGTGGCGGGTGTCGTTGGTGCCGACTCCGGCGACCACGTGGGCGCGGTCGCCGACCGCGTCCACCACCGCGCGTACGAGATCCGCCTTCTCCGTGTCGCTGGTGGTGGGCGACTCGCCGGTGGTGCCGTTGACGATCAGGCCGTCGTTGCCTGCGTCCACCAGGTGGGCGGCGAGCCGCTGCGCGCCGTCGAGGTCGAGTGCGCCGTCCGCCGAGAACGGCGTGACCATGGCGGTGAGGACCCGCCCGAAGGGGGTCTGCGGAGTGGAGGTCGGAGCCATGGGCTACACGCTACTCGTTGCTCGGTGCGGGGTCTGCCCTCGGGGGAGGCGGCAGCTCGCCGGAGAGCGGAGCCCGGCACTGCCTGCTCGGGGGTTCAAGCAGTGCCGGGTCCGTCTGATCAGGCTAGATGAACTTCTCGAAAGCCCGCAATACGGACACTTCTGCGGCCGATGCGTACATCTGTGCCCTGCCGGGGCGGCACAAGGGCTCCGAGGTGCTCGGAAACGTTACGGGGCCACGCGTCCGTTGCCGTTGAAAGCCGCGTGGGTGAGCGGCATCAGCCGGGCCCACTCGGCCTCCATCCTCTCGCCGGCCATCTCGATCTCCCGCTGCGGGAAGGACGGCACCCTGGCCAGTTCGTGCTGGGTGCGCAGGCCGAGGAAGTGCATCAGCGAGCGGGCGTTGCAGGTGGCGTACATCGAGGAGTAGAGGCCGACGGGCAGCACCGCGCGGGCGACCTCGCGGGCGACGCCGGCGGCGAGCATCTCCTGGTACGCCGCGTACGCCTGGCGATAGGAGTCGGCCATCGCGCGGGCGGTCAGCTCCTGCTGGGCCTCGGTGCCCTCGACGAAGCGGTACTTGCCGGGGCGGCCCTCCTGGACCAGCTTGCGCGCGGCGTCGGGGACGTAGAAGACCGGCTCCAGCTCGCGGTAGCGGCCGCTCTCCTCGTTGTACGACCAGCCCACGCGGTGCCGCATGAACTCGCGGAAGACGAAGATCGGGGCGCTGATGAGGAAGGTCATCGAGTTGTGCTCGAAGGGGCTGCCGTGGCGGTCCCGCATCAGGTAGTTGATCAAACCCTTGGAGCGCTCGGGGTCCTTCTTCAGCTCGTCCAGGGACTGCTCGCCGAGGGTCGAGACGCGGGCGGCGAACAGCACGTCGGCGTCGGCGGCGGTGTGCTTCACCAGCTCGACGGTGATGTCGCTGCGCAGTTCGATCTTGAAGCCGTCTTCGGGCGTATCGGTCACGGTGTGGAGGGCCTTCCGGGTCTTGTCGCTTGCGGACGCCACTCTACGGCCCGCCAAACGGGGCGATCCCGGCGCGGCTGCCATGAAGTCGGTGAAACAGGGCACGTTCGACAGGGTTCGTTCGTCTGTACAGATGACGACGGACGACGGACGACGACGCTCGATGCGAGTCGTTGATCCGCGCCGACCATCCGGGTCGATGATCCGCACTGTTCCGGACGACTCCAGAAAGGGAGACCTCCTCCATGTTCCGCCGGCGTGAACCCGTCCCGTTCGCCTTCGTCGCCGAGGCCGACGCGTTCCGCAGCAATGTCACACCCCCTCCGCGTGAACGGGCGTCGGTCGGCCAGCTCGCCGGGCGCTGGCTGCTGGGGCTCACCGTCGTGGCCGGGCTGGTGGGCGCCCTGGTGATCGGGATGCCCGCGCTCTCCCTCGACCACTCCACGCGGCACGACCAGCAGTCGCAGGCCACCGACGACCGCTGAGCCGTCCCGGGGCACGCCGCGCCGCGGGTGACTCCATCCGGGCACCCGAGGGTGGTGACCGGGGACACAGGTCGATAACCTCACCGGGCACTGCCCACGCATGGAGCGAGTGAGGACCAGCCGTGCCCCTAGCCTTCCTGACGGCCGACCGCGCCTTCGAGACGGTCGACGACGTCGCGCTGCCGTACGACGACCGGGATCTGTGGCGGCGGCCCTACCGCCCCGGGCCCTGGCGGGTGGGGGCGTCCGCGCTGCTGCTGCTGTTCGCCTCGTTCGTGCTCTTCGCGGCCGTCCTCATCGCCGTGACCGGCGGCGTCGGCTCGGCGGGCGTGGTCTTCGCCGTCGCCCTGGTCGTCGTCGCCTGCGCCCTGCGGCTGCTGCGCATGGGGGTGTGGGTGAGCGCGCGGGGACTGCGCCAGGTGGGTTTCCTGCGCACCCGCACGGTGCCCTGGCAGCAGGTCGTCTCCGCCCGTACGGTGCAGCAGCCGGTGCGCTGGCTCGGCCTGCCCCGGACCCTCCAGGGGCAGGCGCTGCTCCTGCACCGCCGGGGGCGTACCGGGAACGTCCTGCCGCCGCTGCTGACCACGCACGACGCGGACTTTTTGGCCCGGCCGGAAGCCTTCGACCGGGCCGCCGACGCCGTGGAGGCGTGGGCGGCGGAGTACAAGCTCGGCTGACCCGATGGCCCGCTGACCCGATGGCCCGCCGGCCCGGGGTCGGGTCAGGCCGTTCCGATGTACCCGGGGTCCTTGCCGTCGTGCAGGGCGATCGCCCGCTGCATCGCCTTGCGGGCGCGCGGGGTGTCCCGGGCGTCGTGGTAGGCGACGGCGAGGCGGAACCAACTGCGCCAGTCGTCGGGCGCGTCCTCCGTCTCGGCCTTGCGGCGGGCGAAGACCTCGTCGGCGGAGTCCCGGTCGACGCGCCCGTCGGGGGTGCGCCTCAGCTCGTCGACGGGCAGCGCGCCCTCGGCGTCCAGTTCGGCGGCGAGGGCGTTGGCCCGGCGGACGAACACCGTGTTCTTCCACAGGAACCACAGGCCGATGGCCGGCAGCACCAGCACCGCGACGCCGAGCGTGACGGTGAGGAGCGTGCCGGCCTCGATGAGCAGTACGCCGCGGCTGCCGACCAGGGCGAAGTAGAAGACCAGGACGGCGGCCGTGACGGCATAGGTGATCTTGGCGCGCATGAGGGTCAGGGGCTCAGTTCAGGTCCAGGAAGTGTTCCAGGCCGAAGGTGAGGCCGGGAGTGGTCACCACGCGGCGGGCGCCCAGCAGGATGCCGGGCATGAAGCTGCTGTGGTGGAGGGAGTCGTGCCGGACGGTGAGGGTCTCGCCCTCGGCGCCCAGCAGGACCTCCTGGTGCGCGAGCAGGCCGCGCAGGCGGACCGCGTGCACGGGGACGCCGTCGACGTCGGCGCCGCGGGCGCCGTCCAGCGCGGTGGCAGTGGCGTCGGGCGCCGGGGCGACGCCTGCCTTCTGCCGGGCCCGGGCGATGAGCTGGGCGGTGCGCGTGGCAGTGCCGCTGGGGGCGTCGACCTTGTTCGGGTGGTGCAGTTCGACGACCTCGACGGACTCGAAGTACGGCGCGGCCAGTTGCGCGAACTTCATGGTGAGCACGGCCCCGATGGAGAAGTTGGGCGCGATGAGGACGCCCGTCTCCGGGGAGCGGTCCAGCCAGGTGCCGAGCCGTGCGAGGCGCTCGTCGGTCCAGCCGGTGGTGCCGACGACCGCGTGGATGCCGTGGCGTACGCAGAAGTCGAGGTTGTCCATGACCGAGGCGGGGGTGGTCAGCTCGACGGCGACCTGGGCGCCGGCCTCGGTCAGCTTCTCCAGGTCGTCGCCGCGGCCCAGGGCGGCGACCAGTTCCAGGTCCTCGGCGGCCTCGACCGCCCGTACCGCCTCGGAGCCGATGCGGCCCCTGGCGCCGAGCACCGCCACGCGCAGCTTGCTCATGTCGCTTGCTTCTTTCTCGAAAGAGGTGGCCGTCAGGCGACGGCGTCGTGCAGCCGTGCCGCCTGCTTGTCCTTCAGCGGGCCGATGACCGACAGCGAGGGCCGCCGGCCCAGGATGTCGCGGGCCACCTCGCGGACCTCGTCCGGGGTGACCGAGGCCATCCGGGCCAGCATGTCGTCGACCGAGAGCTGCTCGCCCCAGCACAGCTCGCTCTTGCCGATGCGGTTCATCAGGGCGCCGGTGTCCTCCAGGCCGAGGACCGTGGAGCCGCGGAGCTGACCGATGGCGCGCTCGATCTCGTCGTCGCTGAGGCCGTGCTCGGCGACCTGGTCGAGTTCGTCGCGGCAGATCCTGAGCACGTCGTGCACCTGGGAGGGCCGGCAGCCCGCGTAGACGCCGAACAGGCCGCAGTCGGCGAAGCCGGAGGTGTACGAGTACACGCTGTAGGCCAGGCCGCGCTTCTCGCGGACCTCCTGGAAGAGGCGGGAGGACATGCCGCCGCCGAGGGCGGTGTTGAGGACGCCCAGGGCCCAGCGCCGGTCGTCGGTGCGGGCCAGGCCCGGCATGCCGAGGATGACGTGGGCCTGCTCGGTCCTGCGGCCGATCAGCTCGACCCGGCCGGCGGTGCGCAGGGCGCGCCGGCCGTCGCGCGGGGCGATCGGCCGGGCCGCGGCGTCCCCGAGGGCGCCGGCCTTCTCGAAGGCGGCGCGGACCTGGCGTACGACCTTGGCGTGGTCGACGTTGCCGGCGCAGGCCACCACCAGGTGGGTGGGGTCGTAGTGCTTCTTGTAGAAGCGGCGGATGCGGTCGGCGGTGAGGGCGTTGACGGTGTCGACCGTGCCGAGGACCGGGCGACCGAGGGCGTTGTCGCCGAACATGGTGTGCGCGAACAGGTCGTGCACCCCGTCGCCCGGGTCGTCCTCGGTCATGGCGATCTCTTCGAGGATGGCGCCGCGTTCGACGTCGACGTCCTCCTCGCGGATGAGCGAGCCGGTCAGCATGTCGCAGACGACGTCGATGGCGAGCGGCAGGTCGGTGTCGAGCACCCGTGCGTAGTAGCACGTGTACTCCTTCGCCGTGAACGCGTTCATCTCACCGCCGACCGCGTCGAGCGCGGCGGAGATGTCCAGCGCGGACCTGCGGTCGGTGCCCTTGAAGAGCAGGTGCTCCAGGTAGTGGGTGGCGCCGTTCAGGGACCGGGTCTCGTCGCGGGAGCCGACGTGGGCCCAGATGCCGAAGGTCGCCGAGCGGACCGAGGGCAGGGTCTCGGTGACGACGCGCAGGCCCCCGGGGAGGGTGGTCCGGCGGACCGTGCCGATGCCGTCGGCGCCCTTGACCAGGGTTTGGGTACGGGCGACGGCCCGCGCCTCCGAAGAGGTGCGGGCCGTCGCCTTGGAGCTGGGGGACGTCACTGGTCGGCGTCGTCCTTCTGCTCTTCGCCCTCTTCGCCCTCGATCACGGGGATCAGGGAGAGCTTGCCGCGGGAGTCGATCTCGGCGATCTCGACCTGGACCTTGGCGCCCACGCCGAGCACGTCCTCGACGTTCTCCACCCGCTTGCCGCCGGCCAGCTTGCGGATCTGCGAGATGTGCAGCAGACCGTCCTTGCCGGGCATCAGGGAGACGAACGCGCCGAACGTGGTCGTCTTCACGACCGTGCCCAGGTAGCGCTCGCCGACCTCGGGCATCGTCGGGTTGGCGATGGCGTTGATCGTGGCGCGGGCGGCCTCGGCCTGCGAGCCCTGGGCGGCACCGATGTAGATGGTGCCGTCGTCCTCGATCGTGATGTCGGCGCCGGTGTCCTCCTGGATCTGGTTGATCATCTTGCCCTTCGGGCCGATGACCTCACCGATCTTGTCCACGGGGATCTTGACCGTGATGATCCGCGGGGCGTTCGGGGACATCTCGTCCGGCGTGTCGATCGCTTCCATCATCACGTCGAGGATGTGGAGGCGGGCGTCACGGGCCTGCTTGAGGGCGGCGGCCAGGACGGAGGCGGGGATGCCGTCCAGCTTGGTGTCGAGCTGGAGGGCGGTGACGAACTCCTTGGTGCCGGCGACCTTGAAGTCCATGTCGCCGAAGGCGTCCTCCGCACCGAGGATGTCGGTGAGGGCGACGTAGTGCGTCTCGCCGTTGATCTCCTGGGAGATCAGGCCCATGGCGATACCGGCGACGGGGGCCTTCAGCGGCACACCGGCGTTCAGCAGCGACATGGTGGAGGCGCAGACCGAGCCCATCGAGGTCGAGCCGTTGGAGCCGAGGGCCTCGGACACCTGACGGATCGCGTAGGGGAACTCCTCGCGCGTCGGCAGCACCGGCACGATGGCGCGCTCGGCGAGGGCGCCGTGGCCGATCTCGCGGCGCTTGGGGGAGCCGACGCGGCCGGTCTCGCCGACCGAGTACGGCGGGAAGTTGTAGTTGTGCATGTAGCGCTTGCGCGTCACCGGGGACAGCGTGTCGAGCTGCTGCTCCATCCGGAGCATGTTCAGCGTGGTGACGCCCAGGATCTGGGTCTCGCCGCGCTCGAACAGGGCGGAGCCGTGCACGCGCGGGATCGCCTCTACCTCGGCGGCGAGGGTGCGGATGTCGGTGACACCGCGGCCGTCGATGCGGGTCTTCTCCTTGATGACGCGCTCGCGGACCAGGGCCTTGGTCAGCGAGCGGTACGCGGCGGAGATCTCCTTCTCGCGGCCCTCGAACTCCGGCAGGAGCTTCTCGGCGGCGAGCGCCTTGACGCGGTCCAGCTCGGCCTCGCGCTCCTGCTTGCCGGCGATGGTCAGCGCCTGGCTCAGCTCGGGGCGGACGGCGGCGCTGAGCGCCTCCAGGACGTCGTCCTGGTGGTCCAGGAAGGTCGGGAACTCGCCGGTCGGCTTGGCGGCCTTGGCGGCGAGGTCGGACTGGGCGCGGCAGAGCACCTTGATGAAGGGCTTCGCGGCGTCCAGACCGGCGGCGACGATCTCCTCGGTGGGCGCCTCGGCGCCGCCCGCGACGAGCTGGATGGTCTTCTCGGTGGCCTCGGCCTCGACCATCATGATCGCGACGTCGCCGTCCTCCAGGACGCGGCCCGCGACGACCATGTCGAAGACGGCGTCCTCAAGCTCGGTGTGGGTCGGGAAGGCCACCCACTGGCCGCGGATCAGCGCGACGCGGACGCCGCCGATCGGGCCGGAGAAGGGCAGGCCCGCGAGCTGCGTGGACGCGGAGGCGGCGTTGATCGCCACGACGTCGTACAGGTGGTCGGGGTTGAGCGCCATGATCGTCGCGACGACCTGGATCTCGTTGCGCAGGCCCTTCTTGAAGGAGGGGCGCAGCGGGCGGTCGATCAGGCGGCAGGTGAGGATCGCGTCCTCGGAGGGCCGGCCCTCGCGGCGGAAGAAGCTGCCGGGGATCTTGCCGGCGGCGTACATCCGCTCCTCGACGTCCACCGTGAGGGGGAAGAAGTCGAGCTGGTCCTTGGGGTTCTTGGAGGCGGTGGTGGCCGACAGCACCATGGTGTCGTCGTCCAGGTACGCCACGGCGGAGCCGGCGGCCTGCTTGGCCAGGCGGCCCGTCTCGAACCGGATGGTGCGGGTGCCGAAGGTTCCGTTGTCGATGACGGCCTCGGCGTAGTGGGTCTCGTTCTCCACTATGTTTTTCTCCTCGTCCTCGTCCCTCCTCGCCCGTGTGGCGGGGGGACGGTGGCGGAGAAGCGCTCCGTGCGGTTCTGGCCGGTCTTCGATCGAAGCCCTCGGCGTCTTGTCCCCGGGGGCCACTACCGAGGACCGGCGGCGGCGCGGTGGCGCTTCTCCTCGTTCGGTTCGGTGTGCTTGAGGACGCCCTACCCGCTACGGGCCGCGTCCATCACTGTGAGTCGTACGTCGTGCGTCCTGCTCACACATTACAAAGCTGTGGCGGTCGCGCGCACGTACAGCAAAGGGAGCGGTTCCCGAACATGGGAACCGCCCCCTCCACGGCGTGCTACTTGGCGCCCGCCGCACCGCGGCGGATGCCGAGGCGGTCGACGAGCGCGCGGAAGCGCTGGATGTCCTTCTTGGCCAGGTACTGCAGCAGCCGGCGGCGCTGGCCGACCAGGATCAGCAGGCCACGACGGGAGTGGTGGTCGTGCTTGTGGGTCTTGAGGTGCTCGGTCAGGTCCGAGATACGGCGGGAGAGCATCGCGACCTGGACCTCGGGGGAGCCGGTGTCGCCCTCCTTGGTACCGAACTCGGTGATGATCTGCTTCTTCACTGCGGCGTCGAGAGACACGCGTGCTCCTCTTAGGTCTTTCGGTGGCCTCCGAGCGCCCCCGGTCTGCTACTCGGGGAATCTTCCGTGACTCGGAAGGCGGGGTTCCGCCGGACGCGGTCTCCGGGGCGCCTGAAAGGGCTCCGGGGGTGCGTTCACGAACGGCCGTCACTCAGGTTACCAGTCCGGCGGGGGCCGCCTTCCCGCGCCGGTGCGGCCACGGGGGCGGGCCGGGTTCAGACGCCGCCGCGGACCCTGGCGTAGACGTCGAGGACGGCGAGACAGACCGGGATCAGGGAGAGCAGGACCAGCGAGTCGGCGAGGTCCAGCATGCGGCCCCAGAAGGGGGAGAGTCCCTTGGAGGGCACGATCAGGGCGATCGCGATCAGCAGCAGTACGCCGGCGGCCACCGAGGCGCCGAGCCAGAGGGTGCGGATGTCGACCGGTCCGGAGTTGCCCTTGAGCAGTTCCATGATCACGTCGGTCGGCGGGGAGATCGCCAGGCCCAGGACGAGCAGGCCGAGGGTGACGACGCCGGCCACGAAGAGGCAGGTCACCTGGGCGGTGTAGCGGAAGAGGCGGGCGCGCAGCATCGCGGCGAGGCCGGTGCACAGGGCGAGGAGCTGGGCCCAGCCGTTGTCGCTGAAGCCGAGCACCGCGCCGCCCGCGCCGATGATGACCGCGGCGCAGCCGCCGACCAGGCCGAGGAGGAGTTCGTGGCCGCGGCGGGACTGGGCGACGATGCGCTGGACGTCCACCGCCTCCGCGTCGTCGTCGTTGCCCTCGCGGCGGGCGCGGGCGAGGTCCTCGGGGTTGCGGAAGCCGATGGGCAGCCGGGCGAAGCGGGCGGACCAGCCGGGCAGGAAGCCGACGACGGCGAGCGCGACGACGGCGGTGCCGGCCGCGATCTCCCGGGGCTCGGACTCGAAGAGCACGCCGCAGAAGACCGCGAGCGTGCCGATGGCCGCGGCGAGCGCGGCGGCCACGAACGGCGCGTCGCCCTGCGGGAGCAGCATGATCAGTACGACGGCGAGGAGCAGGACGGCGACGCAGCCGATGAGGAACTGGATCCGCCCGGGGCCCTCCCCCGCGTCCTGCGGGTAGATGCCGGAGCCCGCGATGAGCGCGTGCGGGAGCGCCGAGATGCCGAGCGCGACGGCGGAGCCGCGGTCGTCGTAGACCCGGGCGCGGACGCCGGCGAGCGCCGTCAGGGCCAGGGCGGTGACTCCGGCGAGGATGCCCTGGAGGCCGTGCATGTCGTGGCGGAGCGGGTCCGCGAACCAGAACACGAAGCCGAGCATGACCAGCAGCAGCGCGCCGGAGACCAGGCCGGCGACGCGCATCAGGCCGTCGTTCCAGCTCCGGGTGTCCTGCTTGACCGCGGCGGCGATCGCGTCCACCACGTCGTCGTGGACGGCCGGCGGCAGGGAGTCGGCGAAGGTGCGCAGCAGCAGCACCTCGCCGTCGCGGACCCGGTGTTCGACCAGCGAGCGGCTGGCGTCGAGCACTTGGCCCTCGCGGGTGACGAGGTGGTAGCCGGCGGGGCTGGCGTCGGACTGGGCCAGTCCGGAGAGTCTGACGATCTCCGGGAAGAGGTCCTGGACGGGCAGGTCCTCCGGCAGCGCCACGTCGACCCGGCTGTCCGGAGCCGCGATGGTGATTCGGCAGAAACCTGTCGAAGTCCCCGTGCTCACCTGGTGTTCCCCCCGCTGGACGATGCCGCGTCACGGCCGCTTCACGCCGCTCGTACGACGCGGAGCGCCACCCTATCCGCTGCCGCCCCGGGGGTGGGGGCGCCCTCCCTCGATTCTCTCCTCATCCCTCTGCCCCTCTCCTCATCCCCTCGGCTTCTCCATCCCCTTGGCCCTCCCGCGCACCGGGCGGATCAGTAGGATCGACGCCTACGCGGACGACGCCTACGCGACCGGTCGGGTCGCGGACAACGGGGGCGTCGGTGCAAGGACGTATGAACCACGTCAATCACGAAGGATGAGTGCATCGGTGAGCGTCGTCATCATCAAACGGCCGCCGCGGATACCGCCTCCGGTGGTGCCGGACGGCGAGGTCAAGCTGGAGACGCCACCCGAGATCCCTCGCGAGGGCGACGAGTCCATGCTGATGAACCTGCTGCCCATGATGGGCATGCTGGGCTCGGTCGGCTTCTTCTTCATGCCCAACCTGCCCTCGTACATGCGAGTGGTCGGCGGGCTGATGCTGGCCTCGACGCTGGCCATGGCCATCGCCCAGTACGCCAAGTCACGGCAGGGCGGCGGGGCGGGGATGGCCCAGGACCGGCGGGACTACTTCCGCTATCTCGACCAGGTCCGCAGGGAGGTGCACAAGACCGCTGAGCTGCAGCGGCGCAGCCAGCTCTTCCAGCACCCCGAGCCGGACCACCTGTGGGCGGTGGCCGCCGACGGCAAGCGGCTGTGGGAACGGCGGCCGACCGACGCGGACTTCGCCTCGGTGCGGATCGGCAGCGGTGTCCAGCAGCTCAACACCCCGCTGGTCGCCCCGGTCACCGCGCCCAAGGACGAGCTGGAGCCGCTGACCGCCGCGGCCATGAAGGCGTTCCTCGACGCCCACGGCAGCCTCTCCGACCTGCCCCTCTCGGTGTCGTTGCGGGCCTTCTACCACGTCACGATCGGCGGCGAGAGCGAGACCGTCTACGGCAACGCCCGCGCGATCCTGTCCCAGCTCGTGACGCTGCACTCCCCCGAGGACCTGATGGTCGCGGTGGTGGCGCACCCGTCGTCGGCGGCCCAGTGGGACTGGATCAAGTGGCTGCCGCACAGCCAGCACCCGAAGGCCAGGGACGGCGCGGGTTCGGCCCGGCTGCTCTTCGACGACCTCGGGGAGCTGGAGGAGACGCTGGCCGACCAGCTCGACGACCGGCCGCGCTGGAACCGGGAGGCCAACCCCGTCTACGACCAGCCGCACCTGATCGTGGTGCTCGACGGCGGTACCGTGCCGCCGGACTCCGAACTCGCCAGCGCCGAGGGCCTCCAGGGCGTCACCTTCCTCGAACTCGCCCCGGGTGAGCTGGAGGAGGAGCTGCGGGCCGGACTGACGGCGTATGTGAAGCCGGACCGGATGCAGCTCTTCGTCGGCCACGAGTCGGCGTACAGCGGCCGGGCCGACGTGCTCCACCAGAAGCAGGCCGAGTCCCTCGCGCGGCAGCTCGCGCCCTTCCGGGTGGGTTCCGCGGAGGAGGGCGAGCCGCTGCTGTCCAACCTGGACTTCACCGACCTGATGGGCATCGGCGACGCCGGCTCGGTCGACGTCACCCGCACCTGGCGTCCGCGCACGCCGCACGAGCGGCTGCGGGTGCCGATCGGGGTGGGCGAGAACGGCGAGCCGGTCATGCTCGACCTGAAGGAGGCGTCGCAGGAGGGCATGGGCCCGCACGGCCTGTGCGTCGGCGCGACCGGTTCCGGCAAGTCGGAGCTGCTGCGCACCCTGGTGCTGGGCCTCGCGGTCACGCACTCCTCGGAGACGCTGAACTTCATCCTCGCCGACTTCAAGGGCGGCGCGACCTTCGCCGGCATGGCGGACATGCCGCACACCGCGGCCGTCATCACCAACCTCGCCGACGACCTCACCCTGGTCGACCGGATGCGGGACGCGATCACCGGTGAGATGCAGCGCCGCCAGGAACTGCTGCGGACCGCGGGCAACTACGCCAACCTGCACGACTACGAGAAGGCGCGCGCGGCGGGCGCCGCCCTTGAGCCGATGGCCTCGCTGGTGATCGTGCTCGACGAGTTCTCCGAGCTGCTCACCGCCAAGCCGGACTTCATCGACATGTTCATCCAGATCGGCCGGATCGGCCGTTCGCTGGGCGTGCATCTGCTGCTGGCCTCGCAGCGCCTGGAGGAGGGCAAGCTGCGCGGCCTGGACACCTATCTCTCGTACCGGATCGGTCTGCGGACGTTCTCCGCCGCCGAGTCCCGGACCGCGATCGGCGTCCCCGACGCCTACCACCTGCCGTCCATCCCCGGCTCCGGCTACCTGCGCTACGACACCGACACCATGGTCCGTTTCAAGGCGGCCTACGTGTCGGGGGCGTACCACGGGGAGGGTCCGTCCCGGGTGCACCGCTCCACGCAGTTGCGGCCGGCGCTGTTCACGGCGGGCGCCGTGGCGCTGCCGCCGCAGCCGGTGGTCGAGGAGCCGGAGGCCGACGACCGGGTCGACGACGCGCTCGCCGACACCGTCCTGGACGTCATCGTCGGCAAGATGGTCAACCAGGGGCCGCCCGCCCACCAGGTGTGGCTGGCGCCGCTGGAGGAGGCGCCCTCGCTGGAGCAGCTCCTGCCGCAGCTCGCCGTCACCCCGGAGCGCGGCCTGACCGCGCCCGAGTACACGGCGCTGGGCCGGCTGACCGTGCCGGTCGGCATGGTGGACAAGCCGTTCGAGCAGCGCCGCGACGTGCTGTACCGGGACTTCTCCGGCGGCGCGGGCCACGGTCTGTTCGTCGGTGGTCCGCAGTCCGGCAAGTCGACCCTGCTGCGTTCGCTCATCGCCTCGTTCGCCCTGACCCACACGCCGTCCGAGGTGCAGTTCTACTGCCTGGACTTCGGCGGTGGCGGTCTGATCACGATGGACGAGCTGGCGCACGTCGGCGGGGTCGCCAACCGGCTCGACGCCGAGAAGGTCCGCCGCACGGTCAGCGAGGTCGCGGGCATCCTCGGCGCCCGCGAGGAGTACTTCCGCGCGCACAACGTCGACTCCATGCAGACCTACCGGCAGCGCAGGGCCGCGGGGCACCTTCCCGACCAGCCCTGGGGTGACGTCTTCCTCGTCGTCGACGGCTGGGCGTCGTTCAAGACGGACTACGAGATGCTGGAGGCGACCGTCACCGACATCGCGACCCGCGGTCTCGGCTTCGGCGTGCACGTCGTCCTGACCGCCAGCCGCTACACCGAGGTGCGGCCCGCGCTCAAGGACATGCTGCAGAACCGCATCGAGCTGCGGCTCGGCGACCCGACCGAGTCGGAGATCGACCGCAAGGTCGCGCAGAACGTGCCGGCCACCGTGCCGGGCCGCGGTCTGACGACGGACAAGCTGCACTTCATGACCGCGCTGCCCCGGGTCGACGGTTCCTCGGCCACCGAGGACCTCGCGGAGGCGACGACGATCCTCGTCCGCGGGGTCAACGAGAACTGGCCGGGCAGCCACGCCCCGGTCGTCCGGCTGCTGCCCACCGTGCTGCCGTCGGAGCGGCTGCCGAAGGGCTTCGAGCACCCGGAGCGCGGGGTCGCGATCGGCATCGACGAGTCGGCGCTCGCCCCGGTCTTCGTCGACTTCGAGACCGACCCGCACTTCATCGTCTTCGGTGAGAGCGAGTCGGGGAAGTCGGCGGTGCTGCGGCTACTCATCAAGCAGATCACCGAGCGGTACTCGCCGGACCAGGCGAAGATCGTCCTCGGTGACTACCGGCGCGCTCACATGCAGGGCGTCCCGGAGAGCCACCTGTCGCGGTACTGCCCGTCGGCGCCGTCCCTGACGGAGACGCTGGAGGGCCTGGCCGGTTCGATGGGCCGGCGGATGCCGGGTCCCGACATCACTCCCGAGCAACTGCGCAACCGGAGCTGGTACAGCAGCCCGGACGCGTTCGTCATCATCGACGACTACGACCTGGTGGCGACCGGCATGAACCCGCTCTCGCCGCTCCTGGAGTACCTCCCCTTCGCCCGTGACATCGGCCTGCGGGTGATCATCGCGCGCGCCTCGGGCGGTGCCAGCCGGTCGCTGTACGAACCGGTGATGCAGCGGCTGCGCGAGCTGGGCGCCCAGGGGCTCGTGCTCTCCGGCGACCGGGGAGAGGGCGCGCTGCTCGGCAACATCACGCCGACGCAACTGCCGCCCGGACGGGGTTCGTTCCACACGCGGCGGCGCAGCGGGCAGCTCATCCAGACGGGCTGGCTGCCGGCGAACTACTGAGTGCCGGGGCGCGTGCCGGCCCCGGGAGAGGCGGCATCCGGACGGGTGCCGCCTCCTTCACGCGTTGGTTAAGGTGGCCTCGCGGACAGCACGCGGGACATCGCACCGAACAGCAGCCGAACAGCGGGGGGGCAGTTGTGGCCGACGACGGTCTGCAGGCCGATCCGGCGGTCCTCAAGAACGAGGGCTTCCACATGTTCACGGTGGGCCAGGACTTCAGCAAGGCGGTGCAGGCCCTGCAGACGGGCCTGTCCGGCCTCGAAGGCGGCAACGGCGCGACACCGCCCTGGGGCGACGACGACATCGGCGAGAAGTTCGGCGTCGTCTACGAGGGGCTGCGCGACGGCATGTACGAGTCGATGGGCAGCCTGGCCGAACGGCTCGCGGGCATGGGCCTGGCCTTCACCGAGATGGGCGTGCGGCACGAACGCAACGAGGGCGACGAGGACGCGGCCTGGGGCGAGCTGACCTCGCGGTACGACGGCCAGGTGGAGGTGCCGACGGGGGTGCAGGGCACGCTGCGGCCACGGCAGGAACTGTGAGTCGGGGACTGTGAGTCCGTGGGCCTGTGCATCCGTGGGACCTGTGAGTCGGCGGGTCCTGTGAGTCGGCGGGTCCTGTGAGTCGGTGGGTCCTGTGAGTCGGCGGGTGCGGTGTCCGGTGGTTCGGTAGTCCGGTGGTTCGGTAGTCCGGTGGTTCGGTAGTCCGGTGGNAGTAGTCCGCGTGGGTGATCCACCGGTTCCGGAGCGTGAGCGTCGGGGCGCAAGTAGGGTGGGCGCGCACTTGATTCACACATGGATACGTGGAGCGAGGCGGATCGGACGTGGTGCACACGCGGATCGGCCTTGATCCGCACGGCGGGAAGAGGCCCAGCAGCATGACCGAGGCACGCAACGACGAGGCCGGCACCCAGGTCGAGGACGTCAAGGCGCGCAAGGAGCGGGAACGGGACGAGCTGTACGCCCTCGACATCTCCGGCGTCGAGTGGCACTGCGCGCCGGGTACCGAGCAGGACGAGGAGCGCGTGGAGATCGCGTACCTCCCCGAGGGCGCGGTGGCGATGCGCTCGTCCCTCGACCCCGACACGGTACTGCGGTACACCGAGGCGGAGTGGCGGGCGTTCGTGCTGGGCGCGCGGGACGGGGAGTTCGACCTGGAGCCGGGGCCGGGCGAGGCCGGGGCGTCCACGCCGGGCGACTGACGCGGTTCGCCGGGGCGACCGGGACAGGTTCGGGTCCGAGTACCTGCCGGGCATCCGCTCGGAGGTTCCCGGCCCGACGGAGTCCCGACGTAGCCGCCCTTCTCCTTCCGTCCCGCCCCTCGGCGCTCACCCGACCAGGACTGGTTCCCATGGCCCACCCCACCGGCGGCTACGCCCCCCACCCCCACATAGGCGGCCGCACCGCGGTGCTGCGCGCGCTCGCCGCCTGGCGGATGGAGTGGCCCGGCGCCGCGCGCGTCACCGTCCTGACGGGAGCACCGGGCAGCGGGCGCTCGCATCTGATCACCGGGTTCCTGATGCTCTGCGACCCGGAGTACCGCAAACGGCTCCCGCTGGACGAGATGGACCCGTCGACGGTGCCACCGGACCTGGCGGCACCGGCCGTGCCGGCGCCCGCCGGGCGGACGGCGGCCCAGGTGCTGTGGCTGCTCGCCGACCACTTCGGCCTCGACGCCACCAGCACCGACGAGGTGTACGCCGAACTGGCCGCCCTCGCGGACCCGGTGACCGTGGTCGTGCCGGACGTCGACCGGGCCGGTCCGGTGCGGGCGGCCGGCGAACCCGCCCGGCTCGTCCGGGAGGTTCTCCTTCCCCTGGCCGCCACCGGGACGGTCCGGCTGCTGGCCGAGATGGCGCGCCCGCACGCCGCCGAGCTGGCCGCGAGTCTGCCGCCGGGCACCGTACGGATCATCGATCTCGACGCACCGGAGTGGGCCGATCCGGAGGGCCTGGTGCGGCACGCCCAGGCGGCGCTGAATCCGGAGGCCGGGGCGCCCGAGCTGCCGTTCACCGCCGATGAGGCCGCGCGGCTGGCGCTGGGGTCCGCCATCGGGCGCCGGGCCGGGACCAGTCCGCTGGTCGTCCAGCTCGCCGTCAACTGCGCGCTGATGGCACCGGAGGCGTTCGACCCGGCCGACGAGAGCCTGCTGCCGTCCTCCGTCGGTGAGGCGCTCGACCTGCACGCGCGGCGGCTCGGCGCCGACCCGCGGACGCTGCGGCTGATGCTGGCGCCGCTCGCCCTCGCCGAGGCCGAGGGCATACCGGTGCCGCTCTGGCCCCGGCTGGCGAGCGCGGTCGCGGGCCGGGACCTGCGCGAGGCGATCGCGGGCGGGATGCTGCTGGCCGGGCCGTTCGTGACACCGGAGGAAGGCGCGGACGGCGCCGATCCGGTACTTCGGCTGCTGCACCCGGCGATCGGCGACGAGATCCGCGGCGGCCTGCCCAACCTCCGCGCCGCCCAGACGCAGATCGCGATGGCGTTGCTGGAGGCGGTGCCGGAGCAGGACTGGAGCAAGGCCGACCGTTACGTGCGCGACCACATCGCCGGACACACCCTGGAAGCGGGACTGCTGCCGCAGCTCCTCACGGACCCCGGACTGTTCGTGCACGCCGACCCCGTGTCGCTGCGGGCCGCGATCGAGGCCGTACCGCCGGAGGCGCTCGGCGCGCCGGCCCGTACCTATCTGCGTACGGCCCCGCTGCTGACCCGCACCCAGGCGCCCGCCCGGCTGCGGGCCGCCCTGCTGGAGACCGCGTTCGTCGAGGACGGGCTGCCCGAGTACGCCGACGCCCTGGACCGGCTGGGTCTGGACCTGCCGTGGCGGACGTTGTGGAGCGCGCCGGTGGCCGGGGTCAGCGCGGTGACCGTAGGGGTCCTGCCCGGCCCCGAGGGGCAGGACACCCCGGTCGCCGTGCTCGTCGTGCCGGTCGGCACGCCCGCGGCGCGTCCGGTGGGCGATCCCCGCGCGGCGTCCGGCGCCGCGGTGCTGGTCCGCGTGCTGGCGGCAGCCGGCAGTTCCGGTGTCCCCGAGGCCGGCATCGATCCCGGGCTGATCGTGCGTCCGACCGAGGACGAACGGGCCGCCGCGCCGCTGGGGCTGAGCCGGGGCGCCGACTACCTGCGGGTCTGGGACCGGGCGAGCGAGGAGGTGGTGGCCGCGCTGATCTCCGACACGCCGTTCACCGCCGCGGACCTCTCCCCCGACGGCGTCCTCGTCGTCGCCACCGGACGCGGGGCGAAGGCCCTGAGCATCCGTCGAACGGGCGCGGCGCTAGCCTCGTAGGCGCGTATGTACGGTCATGTGAGCACCAGCTTGTGGGCAGGTGCCCGCGGGTCCCCCGCCACTACGCCGCCCCTCTCCCCTCCGACCTTCCTTGAAGGAGTCTCCCCGTGACCAGCCAGGAGCAGGCGCTCGCCATCGCCGACCGTTGGCTCAACCCGGAGGACTCGGTCCGGCCGCGCCGGGAGGTCCGGATGCGGGAGTTCGACCTGGGATGGGCCGTGTGGGCCGCGCCCGCCGCACCCGAACGCGACCCGGAGACCGGGGAGCGGCGGCCGCCCGCCGAGGTCGGCGACGCGTGCGGGGTCGTGGACCGGCGCACCGGCGAGCTGACGCTCTGGCCGTCGGTGCCGGTGGACGAGGTCGTACGGATGTACCGGCGCAAGCACGGGGGTGACGCCGGGGAAGGAGCGCGGGGGGAGGAAGGAACGCGGGCGGTCACCGGGCCCGGGAACACCGCCGTCTTCACCTACACCGACCCCGCCTCGGGCGAGGAGACCACCCTCTTCCGTACCTCCGGGCCGGGGCTGCCGCCCGCCGAGCACCAGGCATGGGCGGACCTGCGGCGCCTGAACGTCCCCGTCGACGCCGTCCTGGCCGTCCACACCGACCTGCGTCCCAGCCTGCTCCCGGGCGGCTACACGGCCGAACTCCTCAACACGTTCCGCCACGCCCAGCTCTCCTGCTCGCAGACATACGGTGCCCGGCCCGAGGTGCGGGCGGAGGGCATCGCCGCGCTGGTCGAGCAGGTGGAGTCCACCCACCGGATCGCGGGGCAGCAGCCGCCGCCCCGCCCGCACCGGGTTCCCGTTCCGGTGCCGGCGCAGGTGACACCCGCGGAGCCACTGCGGGACGTCGCCCTCGGCCACCACCTCGTCGAGGTCTTCGGTCAGGACGGCGTACGCCGTTATGGCGCCGACGACCTCACGGTCGGCCCGCTGCCGGAGGCCACCGCGTCGACGCTCACCTGGGCGGGCCTCCCCGCCGACCTCCCCCTCTTCTTCACCGCCGACCGCCCCGACGCGCCGCCCGCCGGCGGGCTGTTCACCGACGTCGCCACGAACCTGCGCGAGCGCCGCAGCCCGGCCGGCGAGGAGAAGATCGCCGCCTTGGCCCACCTGGTCCGGATCGGCTTCGACGGCGTCGCGGTGGTCGCGGTGCAGTGCCGGCCGGGGACGGGACAGCCGGACGGTTTCGGAGCCGTCTGGGCGGTGGACCCGGTGACCGCCCAGGCCCGTTACCTCAACGTCTCGGCCGCCGCCTTCGCCCGCGCCCTCGCCCTGCTCGCCACCGTACGGCGGCGGATGCGGGGCCTGGACCCGGTCGCGGCCGGTCAGGAAGTGGCGTGGCTGCAGGAGCAGTTGGTGGCCGTGGACGCGTCGGCGCTCGCCAACGCGGAGACCTGGTGGTCGTTGATCGTCGAGCAGATGTGGCACGGGTTGTTCTGACCGGCGCCCCGCCCGCGACTGCCCCCCCTACTTGACGGCATCGAGAGACACCGAGATACCGAGACACCGAGACACCTAGGAGAGCGACCATGGCACCGGACGTCCCGGCCCCCGGCCCCCCGAACACGCCCGAGCAGGCCCTCGACATCGTCCGCAGCCGTTACGCGCAGCCCACGCTGCCGGACGGCTCTCCGGCGGAGCTGCGGGTGGAGGAGTTCGACGTGGGCTACCTGGTGTACACGTACGTGCCGCCCGCCGCGGGCGCCGGCGGTCCGTCTCGGCCCGCCTCGCCTGCCGCACCCGCCACGCCTGCTGCGCCTGCTGCGCCTGCCGCACCCGGTGGCAGCAAGATCGTGGTGGACAAGGAGACCGGAGAGACGGTCACCGTCCCCAACTATCCGACGGAGACGGCCATCGCGCTGTACCGGAGGCAGCGTCGGTAGCGGGCGGCGTCGATGTCTGGTGATCGATCAGTAACGCGGGATCAGTGTCGCGGGATCAGTAGAGGGAGAACCCGCCGCTGTGCCGGCCCTGGTTCTTCTTCCCCTCCTGGGCGGACTGGTCCTGCGGGCCTCCCGGCCGGGGCGGTCCGGAGACGAGGCCGCCACCGGGGCCACCGGGGTCACCGGGGCCACCGGGCGGTGTCTCCCCGCGCCTGAGCTGCTCGCGCTCCTCCTCGGAGAGCGACTCCCACTGGCCGCGCAGGGACGCCATGCCTCCGCCGCCCAGGGCGCGTGCCATCGCGGGGTCGTCCAGGGCGTCACGCAGGTTGAGCCGGCCGGAGAGCATCCGCTTCGCCGCGTCCTGCATCTCCTTGCTCGCGCCGTCGCTTTCCGACAGCCTGCGCAGGGCCGAGTTGAGGGAGCGTATCTGCGCCGGTTCGAGCGCTTCGTCCAGTACACCCCGGTCCGATGGGGTGCCGTGCGGATCGGGTGGGTTGACGGGTTGCCTGGCCATGTCTTCGTCCTCTCCTCGCTGCTCCTCGCGGCTTTCCCGGGCATCCGCAGTATCCCCCGTCACGTACGGATGCCATGCTGACTTCCCCGGCGGACGAGGAGAGGGAGCACGGTGTGATGGCTCGTCCGCACGGCAGCGCGACGGACCGCTTGTCGACCGGGCTGGTCGGCAGGGCCTTCGGCCGCCTCGGGCGCGCGGGCGGGCTGATCTTCCTGCTCGCGGGCCTCGTCCTGAGCGGGTGGGGCGCGTACGAGGGTTCGTACGCTGCCGGTTGGGCGGGCACGCGCGGCACGCTGACCGTGCAGCGGTGCGACGTGAGCTATCCGAACAACGCCTCCCGCAGCAGCCGTAAGAACCGGCGGCCCGTCCGCTGCGAGGGCACGTTCGTGTCCGAGGACGGCGGGGGGCGGGACGCGCATGCCGCGGTGCGGGTCAGACAGCGGTACGCGGCGGGCACCGAACTGTCGACGCAGCGGACGCGGGCGCCGTCGTCCGCCGACGCGACGGACGGCGACTACCTCCAGCCGGGCATGGACCGCGCCTGGCGCTGGTTCGGCGCCTTCTTCGCGGGTTGGGTACTCACTGGGCTCGGCGTCTTCTGCCTGGTCACGGGTTACGCGCCGTTCGGGCACAGCCGGGTGTCGTACGACGCGGCCTGGGAGGCTTCGGGGCGGGGCGCGACACGGCCGGCGGTGCTCGGGATGCTGGGTGTGGGGTTGGTGGGGGCCGGGGTCTCGTTCCTGGTCGGTTACTTCTCCTGAGGGATGGGGTTCGCAGCCGTGGCCCTGTTGCGGCCGGCCCTTCCCTCCCCCGCGACCCCTCGGCCGGAATATGTGGAATATACGGAATGACCTGACCCACCAGATCACTTCGCGGCCGCCCTCACCTTTCGCACACTGTCCTGCTACGGAGTTGTGACAGCGACGCTCAGAAGTCGCGCGTGGGTGATCCGTAGACTGTGCGATCGGCTGCACACCTGTGTGATTCTCCCGACTGGTGGGGGAGTTGTGCCGCCGTGGTGTGCGACGGGGGTGCTTTCCGCTGTGTCGATGATGCTGCCGAACGAACTCGAGTGGGTCCTCGAGATGCTCGGCTACCGCTGGCCGACCGCAGACGAGGACAAACTCCGGGAATCCGCCGCCATATGGCGCAAATTCGGCGATGACGTCATCGAACTGCACACCACCGCCAACAGCAGCGCCCGCACGGTCACCGCCCACAACGCCGGCGAATCGATCGACGCCTTCACCAAGGTGTACGCCAAGTTCGGCGGCGCGGGCGGCTCCGACGGCTACCTCGCCAACGCCTCCCGCGCCGCCTACATCATCGCCACCGTCATGGAGGCCTGCGCCTACCTCGTCGAGTTCGCCAAATGGGCCGTCATCGCCCAGCTCATCGCCCTCGCCATCGAGATCGCCGCCGCGCAGCTCGCCGCGCCCTTCACCTTCGGCCTCTCCGAAGTCGCCGCACTCGGCGCCACCCAGGCCACCCGGCTACTGGTACGCCGGCTCCTCGACGAACTCAAAGAAGCCCTGATGGAGGCCATCGTCGAGGCCATGAAGGAACCCGCGGTCTCGGCGATCGAAGCCATCATCACCGACCTCGTCCGCCAGTCCGTCAACGTCGGCTTCGGCGCACAACAAGGCTTCGACCTCTCCCAGACCGCCAAAGCCGGCGCCCAAGGCGGCTGGGAAGCCATCAAGCAGACCCCCCAGACCCTCGCCGAAGGCGTCCGCGACAGCCTCGGCTCCAAGGCCGGCAACCGCGCACACCACGCCATCGACAGCAGAATCGACGGATACGACGGAGGTACGTCGTCGTCTTCTTCGTCGTCTTCTTCGTCGTCGGACACGTCCGGTGCTGGCAGCGGGGACGGCAACGGGAACGGGAACGGGAACGGTGGCACCGGGGACTCCGGGTCGAACGCCTCTCCGGACTCCTCGTCCACCGCCACGCGTTCGGGCGCCGGCGCGGACATCGGCGGCGGGATATCCGCCGGGTCCGGCGAGGGCGCCCCCGGCACACCCGACCTGGGCAGCGCGCCCAACTCCGGTTCCAACGGTTCACAGAGCCCTACGAACTCGGAGACCTCCTACCCCAGGCCCACCCCATCGACGTCGGCACCCTCCCTGTCCGACTTCGACGATCCCGGCCCCAACAGTCCGTCCCCCAGCACCTCGGAACCCAGCAGTTCCTCCAGCACACCGAGCACCTCCGGCCCGACTCACACCGGCGGCGGCTCCTCGGTCTCCGGCCTGTCCTCACCCACCCCGCACTCGGCCCCCACCCCCACTTCTTCGGGCGGTACGAACACACCCTCCGGCAACGGCAGCATCGGCACCAACATCGACAGCCTCGCCGCCGGCATGCCGACCCAGACCCACACCACCCCCACCCCGACAGCGGACCCCACCACCTCCGCAGCCGGCAGCAGCCGCAGCGACGCCGCTTCCAGCATGCCCACCTCCCCCACCACCGGCAGCAACACGGCCGGAACCGGGGCGGCAGGTCCGCGCCCAGGCGGACACGCCCCCGGCAACAGCTCCCCGTCCACCGGCGTCACCAGCCCCACCCCCAACACGGGCACATCCGCACGGTCCACACCCACCGCCACACCCGGCACCAGCCCCACAGCCGTGAACCCCACCTCTACGACGCCGTCGACTCCCTCGCAGACCACCCGCACACCCGGCACGGAGAGCCGTCTACCCGGCACCGACGCACGCGTGCCCAGTACGACGGACAGCCGCACCCCACCCCAGAACACCTCACCGCGGACCACGCCGGAGCAGACGGCCCCGCGCCCCACGCCGAACCTGGGCAATCAGACCAGCCGGACCCCCGACGGCCGAATAACGAACCAGAACTCCCCCACCCCGGCCCCCGGCACCCCGAGTACCTCCAGCACCCCGCAGAACGACCGCACCGTGCCTCGGGACACCTCCGACCCCACCCGGGGCGACCGCTCTCAGCCCCAGAACACCCCGGGCACCACCGGCACCCGGACCGCTACCTCCACCCAGACCTCCGGTCCGAGCCCGACCACCACCCCCAACCGGGACCAGAGCCCGAACCCCACACAGAGCCGCCCGAACCCGGTAACTTCGAATCCCTCTCCCCAGCCAGGCACCGCCCCTCAACACGCCCCCCATCACGCCCCTCAACACGCCCCTGGCAACCAGACCCAACCCGGTGCCGGCACCGGTACCACCCCCACCCGACCCCCGCACCGCCCCACCGGCAC
>NZ_BAABIG010000031.1:0-2221 GCF_039542605.1 Streptomyces ziwulingensis
ACCGTGCCGCCGCCGCTCTCCGAGCCGGTGACCACACTCAGCGAGGACTCACCCGCGGCCAGCGCCGCCAGGCCGGCCACCGTCTCCTCCCGCGACCCGGCGACCACCACGGCTCGCTCCGACAGCACCGCCCGCCGGGACACGAGCGACCCCGCGACGGTCGCCAAGGGGGTGTCACCCCCGTCGATGAACGACGCCAGCCGTCCCGCCTGCCCGGCCAGCGCACCGGCACTCCGCGCCGAGACGACCACCGGCACCAACACGGGCCTCACCACCGGCACCGGACCATCGCCCGGGGTCACCGGCTCGACGGCGGGCTCCTCCGGTGCCTGCTCCAGGATCAGGTGCGCGTTCGTACCGCTCAGGCCGAAGGAGGAGACGCCGACCCGGCGGAGGCGTCCGGTCTCGGGCCAGTCGCGTGCTTCGGTGAGCAGTTCGACCGCTCCGGCCGACCAGTCGACCTGGGACGAGGGGGCGTCCACGTGCAGTGTGGGCGGCAGGATGCCGCGCCGCATGGCCTCGGTCATCTTGATGACGCCGGCGACACCGGAAGCGGCCTGGGTGTGCCCGATGTTCGACTTCAGCGAGCCGAGCCACAGCGGCTGTTCGCGGTCCTGGCCATAGGTGGCGAGCAGGGCCTGCGCCTCGATCGGGTCGCCTAGGACCGTGCCGGTGCCGTGCCCCTCGACCGCGTCCACGTCCACCGGGGACAGCCCGGCGTTCGCCAGCGCCTTGCGGATCACCCGCTGCTGCGACGGCCCGTTCGGAGCGGTCAGGCCGTTCGAAGCACCGTCCTGGTTGACGGCGCTGCCCCGGACCACCGCCAGTATCTGGTGCCCGTTGCGGCGGGCCTCGGACAGCCGTTCCAGTACGACCACACCCGCGCCCTCGGCCCAGCCCGTGCCGTCGGCCGCGTCCGCGTACGACTTGCACCGTCCGTCCGAGGCCAGTCCCCGCTGCCGGGAGAACTGGACGAAGGCGCCGGGGCTGGACATGACGGCCGCGCCGCTGGCCAGGGCGAGGGAGCACTCGCCGCTCCGCAGGGCCTGGGCCGCGAGGTGCATGGCGACCAGGGAGGACGAGCAGGCCGTGTCCACGGTCACCGCGGGGCCCTCGAAGCCGAAGACGTACGAGACCCGGCCCGAGGCCACGCTGCTGCCGGCGCCGGTGGTGACGAATCCTTCCAGCTCGGCGGGGATCTCGCCGCCGGAGCCGTAGCCCTGGCCCATCAGGCCGGAGAACACGCCGACGTCCGTGCCCTTCAGGGAGAGGGGATCGATACCGGACCGCTCCAGCGCCTCCCAGGAGGTCTCCAGGAGGAGCCGCTGCTGCGGGTCCATCGCCAGCGCCTCACGCGGCGAGATCCCCCAGAAGGCCGCGTCGAACAGGCCGGCGTCGTGCAGGAAGCCGCCCTGGTCGACGTAGGACGTGCCGGCCTTGTCAGGGTCGGAGTCGAACAGCCCCTCCAAGTCCCAGTCCCGGTCGTCGGGGAAGCCGGACATCGCGTCGCGGCCCTCGGACACCAGCCGCCACAGGTCTTCGGGGCTGTTGACGCCGCCGGGGAGGCGGCAGGCCATGCCGACGATCGCGATCGGCTCGTCCGGGTCGGCGAGTGCGACCGCGGGGGCGACCGCCACCGTCGTCTCCCCCAGTTCGCCGTGCAGATGACGGGCCAGGGCGAGCGGGGTCGGGTGGTCGAAGACGACGGTGGCGGGCAGTTTGAGGGCGGTGGCCTCGCGGAGCCGGTTGCGCAGTTCGACCGAGGTGAGCGAGTCGAAGCCGGAGTCGCGGAACGCCACGTCCTGTTTGACACCCTCGGGGCCGGCGTGGCCGAGCACGGTCGCCGCGTGCTTGCGCACCAGCTCCAGCAGCAGCGCCTCCTGCTCCGCCGCGTCCAATCCGGCCAGCCGTTCCGCGAGTTCGCCGGTTCCTTCGTTGGTGGCGGCGGCCCGCGCGACCTGCCGGGACACCTTGACCAGGCCCCGCATCAGGTGCTGTATGCCTCGGCCGGCCGTGGCATCGGCGCGCATGGACCGCAGATCCAGCTTGATCGGGACGAGCAGGGGATCACCGGCGCGCAGGGCCGCGTCGAACAGGTCGAGGCCCTCGTCGGAGGCGATGGTCTGGCTGCGGCTCCGGGTCACCCGGGCCTGATCGGCGGTGTCGAGGTGGGCGGTCATCTCGGTGGCCTGCTCCCACAGGCCCCACGCCAGGGACACTC
>NZ_BAABIG010000032.1:0-86459 GCF_039542605.1 Streptomyces ziwulingensis
GCCGGGGCCGCGCCGCGGCGGCCGGGCGGCCCCCGGGCGCCGGGGTGTCCGGCTCCCCGGCCCGCTGCAGCTCGGCGAGTCTGCTCATGCCGATCACGGTGGCGCCCACCGTGCCGAGGCCGGCCCCGGTGAGGACCAGGACCGCCCCGGTGAGCCCGCCGAGGAGGACGGTGGTCAGCCGACGGCCGCGGCGGCGCGTGGCGCGCGGGCGGCGGACCGGGTCCGGCCCGGTGGACCGGCCGGGGTCCGCGCCCGGCAGTGGCTTGGGACGCAACGCTGTCTGTTCCATGGATCGCCTCCGGCTGGAGCACTACCCGGGCCGGCGGCCGGAGACGAGCCACGAACGAGTGAGACTGGACGGTGGTCGGCGCCGCTGCGGCGCCCGGTCAGCCCGGGTGACCCTCCCCGTGTCCGCCGTGCGCCCCGCCGTGGTCGAACTTCAGCACCTCGGACGGCATGACGACGAAGGGCCGCATCATGCCCATGTCCTCGTGCTCCAGCAGGTGGCAGTGGTACATGAACCGGCCGTGGGCGCCGTCGAACCTGCCCATGATCCGCAGCATCTGGCTGCCGGGCACCCGGTAGGTGTCCTTGTGGCCCAGTTCGTTCGGGGCCGGTGTGATCGGTGTCCCCGCGTCGTACCGGATCGGGGTGCGGGTGCCGCCGACCGCCGGGTCGAAGCCCGAGACGTCGTAGGCGTCGCGGCCCAGGAGCTGGAAGTCGGCGAGGTGGATGTGCATGGGGTGGACGATCGGCGCCAGGTTGAGGAAGCTCCACTGCTCGTGGCTGCCCTCGGCGATGGTGTAGCCCAGCGCGTCGTTGAACGTCCGGGCGGTGCGCCGGTAGGTCCGGGTGGTGCCCTCGGGGCCGGTGACCTGGACGACGCCGTCCGTGGGCACCGGTGCCTCGCCCGGGTCCTCGGTCTCGGTCATCTCCCACATCTCGGGATGGCCGCCGGCGCCCTTGGTGGCGGGCGGGGTGAGCAGCACCAGCCGGTGCCCGTGCTCGGTGGCGTGGGTGATCCGGCGGAAGGAGCCGGAGAGCACCTCGGGCACCTCGAAGGTGTCACGCGCGCAGCTCTCGCGGACGCGGAACTCCATGACGGCCGGGTACCGCACGTCGCCCGCCGGGTCGGGTGTCCCCGCCGGCTGGTTGCGGCCCTTGTTGACCAGGCGGAGCCTGCGTCCGGCGAGGCCGCGGAAGTCGACGAGCAGGTCGAACCGCTCGGCGGGCGCGGCGAGCAGAGTGGGCAGTTCCGCGCCGAAGACGGGGACCGGGCGGGGCAGCAGCCCGCCGTCGCTGCCGATCTGGTGGACGATCCCCGGCACCGGGTTGTCGTCCTCGTCGACCAGGACCAGGTCGTAGATGCGCGCGTTGGAGGCGTTGACGAGCCGGAAGCGGTACCAGGCGTCGTCCACGTCGGCGTACGGCCAGATGCGGCCGTTGACCGTGGTGTACGGGCCCGTGAAGGGTATCGAGACCGGCTTGTGCGTCTCGGGGTTGCTCTGCTGGACGATCACCGTCTTGTGCAGCAGCCGGCCGTTGAGCCGGCCGTCCTCGTCGGTGTCCAGGTTGCGGTCGGCGAGGAGCAGCGGGATCTCCCGCTCCCCGCAGGGCAGCCGGAGGGCGTCCTCCTCGTCGTCCCGGACGAGGTAGGTGCCGTACAGGCCGGTCATCACGTTCCACCGGGTGATGTTCATGGCGTGGTCGTGGTACCACCACTGCACCGCCTGGTGGTCGTTCGGGTACTCGGAGAGCTGGGCGTCGCCGAAGCCGACGGCGTTGTCCGCCCAGCCGTCGTTGCCGCCGCCCGTCTGGGCGCCGTGCAGGTGGGTCACGGACCAGGCGGGCAGGGCCGCGACGTCCTTGTTCGGCTCGACGCCCTCGCGTCCGGGCTCGGTGGTGGCGGGCGGTGTCCCCGGGGCCCGCACCGGCACCTCGACGGAGGTGACCGGGTACTCGCCCTCCTCGGGGACCCGGTTGGTCCAGGCGACGCGGACGCGCTGGCCGCGCCGCACCTCGATGGTCGGGCCCGGTACCTGTCCGTCGTACCCCCACATCAGGGTCGGCGGGAGCTGCGGGTGCAGGCGCACCCAGGTCTGGCGCAGCGTGATCTCGGTCTCCCGCAGCACGTCGTCGGAGGCCGGGCGCAGGACGGGCGGGACGTGCAGTGGTGCCGCGTAGGGCACCAGCTCGGCGGCAGCCGCGGCGGGCCCCGTCCGCGGCCACTCCCCCGCGGCCGTGTCGGTGAGCCTCTCGATGATGTCGGTCAAGGTCGAACACCCCCGTGTTCTGTCTTCGTTCACCTCAGTGGACTTCACCCGGGAAGACACCCGGCACGGCCCCGAAGTTCCCTCCTTGCCCCCATCTGCTCGAAATGGTCAGAAGTGGACGATGATCCTCATGTTTCAGTGGAGAACAGGCACGGTCGGGAGCCGGTCCGGTACGAAGAGGTGGGAGCGCCCGGCCAGGTAGCCGGCCTGGTACCGGGGCACCTCCCGGTGCCAGTTGAGGATGCCGGCCATCCAGTTCTCCAAATCGGTGACATACCCCCGCATGACGTTCCGCGCCTCGTCGGAGAGCTGGAAGTCGTCGTAGACGATGGGCAGTTCGTGGGCGACGACGTGCTCGAACTGCCGCATCCGCTGGGTCATCAGGTCGTGCACGACGCCGAGGGCGCTGGGGTAGTCGACGCCGAAGAAGTTCTGCACGACCAGGACGGCGTTGTGGACCTCGCCCTCGTACTCGATCTCCTTCTGGTAGGAGAAGACGTCGTTGACGAGGCAGGCCCAGTCGATCGCCGCGTTCTCCAGGGAGCGCACGGGGCCGCTGCGGTAGACCTCGGGCGGCACGGCCGGGCCGTGGCCCGCGCGGCACAGGCCGAGGGTGAGGTCGGAGCCGAAGGTGGCGCGCCGCATCTCCAGGTAGTCGACCGGGTCGGGGACGCGGTTCAGGATCTGGTTGGCCAGCTCCCACACCCAGGCCTCGGTCATCTTGTCGACCGCGGCCCGCAGGGGGCGGCGTTCGTCGGGGGTCATGTGCCCGGTGGTGCGCGCCCAGAGGTCGATCAGGGACCGTTCCATCGCGTTGGCGGGCGGCAGGACCGGCTCGGCGTCCAGCGGCATGCAGGCCGAGAGGCGGGCCGTGGTCAGCCGGGCGGCGGCCAGGTCGCGGCGGTGGCCGTAGACGAGGGGGTAGTAGTCGTCGCCGTAGGTGCCGAAGGCCAGCCAGTCGGAGGCGAGGTCGAGCTGGTCCTGGCCGGCGTCCGGGTCGAGCCCCGCGGCGCACAACGGCAGGTCGCAACTGGCGAGTTTGTCCTCGTCCCAGACGCCCTCGCCGAGCATGCCCATCCGCGTCGACCACTCCAGCAGATGGCGCCGGGAGCCGTCGAGGGCGGGGCTCAGCTCCAGCGGGAACGGCATGTGGAGGTCGGGGATGACCGACGGGCCGACCTTCTGGAAGGGCACGTGCGTGAAGGAGCGCAGCCGCCGCTCCGTGCCGGCCGCGGCGAGCAGCGCGCCCACGTCGGCGGCGGAGGTGCCGGGTCCGGTCAGGGCCTGCCAGGGCGCGGTGGCGCGCGCGCCCTCGTTCATGTACCGGCTGGAGCGCAGGTGCCATTCGTGGCCGCCGGACTGCCAGTCCTGCAAGCCCTTGGTGTACGCGGCGACGGCGGCGACCTCGGCCGGGTCGAGGCCGTTCTCCAGTGCCACCGCGGGCACTTCGGTGAACGCGGTGTGCTCGAACTGGTGCAGCCGGGAGGTGAGGACGTCGTTGACCAGTTCGGCGGCCTGCTGGGTGGAGCAGCCGAAGAACGTCTCCAGCACCAGCACGCCGTTGCTCAGCTCCCCCTCGTCCTCCACCTCGCGCTGGTAGGAGAAGAGGTCGTTGCGCAGGTGCACGGCGTCGGAGAAGGTCTCCATCAGCACGCGCAGCGGCCTGGTCCGGGCGACGGCGCCGGGCACCTCGGCGGTCGCGTACTCCACCAGACCCGCCGACCAGGGCGCGCCGCCCACCTTGCGGCGCATCTCGATGTACTCGACGGGGTTGGCGATCCGCCCCTCGTTGATGTTGGACAGCTCCCACAGCGACTCGTTGAGCAGGTGCTCGGTGGCGACGGCGAAACGACCGCGCCAGCCGGCCGACATCGACGGCACCGTGCGCCGCCACAGGTCGGCGAGGCCGGCCTCGACCGGGTTCTCCGGCTCGGGCGTCCCGGTCGCCAGGTCCAGCGGCATGAACAGCGGCAGCCGGTCCAGGTGGGCCTTGCCGGCGACACGGTCCTGGGGGCGCTTGTACTTCTCCAGGAAGTGGTCGTCGAAGAAGAAGACCCACACGTACCAGTCGGTGATCAGGGAGAGGGCCGGTCCGTCGCAGTCGGGGTGCGTGTAGGCGCAGAGCAGGCCGTAGTCGTGCGCGTCGAGGTCGGCCCGGTCCCAGACTCCGGAACCCTCCAGCATGCCCATGTCGCGCGCCCACGTGGACGAATGGGCCCGCGCCTCGTCCAGGTGCGGGTTGAGCCGCGCGGGATGCGGCAGGTAGAAGTGCGGGAGTTCGAAGGGCTGGTGCGTCATGGGCGGGGCCCTACCCAGGGCCCCGGAAGGGCATCCTCGGCATGGCACATGATCACACCATCGCGTGAATCCTCCCCGGTTTCGGGAACTCGCGCCCGAAACCTGCTCGGTGATCGTGCCCGGCGGCCCTGTCCAGTGATCGTGCCCAGTGACCCCGCTCAGTCGCGCACCTGGATCAGCGCGTGCGTCCCGGCGGTGCGCCAGCGCTGATCCCCGGCGGCGACCAGCGCGGTCTCGACGGTGGCGTCCAAGCCGGTGATCACGTCGGACTTCAGGGTGCGCAGGGCGGCGACCGGGCCGGGGAAGTACGCGGTGACGTCCGCGAACGCGGTGGTGGCCGGCCACCGCCGGTCGCCCACCAGGCGCCGGTAGTTGAGGTCGCCCTTGACCACGGTGAGCGTGGCCGCGGCGAACTCCGCCCGCAGGTCGTCCGGCATGTCGGCGTAGGGCAGCGGGGCGCAGGAGAAGGGGTGGGCGCGGACGGTGAGCCGGCCGTCGGTCAGGGCGGTCCACAGCAGGCGGCCGTACCCGGCGGCCCTGCCCTTGGCGCCGGTCAGTCGCTCCAGCGCGTCCAGCACGTCGGCGGGCGTGGCGTCGGAGACGTAGTAGGGGTACGGCTTGACGTGCAGCACCGCGCGGGCGACGCGCCCGGTGGCGAGGAGGTGGGCGAGGAGCAGCAGGTCGGGGACGAGTTCGCGGCCGGCGTTGTCGGCGACCAGGCACAGCGTCCCCCCGCCGGTGCCGGTGCCCGCGTCCGGCGGCAGCAGGGACCACAGGCGCGCGCTGTCGTCGGCGACCAGGGGCGGGGTGTCGGCGCAGGGGGTGGTGCCGGGCGCCGAGAGCCGGAAACCGAGGTCGGCGCGGTTGCCCCAGAGGGAGCCGTGCAGCAGGGCGTCGGCCTGGGCCGCTGCGCTCAGCGCGTCGAGGCCGTCGAGGGCGTCGAGTTCCTCGTCGGTCCGCGGCGATCGCAGTTCGGCGAGCTTGACCGGGCGGAAGGGGTCGACGCCGTGCCAGGGGCCGGGGCCGAACCAGCCGACGGCGTCGAGGAGCCGGCGGTAGAACCAGCTCTCGGACCAGAGCCACGGCACGTCGAACCAGGAGCGCCCGGTGTACTCGTCCATTCCCCACGCCGTCCAGCGGTCGCGGTCGGGGGCGTCGGCGGACAGGGGTTCGATCACGCCCTCGACGCAGTTCGCCGCCAGCGCGTCGAGCGCGCGGCGGCGGTCGGGGCCGTAGGGGAGGTTCTCCCGGACCTGCCGGATGATCGCGGGATGCCGTTCGGCCAGGACGCCGTGCGGGAAGGAGCCGGGCTCGTTGCCGAGCAGGACGGGCGCGGCGGGGGTGTCGGGCGCGGCGGGGGTGTCGGGCATGCGGTTCACCGTATCGCGCGGGTCCGGCCGGTCCCGGTACCGCACGCCGTCGGCCCTGGCCGCACGCCGTCGGCCCGTACCGCACGCCGTCAGCCGGTGCCCACGCCCGTCTCCCGTTCCAGGCTGGCGGCGAGCCGGAGGTAGCGGGGGCGCCGGGGTACCGGGACCAGGCCGCGGATCAGGACGTGCCACATCTCGGCGACCCGGCGGGGCTGGCGGGCGACGGGCTCCAGGGCCCGGCCCACCACGCGGCCGCCGATGAAGGAGGAGACGAAGGTGTGGGCGGCGGCCTCGACGTCGACGTCCGGGTGGAGGTCGGCCTCCGCGACCGCGGCGACCAGCCGGGCGGTGGCCAGTTCCAGCCACTCGGTGAAGGGGTGGCGCAGGGGCGGGCGGACCGCCACTCCCCCGGTGGCGAGCCGCAGTCCGGCCCTCAGGATGGGGCCTTCGACGGACATTCGCGTGACGCCGAACGTCAGTCGCATCAGGGATTCCAGCGCCGAATAGCCCCGGCCGTCCAGTTCGCGGGCCATCCGGCGGGAGGTCCGGGACTGCAATTCCAGGATGGCCTGGGCGAGGTCCTCCTTGGCCGCGAAGTGGAAGTAAAGCGCGCCCTTGGTGACTTGGGCGTGTTCCACGATGTCGCTCAGGCTGGTCGATTCGTAGCCATGGCGATCGAACAGGTCAGCGGCGGCTGTGATGATCGTCGCGCGGGTCTGCTCGGCGCGTAACTGCCTCGCCATCGGCTGAACACTCCTGGGCTGGAACCGAACGGGCCATGCCGTTTGTTTTGACCCGCTGGAGACAATAACTCACGCTCCGAACAGTCTATTTGAAGAGGTGCCGGAAATAGGCCGGATGGCGATGCGCAAAACCGGTCGCCCGGTATGGTCCCGGGAGCATTGTCCGGAGAAAACAGGCCATGCCCGCGACGGCACGAGGGATCGGCCGTCGCGGGCATGGGGAAGCGGACGCGGGAAGCGGACGCGGGAAGGGGGAGGAGGGGTCAGCCGAGGCCGGCCGACTTCAGCCAGGTCTTGGCGACGTCGAGCGGGTCCTTCTTGTTGAGCTGCACCTGGGCGTCCAGGTCGAGCAGCGTCTCGGTGTCCAGTTTGGCGGAGACCGCGTTCAGGGCGTCGACGCCCTTCTGCGAGAGGCCCTCCTTGTTGACGAGCGGCGTCACGTTGGCGAAGCCGAAGAGGTTCTCCGGGTCCTTCAGGACGACGAACTTCTCCTTCACGATGGTCGGGTCCGTGGTGAAGAGGTCCGCCGCCTGCACGGTGTTCTTGGTCAGCGCCGCCTGGGTCAGCGGGCCGCCCGCGTCGAGCGCCTTGAAGGACTTGAACTTCAGTCCGTACACCGACTCCAGGCCCTTCAGGCCCTGCTGCCGGGTCTGGAACTCGGGCGATCCGCCGATCGTCAGCTCCGGCGCGGCCTCCTTCAGGTCGGCCAGCGTCGACGAGGAGGTGAGCTGGTACTTCTTCGCGGTCGCGGGGTTGACGGTCACCGAGTCCTTGTCCTCCGCCGGGGAGGACTCCAGGATCGTCAGCTTCTTGTCGAGCTTGGCCTTGACGGTCTTGTTGACCTCGGCGGCCGACTTCTGCTCGGCCTCGGAGTCGAGGTAGGCGAGGAGCGAGCCGTTGTACTCCGGCAGGACCGTGACGGAGCCGTTCTTCATCAGGCCGTACGTCGTCTCGCGGCTGCCGATGTTGTGCTTGTAGCTGACCTTGAAACCCTCGGCCCGCAGCGCCTCGCCGTAGATGTCGGCGAGCAGGGTGCTCTCGGCGAAGTTGTTCGAGCCGACGACGACGGTGCCGGCCTCCGCCTTGTCACCGGCCAGCGGGTCGTCGGAGGTGTCGCCGCCGGAGGAACAGCCCGCGAGCAGCGCCGCCGCGACGGTGAGCGCGGCGACCGCCGCACCGGTGTGTCTCGTCCTGGTCCAGCCGCTCTTAGCCGTGAAAGTCATCCAACGATCCAATCCAGCCGTTTCCCGGCCGTCAAGAACGGCCTGGTCACGGTTTCCTGTCGGGTGCTGCGGGGATCTCGCCGGCCCCGGTCCGGGGCCGGTGCGGTGGTCAGCGTCGGCGGACGCCGGGTGAGACGGCCAGTCGGCCGGCCGCCCAGAACAGGGCGAGGGTGACCAGGGCCAGGACGGCCACCAGGGTCGCGCCGCCGACCACCTTCTCGTAATCGTGCTGGTAGAGCCCGTCGACGATGTAGCGGCCGAGGCCGCCGAGGCTGACATAGGCGGCGATGGTGGCGGTCGAGACGAGCTGGATGGCCGCCGAGCGTAGTCCGCTGAGGATCAGCGGCAGCGCGACCGGCAGTTCGACCTGGAGCAGGACGCGGGTCTCGTGCATGCCCATGCCCCGGGCGGCGTCCACCGGCGCCGGGTCGACGGAGCGGATCGCCTCGTAGGTGGTGACCAGGATCGGTGGGACGGCCAGGATGACCAGCGGGATCATCACCGGCAGCAGGCCGAAGCCCAGCCCGACGGCGATGAGGACGAGGAGGCCGAAGCTGGGCAGGGCGCGGGCGGCGGTGGCGATGAAGGCCAGCGCGTTGCCGCCGCGTCCGGTGTGTCCGGTGAGCAGGCCGACGGGCAGGCCGATGGCGGCGGCCAGGGCCAGTGCGAGAGCCGTGTACTGGACGTGTTCCAGCAGCCGTCGCGGGATGCCGTCGTAGCCGTGCCAGTGGGCGCTGTCGCTGAAGAAGGCGTTGACGAAGTTGAGCACGTTCATCCGGTCACCTGCTCGGGCCGGGGCTTGCGGCGGGTGCGGGCGCGGGCGCCGCGGGGCATCCACGGCGTCAGCAGCACCCGCAGGCCGACCAGCACGGCGTCGCAGGCGATGGCCAGGACCGCCGTCGTGAGCACGGAGTTGACGGCCAGTTCGGGCCGGTCGTACTTCTGGGCGGCGGCCAGCAGGTTGCCGAGGGCGCCCTGGTTGCCGATCAGCGCGCCGACGCTGACCAGGGAGATGCTGGAGACGACCGCGACCCGGAGCCCGGCCATGATGGCGGGCACGGCGATCGGCAACTGCACCTGGACGTAGCGCCGCAGCGGCCCGAAGCCCATGGCCGTCGCCGCCGCGAGGGTCTCCTCGGGCACCGAGCGGACACCGTCGACGAGCGCCGGGACGAGGACCACCAGGCTGTACACGGCCAGCGGGATCATCACGGTCAGCTCGGTCTGGCCGGTGTAGTCGATGAGGACCACGAAGAACGCCAGCGACGGGACGGCGTAGAGGACCGTCGTCAGGCCGAGCACCGGCGGGTAGAGCCAGCGCAGCCGCACGCACAACTGGGCGAGCGGCAGGGCGAGCACCAGTCCGGCCAGCACCGGCAGCAGCGCCTCGCGCAGGTGCAGGACGATCAGGCCGGTGTAGGTGTTCTGCAGGTCGCTGGGGATGTCGAAGAAGCCGTTCATCCGGTGACCTCGGCGTCCGGCCGGTCCCCGGCCCCGTCCCGGGCCCGCACGGGGACCTGTTCCGGGGCGGGTGCGGGGACCTGGGCGTGGGCGTGCCGGATCGCCTCGGCGATGGCCGGCTGCGAGACGACGCCGGTGACCCGGCCGTCGGTGTCGACCGCGACGGCCCAGCCGGTGGGCGAGAGCACCGCGCAGTCCAGGGCGGCCCGCAGCGAGTCGGTGGCCGGCCGGAACGGGCGCCCGTACGGCAGCAGCCGCTCGGGGTCGATGTCCCCGGGGGTGAGGTCGCGCGGCTCGCTCCAGCCCAGCGGCCTGCCCTCGCCGTCGGTGACCAGGGCGTAGGGGTCCTTGACCTGGGCGAGGCGCCGGGCGGTGGCGTCGACCGGGACGACCGGGCCGGTGGACAGCTCCAGCGCGGCGGCGGGGAAGAAGGAGAGCCGCCGCACGCCCCGGTCGGCGCCGAGGAAGTCCTCGACGAAGGCGTCCGCCGGGTCGGAGAGGAGTTCGGCGGGCGGCGCGAACTGCGCGAGGTGCCCGCCCTCGCGCATGACGGCGACCATGGTGCCGAGCTTGATGGCCTCGTCGATGTCGTGCGTGACGAAGACGATGGTCTTGCCCAGTTCGTCCTGGATGCGCAGCAGCTCGTCCTGGAGGCCCTTGCGGACCACGGGGTCGACCGCCGAGAACGGCTCGTCCATCAGCAGGACGGGCGGGTCGGCGGCGAGCGCGCGGGCCACGCCGACGCGCTGCTGCTGGCCGCCGGAGAGCTGGTAGGGGTAGCGCTTGCCGAGGGCGGCGTCCAGTCCGACGCGTTCCATCAGTTCCGCCGCCCGGGAACGGGCCTTCTCCTTGCCCCAGCCGAGCATGCGGGGGACGGTGGCGATGTTGTCGAGGATCGTGCGGTGCTGGAAGAGGCCGGCGTTCTGGATGACGTAACCCATGGAGCGGCGCAGGGTGGTGACCGGCTGCCGGGAGACGTCCTCGCCGTCGAGGAGGATGGTGCCCTCACTCGGCTCGACCATTCTGTTGATCATCCGCAGGGTCGTCGTCTTGCCGCAGCCCGAGGGGCCGACGAGGACCGTGATCGACCGGTCGGGTATCTCCAGCGACAGCCGGTCGACCGCCACCGTCCCGTCCGGATACCGCTTGGTGACTGAATCCATCCGTATCAAGACGCCGAGACCCTTCGTGGGCGGACATTCCAGAAGCGCTGGCCAGAGCCGTACCAGCAGTTGCCGGAAGAGTCTAGACGTGGCCGTACCGGACACCTGCCCCAGGCCGCCGCGCCTACGCCGCGGACCGGTCCGCCGCTACCCCATCCGACGCGGCCCGGTCCGTCGCGGCCACCGGCAGCCCCGGCGTGCGCAGCACCCGGTGCGCCGCGTCCACCGCGAAGACCTCGCAGCCCTCGCGCGCGGCGGCCCAGGTGACGCCCTCGGGGCCGAGCACGAAGGCGGCGGTGGCCACCGGGTCGGCCTCGGTCAGGGTGGGGGCCACCACCGTCAGGCTGAGCAGACCGGTCGCCGGTGCTCCGGTGCGGGCGTCCACGAGGTGATCGCCGCGTTCGTAGCGGGCGGAGGTCGCCACGGCCGCGTCGGTGACCGAGAGGACCGCGCAGAGCCGGTCCGCGTCCTCGGGGTGGCGTACGCCCACCCGCCAGGGGCCGCCGGCGACGACCACGTCACCGCCGGCGTTGAGGCAGAAGCGGCGCACGCCCGCCGCCGTCAGCAGTCCGGCGGCCCGCTGCACCGACCAGCCCTTGACCACCGCGCAGGGGTCCAGGCCCCGGCCGGGCCGGCGGGCGTCGAACGCGCCGCCGGTGGCGAGGCGGTACTCCTCGCAGAGGCCGAGCACCTCCCGCAGGTCGTCGCTCGGCCGCGTCACCTCACCCCGGTCGAGACGGCACACCTCGCTGTCGGCGCGGAAGGGGCTGAACCTGGCGTCGACCGCGCGCAGCCAGGCGAAGACGGCGTCGACGGCCCGGTCGGGGATCTCCTCGTCGTCCACCCGCAGGGAGACCGGGAAGCCCATGACGTGTTCCACGCGGCGCATCTCTCAGGCGCCGTTCGCGTCGAGGGCAGCCTGCAGCGACGTCCGGTAGCCGTCGCTGGTGACCGTGGCGCCGGAGACGGTGTCGATGTCGGCGCTCTGCGCCTGGAGGGTCTCCTCGACGAGCCGCGGCACGGCGGCCGTGGTCTGCGGGTGGTTCGGCTGCTGGAGCAGGGTCACGGCGGTGATCCGGTCGCCCGCGAAGGTCACCTGGACTTGGACCGGCCCCTTCTCGGTGTTCACCGTCGGGCCGGTGACGGTCCGCGCGGCGGAGCCCGACGGCGAGCCGGCGGGGGCGGGGCCCGTGGCGGAGACCGTGGGCGCGGGGGCGGGCGCGGCGGCCTCGGTGGCCGTCGTGCCGGTGTCCGGGGCGTAGCGCCAGACGGGGACGAGTCCCACGACGCTCAGGATCAGGACGGGTACGGCTCGTTTCACGGTCGGTCGTCTCCCCCTCAGCCGGCCAGGCTGAAGCGTTCGAAGTGGATCTGCGGGGCGGGGACGCCCAGCTCGCGCAGGCTGCCCAGCACGGCGTTCATCATGGGCGGCGGCCCGCACAGGAAGACGTCGCGGCCGGTGAGGTCCGGCACCAGCCGGGCCAGCTCGGCCGGGGCGAGCCGGTCGGGCACCGCCGGGCCGGTGACCAGGTGCAGCTCGGCGCCCTTGGCGGCGGCGAGGTCACGCAGTTCGTCGTGGAGCACCGCGTCCCGGTCGGCGGTGACCCGGTAGAGGACCACGCAGTGCCCGGAGAGTTCCTCCAGCAGCGCGCGGATCGGGGTGACGCCGACCCCGCCCGCGATGAGCAGCGCGTCGGGGCGGGTGCGGTGCATCGCGGTGAAGGCGCCGTACGGGCCCTCGGCGAAGACCCGGGTGCCGGGCTCGATCCGGCGCAGGGCGGCGGTGCCGTCGCCGGCCGTCTTGACGGTGAGCCGCAGCGAACGGCCGTCGGGGGCGGCGGAGAGCGAGAAGGGGTTCGCCTGCCACCAGCGGTCCCGGGTCAGGAACCGCCACAGGAAGAACTGGCCCGCCCGGGCCGGCAGCCGGTCCAGGTCGCGGCCGGTGACGTACACGGAGACGACGTGGTCGCTCTCCGGGACCACGGCCGTCACCCGCAGCCGGTGGCGCAGGTTCCGCCACAGCGGCAGCCCCAGCCGGCCCGCGAACACCGCGCCGAGCGCCGCGCCCCACAGCGTGTACCAGTACGCCGTCCCCCAGGACGAGGAGGTGAAGGAGGTCCCGACCGCGACCTGGTGGGTGAAGGCCAGCACCACCGCGACGTAGGTGTACAGGTGGATGAAGTGCCAGGTCTCGTACGCCAGCCGGCGCCGCGCGGCGCGGGCCGAGACCCCGCCGATCACGAGGAGCAGCGCGAAGGCGACCAGTGCGCGCAGCACCCCCTCGATGGTCTCGGCCAGGTCGAGGAGCTGGTTCAGCGGGTCCAGCGAGGAGAGCTGGGCGTAGCCGAAGGTGATCAGGACCACATGGGCCAGCAGGGTCCACAGCACGCCGAAGCCGGTCCAGCGGTGCCAGGAGGTCAGCCGGTCCATGCCGAGGCGCCGGTCGAGCCAGGGCAGCCGGGCGACCAGCAGGAGCTGGAAGGCCATGAACAGGGCGCCGTAGAGCCCGGCGAAGCGGCCTAGCACGATCAGGGCGTTGGCGGCGAAGCCGCCCTGTACGAAGAGGACGGCCACGGCGGCCGCGTTGGCGGCGAGGAACGCGTACAGGCCGGTGCGGGCCACCACCCTGGGGCGCAGGGCCGGTGGTGACGGCGGCGCGGGGGGCGGCGGCTGGACGCGGGGAAGGCGTGGGGCAGTGGTCACCCCCCGAGCTTCGCCCGCACGCCCTGTCGTTTTCCTGTCGGCCGACTTTCAACTGCTTATCGATCCTGGTACGCCGGTGACCTGGGGGTCCGGATCGGGGGGCGGGTGGCGCAGTATGAGCGGGTGGAAAAAGTACGACTCCTCGTCGTGGACGACGACCCGCCCATCGCCGATCTGGTCGCCACGGTCGCCCGTTACGAGGGCTGGGAGGCGGTCACCGCGAACTCCGGCGAGGAGGCGCTGCGCACCGCCGCCGAGTTCCGGCCGGACATCGTGGTGCTCGACCTGATGCTGCCCGACCTGGACGGCTTCGGCGTCCTGGACCGGCTGCGCCGCTCGGGGACGATGGTGCCGGTGGTGTTCCTGACCGCCCGCGACCAGGTCGCCGACCGGGTGGCGGGGCTGACCCGGGGCGGTGACGACTACCTGGTCAAGCCGTTCGCGGTGGAGGAGCTGATGGCCCGGCTGCGGACCGTGCTGCGGCGCAGCGCCGGGCCCGGCTTCCCGCGCTCGGTGCTGCGGGTGGCAGACCTGACGATGGACGAGGACACCCGTGAGGTGCGGCGCGGCGAGATCCCGCTCTCCCTCACCCCCACCGAGTACGAGGTGCTGCGCTACCTGATGCGCAAGTCGCCGACCGTGCTGACCAAGGCGCAGATCCTCGACCATGTCTGGGAGTACGGCTTCGGCGGCCGGTCCAACGTGGTGGAGCTGGTGGTCAGCCGGCTGCGCCGCAAACTGGACGAGGCCGACGGCGCCGGCAGCCCGCTGATCCAGACCGTGCGCGGCTTCGGGTACGCGCTGCGGCGGGCCGCCCCGTGACACCGCGGCTGTGGCGTGCCTGGCGGGGGCTGCGGCTGGGCACCCGGCTGGCGCTCGGCCTGGGCGCGCTGTCGCTGCTCGCGTTCGCCGTGGTCGGCACCGCCCTGACCGCGTACATGCGGGACTACCTGGAGCACCAGCTCGTCGACCAGATGAAACTGGCACAGGTGGTGCAGACCAAGGACGCCGCCGAGCACGGCACCGTCCGGCGCGAGCCGTACTACGGCTGGTACACGGCCGTGTACGACGTCTCCGGCTCCTCGGCCGACCTGCGCAGGCCCGCCGAGGTGCCGGCCGACGCGGGCGCGCTGACCGCGCTGGCCGAGACGATGGCCCACTCGGACGACGAACTGACGCGCACGGTACGGATCGGCGGGCGGGGCCCCTATCTGCTGCGGGCCTGCGAGGTGGAACCGGGGGTGGTGCTGGTCAGCGCCGCACCGCTCGGGGACGTCGAGAACACCATGGACCGGCTGATCACGGTCCAGGTCGTCGCCTTCGGTCTGGCGCTGCTGGCCCTGGTGGTGTCCGGCCGGCGGATGCTGCGGCGGGGCCTGCGGCCGCTGAGCGAGATGGCGCACACCGCGCACGGCATCGCCTCGCACGACCTGACCGAGTCGGCGGCGCGGCTGCCGCTGCGGGCCGACGGCCGGGCGGGCGGGCGCGAGGTGGAGGAGCTGCGCACCGCGTTCAACGCGATGCTGGAGCACATCGACGACTCGCTCGCGGTACGCGCCGAGGCGGAGGGGCGGCTGCGCCGATTCGTCGCCGACGCCTCGCACGAACTGCGCACCCCGCTGATGTCCGTACGGGGCTACGCCGACCTGTTCCAGTACGCGGCGGCCAACGAGCCAGGCGAACGGGACCGGCATCTGGCCCGGTTGCGTGCCGAGGCGGCCCGGATGGGCGTCCTCCTGGACGACCTGCTGCTGCTCGCCCGGCTGGACGCGGCCGAGGTCGAGGCGCCGCTGCGGAAGGAGGAGACCGACCTGACGGAGCTGGCGCGGCACGCCGTCGACGCCTTCCGCGCCTCGCACCCGGGCCGTCCGCTGACGGTGACGGCGCCCCCTGAGCCGGTACGGCTGCGGCTCGACCCGCAACGGGTGCGGCAGGTACTGGACAACCTCCTCACCAACGCGGCCGTGCACACCCCGCCCGGTACGGAGGTCTCGCTGCGGGTCTCGCGCGACGCCGACACGGCCCGGGTGGAGGTGGCCGACGCGGGACCGGGCATCCCGGCCGCCGACCGGGAACGGGTCTTCGACCGCTTCTACCGCCTCGACAAGGCCCGCAGCCGTGACCGGGGCGGCAGCGGGCTCGGGCTGGCGGTGGCCCGGTCGCTGATCGCCGCCCACGGCGGCTCGGTCGAACTGACCGGAGCGCCGGGCCGTACGGTGTTCACGGTGACGCTGCCGTCGGCCGGCCCGGATCCCGCGGGCCGCTGACGCACCCGGCGCGCTCGCCGCGGACGCCCTGTGGCCCGCGCCCCCGACCCGCTCCGCCCGGCTCGCGCCGCCGGGCCCGCCTCACTCTCCGGCCGGTGACATCCGCAGCGAGATCGAGTTGATGCAGTACCGCTGGTCGGTCGGGGTCGGGTAGCCCTCGCCCTCGAAGACGTGCCCGAGGTGCGAGCCGCAGCGCGCGCACCGCACCTCGGTGCGGACCATGCCGTGCGACCGGTCCGCGATCAGCTCGACCGCGTCGGAGTCCTTCGGGTCGTAGAAGGACGGCCAGCCGCAGTGCGACTCGAACTTGGTGGTCGAGGTGAACAGCTCGGCGCCGCAGGCGCGGCAGGAGTAGACGCCCTCGGTCTTGGTGTCGGTGTACTCACCCTTGAAGGCCGGTTCCGTGCCGGCCTGGCGCAGCACGGCGTACTCCGCGGGCGACAGCTCCGCGCGCCACTGCTCGTCCGGCTTCTCGACGTCGTACGACATCAGACTTCAGCCCCTCGCTTCGACAGACGTTCCAGAATGTGCGGGCCGAGATCCGTGACGTCTCCCGCGCCCATGGTGAGAACGAGATCACCGGCCTTCGCCATTCCCGCGGTCATGGCCGGGGCCTCGGTCCTGTCGTGCAGCGGGGTGACGTCCGCGCCCGCCGCGCGGGCCGCCTCGACGATCAGGTCGCTGGTGACGCCCGGGATCGGGTCCTCGCGGGCCGGGTAGATGTCGAGGACCACGGAGGCGTCCGCCAGGGCCAGCGCCTGTCCCATCTCCTCGGCCAGCTCCTGCGTGCGGGAGAACAGGTGCGGCTGGAAGACGACGAGGATGCGGGCGTCGCCGGCCGCCGCGCGCATCGCCTCCAGGTCGGCGGCCATCTCGGTCGGGTGGTGGGCGTAGGAATCGATCACCTGGACGCCGGCCGCCTCGCCCTTGAGCTGGAGCCGCCGCTTCACGCCGGTGTACGCGGCCAGCGCGGGGGCCAGCTCGGCGGCCGGGATGCCGAGGGCGGCGCCCGCCGCGAGGGCGGCCACGGCGTTGGAGGCGTAGTGGCGGCCGGGGACGGACACCGCGAAGGTCAGCTCGGTGCCGTCGAGCAGGACGGTGACCTCGCTCTTCAGTCCCTGGGGGACGACCGACAGGATGCGTACGTCGGCGTCCTCGGCCTCGCCGTAGGTCACCGTCCGCACCGAGCCGGCCAGTCGCCGGGTCAGCTCCCGGGCGCCGTCGTGGTCGGCCGAGATCACCAGCGTGCCGCCGGGCACGATCCGGCCCGCGAACGTCTCGAAGGACTCGTAGATCTCTTCCATCGAGGCGTAGTTGGCGTGGTGGTCGAGTTCGACGTTGAGGACGATGCCGACCTCGGGGGCGTACTTGTGGAAGCTGCGGTCGGACTCGTCGGCCTCGGCGACGAAGATCTCGCCGGTGCCGTGCAGGGCGTTGGAGCCGGGCGCGTCCAGGTCGCCGCCGATGGCGTACGAGGGGTCGAGGCCCAGTGCGGAGAGGGAGACCGCGAGCATCGAGGTCGTGGTCGTCTTGCCGTGCGTGCCGGCCACCGCGATCGGGCGCACCCCCTCCATCAGGGCGGCCAGGGCGTCGGAGCGGTGGACGACCGGGACGCCGCGCTCGGCGGCGCGGGCCAGCTCCGGGTTGTCCGCGCGGATCGCGGAGGAGACCACGACGCAGCTCGCGTCGTCGGCGAGGTGGTCCGCGGCGTGCCCGATGTGCACGGTGGCACCCAGTGCGCGCAGCGCCTGCGCGGTCGCGGAGTCCTTCGCGTCGCTGCCGGCCACCACGGCCCCGCGCTGCGCGAGGATCTTCGCGATCCCCGACATTCCGGCGCCGCCGATGCCGATGAAGTGCGGTCGGTCCATGGCGGTGGGGAGGCCGGGTGCCATGTGTGTCTCCCTGTGCGTGCTGATCTGTGTCCCGGTACGGGGGCCGCGCGGCGGTCGTAGCGGGTACGGCGGATGTGCGGCGGCCAGCCTATGCCGTGCGCCGCACGGCCGCCGACGGGCCCGGCCCGACGGCGGGCCCGGCCCGGCCGTCAGGTCCGTGCCCGCCACCAGGTCCTACCCGCCGTCACGCCCGCGCGCGGCCGGCCGGAGATCACGCCTTGCTGTGCGAGAACAGCTTCAGCACCGGCACGCCGACCTTGTGCCGGGCGCGGGAGGCCCAGTCCCGGTGGAAGAACTCCTCCACGTAGTGCGGGTCGGTCAGCACGATCACCTCGTCCGCGCCGACCTCCCGCACCAGGGATCTCAGCGCGTCCAGCGGGTGCTCCTCGATCAGCCGCCCCTGCGCCCCGTTGCCGGAGGCGCGCAGCGCGGTGAGCGAGACCTCCAGGGCCCGCTGCCCCACGCTCAGCGCCTCCTCGCCCTCCGGGGTCTCCCCCTCGCGGACGGCCTCGTCCAGTTCGCCGAGGGCCACGTCGTCGATGGCGCGCAGCAGGCGGTCGGCCTGATCGCCGCGCGGCTGGAGCAGCACCTGGAAGGAGACGCTCTCGTCTCCGTGCAAGGTGGTGACGAACTCCACGTCGGCGGACGTCAGGGCCTTCTCGATCATCAAAACGCTAGTGAACACCAGACGTCCCTCATCTCCTTCGAGGGCCCGAGGGCCCACCCTCCGTGAGCCGCTACCCGGCCCTGAGGAAACCATCCTGCCCCGTGACCACACGGGTACCGCCGGATCAAGTGTGCCCGTCGCGAACCAAACGGAATGATAAATTCCGACAATTCCCGGACCTGTCACCGACCGAACATACTTTCGTGGCGCCGGTCTGCTCAGGCCCGCCGGTACCGGCTGAAGAGGAAACCTTCCTCCTCCAGCAGGGAATCCAGGGCGAACCGTTTCGGCACCGCGACCGCGGGCCCCCCGGCGATGCGCTGGGCGTCGCCCACCGTGAGCATCGGGGAGACGGTCAGGCACAGCTCGTCGAGCACGTCGGCGGCGACGAACTGGCCCAGCAGCCGCGGTCCGCCCTCGGTGAGCAGCCGGGTGTGCCCGAGCGCGGCGAGGGCGGCGACGGCACGCGCGGGGTCCGCTCCGGCGCCGTCGCCGGCGCTCACCACGCGGGCGCCCGCCTCCCGGGCGGCGGCGACGCGGTCCGGGGGCGCGGCCGCACCGGTCAGCACCAGCGTGGGCACCAGGGGCGAGGTGAACAACGGCAGCGAGAAGTCCAGGTCGAGCCGGGCGCTGACCACCGCGATCACCGGCGCCGGGCCCTGTCCGGCGGCCTCCCGCAGCGCCGCGAACTCGGCCCGCGCGCGTGCGGGCCGGTACCCCTCCTGGCGGACCGTCTGCGCGCCGACGACGACCACGTCCGCCAGCGCCCGCAAGGTGCCGAAGATCCGCATGTCGGCGGCGCACGAGACGGGCTCGGTGCGGCCGTCGTGCTGGGCGGCCCCGTCCAGGGTGGAGACCATGTTGGCCCGCAGCCACGCCCCGGTGCCGCCCTCGCGCGGGTCGGGGTAGGCGTACGCGGCGGCCAGCTCGTCCAGGCTCCACTCCCGGCCGGCGCCGTCCGGGGACGGGGCACCGCCGGGCGGCCGGGCTGCTGTCTGGTCGGTCACAGGGAACAGGCGTCGCATGACGTGCAGTGTTCCATGCCGTCTAGCATGGTGAACCGTGTCGTCCCCCGCTCCCTCCCCCGCGTCCGGTCCCGCCGCCTCCGGTCCCGGCGCCTCCGGTCCCGGCGCCTCCGGTCCCGGCCGGATAGCCGAAGCCGGTCCGCTGTCCCTGTGCGCGCGCGAGCCGCACGTCCCCGCGGATCGGCTGGTGGCCGAGATGGTGCCGCCGCCCCGCTTCGACTCGGTCCGGTTCAGCACCTACGTACCGGACCCGGGCCGGCCCAGCCAGAGCGAGGCGGTGCGGGTCCTGGAGGGGTTCGCGGCCGGTCTCGGCGAGGCGCCCGCGACCGCCCGGCGCGGCCTGTTCGGGTTCGGCCGGAGCAAGGCCCCGAAGACTCCGGCGGGCCCCCGCGGCGTCTACCTCGACGGCGGCTACGGCGTCGGCAAGACCCACCTGCTGGCCTCCCTGTGGCACGCCACCGACGCCGAGCCCGAGCGCAAGGCGTTCGGCACCTTCGTGGAGTTGACCAACCTGGTCGGCGCCCTCGGCTTCCAGCAGACCGTACGGACCCTCTCCGGGCACCGGCTGCTCTGCATCGACGAGTTCGAGCTGGACGACCCCGGCGACACCGTCCTGGTCTCCACCCTGCTCGCCCGGCTGGTGGAGGCGGGCGTGGCACTCGCCGCCACCTCCAACACCCTGCCGGGCAAGCTCGGCGAGGGCCGCTTCGCGGCGGCCGACTTCCTGCGCGAGATCCAGGGCCTGTCGGCCCACTTCCGCGCGCTGCGCATCGACGGCGAGGACTACCGCCACCGCGGTCTGCCCGAGGCCCCGGCGCCGTACTCCGAGGCGGCGGTGACCCGGGCCGCGCACGCCACCGAGGGCGCCTCCCTGGACGCCTTCCCCGCCCTCCTCGACCACCTGGCCCGGGTCCACCCGAGCCGCTACGGCGCGCTGACCGACGGCCTCAGCGCCGTCTGCCTCACCGGGGTCGGCCCGGTGCCGGACCAGTCCACCGCGCTGCGCCTGGTCGTGCTCGCGGACCGCCTGTACGACCGCGAGGTGCCGGTGCTCGCCGCCGGCCTGCCCTTCGACCGGCTCTTCAGCGAGGAGATGCTGAAGGGCGGCTACCGCAAGAAGTATTTCCGGGCGATCTCCCGGCTCACCGCGCTGGCCCGCGATGCCGCGCACCTCGTGGACCCTTCGCGCAAGTAACACGTCAACACCTGACGATCAAGAGCCTGTTCACGCCATTCGCCCTGCGCTTTTCGGGCTCTCTTCAGTTCGCAACGTCGAGTTAACCCAGCAAACAACTTTGCCGGGTTACGGTTCTTCTTGACCATCCATTGACCAAGTGTTGGTCCGTGCAAAGCGTGCGAGCGGAGCCGGAGGGGGGCGCATGTTCCGAGGTGCGACGGTACGAACCGTTCTCTCGGCCCTCACGGCCGCCCTTCTCGTCCTGCTGGTCTTCGCACCCGGGACACCTTTCGCATCCGCACACACAAGTCGTGAAGTCGTGGCCAAGGCTCAGGCCGGAACGAAGCCTTCCGGAGAGGCCCTGCGCGGCGAGACCGTCGCCTGCCACGACGCCGGCCGGCCCGGGGACCCGACCGCTCCCCCGCGCGTCCGCGACCGGCACCGCACCGCCGCCGCCTCGGCACCCGAGATATCCGAGCGCCCCCTCGGCCGGCGGCACACCACCGCCGCCACCGAGCCGGGCGCGCCCGGCACCGGGCACCTCCGCCCGTGCAGATCCACCGGGGACCGCACCCCGGCGGCGCTCCAGGTGTTCCGCCGCTGAGCCGCCGAGCGGCCCCCACCCCTGTCCTGTCCCGTCCGACGCGCCCCCACTGCGCGCCAGGAGGAATCACCACATCATGCAGCCCCTCATCGACCACGCCCGCTTGTACGGACAGCGCCCTGAGGAGTTCGCCAGGTACGCCGCCGGCCAGACCCCCGACGTCCTGTTCGTCACCTGCTCCGACTCCCGGGTCGTGCCCGCCCTGATCACGGGCGTCGAACCCGGCCAGCTCTTCGAACTGCGCACCGCGGGCAACGTCGTCCCGAGCCACCTCGCCGAACGCCCCACCGGGGAGGCGGCCACCATCGAGTACGCCGTACAGGCCCTCGGTGTCGCCGACATCGTGGTCTGCGGCCACTCGCACTGCGGTGCCGTCGGCGCCATGGTGCGCGGCGACGACCTGAGCGACCTGCCCGCGGTGCGCGACTGGCTCCGCTACGGCGCGGAGACACCCAAGTGCGCCGACCCGTTCGACCCGACGGTCGCCGAGGCCGTGCAGAACCACATCCGCGCCCAGCTCATCCGCCTGCAGGCCTACCCGAGCGTGGAACGGCGGCTGACGGAGGGCCGGCTGCGGCTGCACGGCTGGTACTACGAGGTGCACACCGGGGGTGTCCGCACGCTGCACGCGGACACCGACACGTTCGAGACCCTGTGAGCGGCACCATGTCCTCCATAGCCAAGTACCCCTTCCTGCGGCAGGACTTCGCCGCCTCACTCGTCGTCTTCCTGGTCGCCCTGCCGCTCTGCGTCGGTGTCGCCGTCGCCTCCGGGGTCCCGGCCGAACTCGGCCTGGTCACCGGCATCGTGGGCGGCATCGTCGTCGGTCTGCTGCCGGGCAGCAGCCTCCAGGTGTCCGGACCGGCCGCCGGACTGACGGTGCTGGTCTACGAGGCCGTCGACACCTACGGACTGCCCGCGCTCGGCGTGATCGTGCTGGCGGCCGGACTGCTCCAGCTCGCGATGGGCGCCCTGCGACTGGGGCGCTGGTTCCGGGCGATATCGCTCTCGGTCGTCGAGGGCATGCTGGCCGGTATCGGACTCGTCATCATCGCGGGCCAGTTGTACGCGGCGGCCGGGCTGAAGGCGCCCGCCTCCGGTCTCGACAAGATCGCCGGGCTGCCGGGCGCCTTCGCCGACGCGGCCGGCTCCACCGAGGCGCTCGCCTCGCTCGCCGTCGGCGTCGGCACCGTCGCGGTGATGGTGCTGTGGAAGAGGCTGCCGGGGCGGGTCCGGACCGTGCCCGGCGCGCTCGCCGCCGTCGTCCTGGCCACGCTCGCCGTCTTCGCCTTCTCGCTGCCGGTGGCCACCGTCGAGGTCAACGGCCTGCTGGACTCGATCCAGCCGCCCGGCGCCGACGCCTTCGGCGAACTGGCGAGTGTCGGCATCTTCGGCACGATCATGGCCTTCACTCTGATCGCTTCCGCCGAGAGCCTGTTCAGCGCCGCCGCGGTGGACCGGCTGCACGACGGTCCGCGCACCCAGTACGACAAGGAGCTGATGGCCCAGGGCGCGGGCAACACGTTCTGCGGGGTGCTCGGCGCGCTGCCGATGACCGCGGTGATCGTGCGCAGCTCGGCCAACGTCCAGGCCGGCGCGAGGACCAAGGCGTCCCGCGTCCTGCACGGCGTGTGGCTGCTGCTCTTCGCCGCGCTGCTGCCGGGCGCGCTGGCCTGGATCCCGCTGCCCGCGCTGGCCGGCATCCTGGTCCACGCCGGCTGGAAGCTGATCCCGTTCCGCCAGGTCGTGGCGTTGTGGCGGAGTCACCGCGGCGAGGCGGTGATCCTGATCGTCACGGCCGTGTCGATCGTCGCCGTCAACATGTTCGAGGGCGTGCTGATCGGTCTGGCCCTCTCCGTGGTCAAGACCGCCTGGGACGCGTCGCACCTGAAGCTGGAGATCGTCGACAAGGGCGCCGGGCCGGTCCAGGCGCACCTGTCGGGCAACGCGACCTTCCTCGGGCTGCCGAAGATCCTCGGCAGTCTGGAGGCCCTGCCGCAGGACCGCCCGGTGGAGCTGGACCTCTCCGGCCTGCACCACCTGGACCACGCCTGCCGCACCGCGCTGAAGAGCTGGGCCGAGCGGCACAGCTCCAGCGGCACGGACCCGGTGAAGGTCACGGGGCCCGCGAAGGCCGCGGAGCCCATGAAGGTCACGGAGCCCGAGCGGGCGACGGTCGTCTGACCCGGCCGGCGAGCCGCACGACACCCGGTCCGGGGCCGCGCACGGCCCGGACCGGGCATGGCGCATAGCGCGACAGGAGCTGATGTACCGGCCCTCTTGGCGAGGGGGCCGTCATGCTCCAGCCGCCCCGGGGACCGTTCCGTCCAGCGCTGAACACGGGGGCGCGCGTGGTTCCCGGGGCTCCTGGCAGGTGATAGACACGGCGGGGTCACAGTCCTGTCCGCCAGCAGGAAGGTTTCCCCATGCCCGCGTTCGAACCCGTACCCGAGTCCGCGCCTGAGTCCGTACCCGGGCCCGTGTCCCCGGCCACGTCCCCCCGCTCGGCGACCCGCCGCGAGGTGCTCGCCCGTACCGGCGCCCTGGGAGCGGGCATCGCGTTCACCGGCGCCCTCACCGAACTCTTCACCGGCACCGCCGCCGCGCAGCCCCCCGGCCACAGCGGCTACGGCCCCCTCGTCCCCGACCCCGGCGGGCTGCTCGACCTGCCCGAGGGCTTTCGCTACCGGGTGCTCTCCCGGGAGGGCGAGCCGCTGCGCTCCGGCGAGGGGCCCGTCCCCTCGAACCACGACGGCATGTCCGCCTTCCCCGGCCGGCACGGCCGTGTCCACCTCGTCCGCAATCACGAGAACCGGGTCACCGGCCGCATCCCCGTCCCCACGGTCGAGGGCCTCACCTACGACCCGGCCGGCAAGGGCGGCTGCACGGCGCTGACCCTGGACGGACGGGGCCGGGTGCTGTCCGAGCGGGTCGCGATCGCCGGGACGGCCGTGAACTGCGCGGGCGGCCCCACCCCCTGGAACACCTGGCTGACCTGCGAGGAGACCGAGGACAAGGCCGGCACCAACGGCTACACCAAGGACCACGGCTTCATCTTCGAGGTCGACCCGGAGGACCCGCACCGCACCGGCGCGGTGCCGCTGACCGCGATGGGCCGCTTCCAGCACGAGGCGATCGCCGTGGACCCGCGCCGGGGTGTGGTGTACGAGACCGAGGACGCCTTCGAGCGGCCGTTCGGCCTGTTCTACCGGTTCCTGCCGAACAAGCCGCTGGGCGGCAGGGGGTCGCTGCGCGCGGGCGGGCGGCTGCAGGCGATGCGCGTACCGGGCGTGCCGGACCTGTCCTCGATCCAGCAGACCGGCACCTCCTTCGACCACGTCGAGTGGGTGGACGTACCCGACCCGCTGGCCACCACGACGCCGATCCGCCTCCAGGACTTCGGCCCGCGGGGCAGCACCCACGCGCAGAAGCTGGAGGGCTGCTACTGGGGCGGGGCCGGCGTCTGCTTCGTGTCCTCCTTCGCCCGCGGCGCGGACGGCTCGGCCGCCGACCACTACGGCCAGATCTGGCGGTACGACCCGGAGCGGCGCCGCCTGACGCTGGTGATCGTCTTCGGCCCGGACACCGACGTCCAGCTTCCCGGCGAGTCCCCCGACAACATCTGCCTCGCGCCCAGCGGCGGCCTGATGGTCTGCGAGGACGGCGGCGGCGCCCAGCACGTCTACGGCGTGACCCGGCGCGGCGAGGTGTACCCGATGGCCCGGGGGCGCAACAACATCGGCACCCCGGAGGAACCGGAGTGGGGCGAGTTCGCCGGCGTCACCTTCTCCCCCGACGGCGACACGATGTACGTCAACTGCTACGCGCCCGGGACGACCTTCGCGGTGACCGGACCCTGGCGCCGCTGACCGGCGCGCCGACCCCGTCGGTGAGAGCGGGGCGCGGCGGGGTACCCGTCCCCGCATGACGCAGAACGCGCACGTCAGCGGCTCGTACTGGATCGACACGGCGCCGGGTCGCCCCCGCCCCGCCCTGGCCGAGGACCTGGAGGTCGAGGTGGCCGTGATCGGCGCCGGCGTGGCCGGGCTGTGCACGGCCTTCGAGCTGGCCCGCGCCGGGCGGCGGGTGGCCGTCCTGGAGGCCGGGCAGGTCGCCGCCGGTGTCACCGGGCACACGAGTGCGAAGCTCACCGCCCAGCACACGCTGATCTACGACAAGCTGCGCCGCACCCGCGGCCCCGAGGGCGCCCGGCTGTACGCCCGCTCGCAGACCGAGGCGATCGAACACGCCGCCGCGCTGGTGGCGGAGCTGGGCATCGACTGCGACTGGGAGACCAGGAGCGCGTACACCTACGTCCGCGACGCGGGCCGGGTGGACGAGGTGCGGGCCGAGGCGGCGGCGGCGAAGGAGGCCGGGCTGCCGGCCTCCTTCGTGACCGGGACCGGGCTGCCGTTCCCGGTGGCGGGGGCGGTCCGGGTCGACGGGCAGGCGCAGTTCCATCCGCGCAAGTACCTGCTGGCCCTCGCCGACGCGATCGAGGCGCTCGGCGGGCGGATCTTCGAGCGGACGGTCGTGCACGGCCTGGACGAGGGCGAGCCCTGCCGGCTGTCGACCGGGACGGGGGTGTCCGTGCGGGCGGCGGACGTGGTGGTCGCCACGCACTACCCGATCTTCGACCGGGCGCTGCTCTTCGCCCGCCTCGCGCCGCGCCGGGAGCTGGTGGTGGCGGGTCCGATCGCCGCGGACCGGGACGTCGACGGCATGTACATCACGCCGGACGAGGGCACCCGCTCGGTGCGTACGGCGCCGCTGGACGGGGACCCCGGGCGGCGGCTGCTGATCGTCACCGGGGAGCACTTCACGCCCGGCACCGGCGACACCCGGGAGCGCTTCGACCGCCTGACCACGTGGGCCCGCACCCACTTCCCCGGCGTCGAGCCGGTGCACACCTGGGCCACCCAGGACATCGACCCCACCGACACGGTGCCGCTGGTGGGGCCGCTGCACCCGGGCGCGAAGCACACCTGGGTGGCGACCGGCTTCGGCGGCTGGGGGCTGAGCGGCGGCATGATGGCGGGCCTGCTGCTCACCGCGCAGATCACCGGCCGGGAGAGCGCGTGGAGCGGGCTGTACGACCCGCGGCGGCTGCGCAGCCAGGTCCGCGAGGCGCCGCAGTTGCTGAAAACCCAGGCCAAGGTGGCCGGCCACTTCGTCGGCGACCGGCTCAAGCCCGCCCCGCCGGTGGACGCGCTGCCGCCCGGCGAGGGCGCCGTCGTCCGGGTCGACGGGCACCGGGTCGCGGTCTACCGGGACGAGGACGGCGCCCTGCACGCGGTCTCCCCGCGCTGCACCCACCTGGGCTGCCTGGTCGACTTCAACGCGGCCGAACGCGCCTGGGAGTGCCCCTGCCACGGCTCCCGCTTCGCCACCGACGGCACGGTCCTGGAGGGCCCGGCGACGAAGCCGCTGGAGCGCCGCGACATCTGAGCCCGCACCCACGCCGGCACACTCCGGCGCCCCGGGTACGGCGAACCGGTACGGCGATCCGGCCGGGCGGGTGACCGCCCGGCCCGGTCACCGCCGGGAACGGCACCGCCGCACCGGCCCACCCATACGTTCGTACGATGATCACTCTCGTAAGACGTACGGCCCTGGCCTGTGCTCTGGGTGCTCTGGGCGCCGCCCTGGCCGCCTGCGGTACCGCCGGGGCACCGGCCCCCGCCCCGTCGCCGTCGCCGTCCCCTCCGCCGACGCTCGCGCCCGGTCCGGCGGGGCTCACCCCGGTCTTCGCGCACGGCCCGCGCTCCGACGACCGGACCGTCGCCCTCACCTTCGACGCCGACATGACCGCCGACCAGGGACCGCGGGCGGCGGCGGGCGAGCGGTTCGACAACCCCGAACTGATCGCGGCGCTGCGGGAACTGGGGGTGCCGGCGACGGTGTTCATGACCGGCCGGTGGGCCGAGGAGTACCCCGACCAGGCGCGCTCGATCGACCGCGACCGGCTCTTCGAGGTCGCCAACCACTCCTACAGCCACTACGCCTTCACCGGTGACTGCTACGGCCTGCCGACCGTCGCCCGGGACCGGATGCGGGCGGACGTGGAACGGGCGTACGCGGCGTTCCGCGAGGCGGGGGTGGCGGAGCCGATGCCGTACTTCCGGTTCCCCGGCGGCTGCCACGACCGCGCCGCCCTGAAGGAGCTGCGGGCGGCCGGCGTCACCGCCGTGCAGTGGGACGTGGTGAGCGGGGACGCCTTCGCGTCCGACGCGGACGCGGTGGCCCGGCAGGTCCTCGACGGGGTGCGGCCGGGCTCCGTGGTCGTGCTGCACTGCACCCGCAGCGCCGCCCCGGTGACCGAACGCGCGATCCGGCAGATCGTGCCGGAACTGCGCCGCCAGGGCTACCGCTTCGTGCGGGTCTCCGAGCTGGTCGGGACCGCGAACGGCCGGCGCTGAGGGTTCTACGCTGGAGGTATGGACGAGAACGAGCACCGCTCGGCCGGGCACCCGGCCGGGCCGCCGCCGGCCGCCGGTCCGCCGTACGCGGAGTGCGTGCTGTGCCGGGAGCCGACGGAGCACCCGGAGTCGTACCGGGGTATCACCCTGTGCCCGGCCTGCGAGTGGCTGGAGGCCCAGCGCACCGCCTGCTCGGGGTGAGCGCGGGGCCCCTTGGCAGACTGGGGGCGTGAACAACGATTCCACGCCCGTCACCGAGAGCCCCTTCCGCTCCGAGCCCGGTGAGCGCGATCTCGCCCCGCAGTTCGTGCTGCCGCTCGTCGTCCGTATCGAGCGGGCGGCGCCGCCGGCCCGTACCGACGCGCTGGAGACCGCCGCGCGGGCGGTGCTGGTGCTGCTCGCCGACGCGCGCGCGTCCGGCGAGGGGGAATGGGCCGAGGCGGTACGGGACTGGCAGGACGCCCGGATCCGCAAGGTGGTCCGGCGGGCGCGCGGCGCGGAGTGGCGGCGGGCCGAGGCGCTGCCCGGCATCACGGTCACCGGCCGGGACGCCGAGATCCGGGTCTTCCCGCCGGTCCCGCTGGACGGCTGGCCCAGGGAACTGGCCAAGCTCCAGGTCTCCGGCACCGACCTCGACGACCCGGAGCCGCCCGCCGCCGCCGACCCGGCGGCCCCGGTGCTCTGGATGAGCCCCGAGGTCGCGATGTCGGCCGGCAAGGCGATGGCGCAGGCCGGCCACGGCGCCCAGCTCGCCTGGTGGGAACTGTCCGACGCGGAGCGCGCCGCCTGGCGCGACGCCGGATTCCCCCTGTCGGTGCGCACCGCGCCCCCCGCCGACTGGACCCGCCTGACCGCCGGCGGCCTGCCGGTGGTCCGCGACGCGGGGTTCACCGAGGTCGCGCCGGACACGTGCACGGTGGTGGCGGACCATCCGGCGTTGCGCTGAGGGGGCGGGGGCCGCCATGGCAGCGGCCGAACCTCAAGTGTTGCTCTGAACATGCCCGCCCCGTGGTTCGCCGCGATCCGGCGGGGCCATACCCCCGGCATGAAGCTTTGAAGGGGGTGGGGGCCATGACCGTGACGCCACTGGGGACGGGGATCGGCTGGCGGCCGGAGATCGCGGACGCCGTGGAGCGGATGCCCGGGATCGACTGGGTCGAGGTCGTGGCCGAGAACGTCTGTCCCGGGCATCTGCCCGAGTCGCTGCTGCGGCTGCGCGAGCGCGGGGTGACGGTCGTGCCGCACGGCGTCTCGCTCGGTCTGGGCGGCGCGGACCGGCCGGCCGCGGCGCGGCTCACGGCGCTCGCCGAGCGGGCCGAGGCGCTTCGCTCGCCGCTGGTCACCGAGCACATCGCGTTCGTCCGGGCCGGCGGGCCGCTGACCGCGTCCGCGCACCTGGAGGCGGGGCACCTGCTGCCGGTGCCCCGCACCCGGGACGCCCTCGGCGTGCTGTGCGAGCACGTGCGGATCGCGCAGGACGCGCTGCCCGTGCCGCTCGCCGTGGAGAACATCGCCGCGCTGCTGTCCTGGCCGGGCGAGGAGCTGACCGAGGGGCAGTTCCTGTACGAGCTGGCCGACCGGACCGGCGTACGGCTGCTGATCGACGTGGCCAACCTGCACACCAACCACGTCAACCGGGGCGAGGACCCGGCCGAGGCGCTCGCCGAACTCCCCCTGGAGGCGCTCGCCTACGTCCATGTCGCCGGCGGCTTCGTCCGCGACGGGGTGTGGCACGACAGCCACGCCCACCCCGTCACCCAGCCCGTCCTGGACGTGCTGACCGACCTCGCCGCGCGCGTCGCGCCGCCCGGCGTCCTGCTGGAACGGGACGAGGACTTCCCCGCCCCGGCGGAGCTGGCGGGCGAACTGACGGCGATCCGGGCGGCGGTGGAGAAGGGACGGGCCCAGGCGGGGCCCGGGGCCCCGCGCGCGCGGAGCGAGCGCGACCCGCTGCCGGAGCCGCCCGTCACCGAGTCCGCCCGGCAGCGGGTCGCGCTCGCCCAGACCGCGCTGCTGTCCGCGCTGGTCGCCGGGGCACCCGTGCCCGAGGGGTTCGACCGGGTGCGGCTCGGCGTGCAGGCGCGGGCGCTCGCCGCCAAGCGGGCGGGGGTGGTGGCGAAGGTCGCGCCCGAGCTGCCGGAGATCCTGGGACCGGGGTACCGGGCGGCCTTCCTCCGGTACGCCAAGGGGCGGCCGATGACCGGCGGCCACCGCAGGGACGCCCTCGACTTCGCCGCGCACCTGCTGGACACCGGAGCGCCGGCGGACGCCCGCGCGCGACGGGAGGTGCGGGAGTGGTGGCTCGACCGCTCGGGTCCCGCACCCCGCTCCCGGCGCCCGGCGGTGCGACTGGCGCGCGCCACGCGACGGATGGTGCTGGGGCGCTGAACCCTGCCGGACGGGACGTCACAGCACGGCAACACCGGGTCCGCATCGTGAACAGGGCATGGCGGAGGCGGAGTCCTTGGCATAGAAAAAACGGCATGTTCTGGGTTCTTCTCCTGCTGCCCGCCTGGGTGATCGCCGGTATCGCGTGCACCCGGCTCTGCCTGGCCGCCGCGCGCCCGGCGACCGCCGACGCCGATCCGGGCCCGGAGCGTGAACTCGATCTGTACGAGGCGGCGTTCCTGTCCGGCGGTCCCGCCAGGGTCGCCGATCTGACACTGGTCTCGATGGCCCGCCAGCGGCGGCTGCTGCTCGCCCGCACGGGCTGGGCGACGGTGGTCGATCCGCGTGGGCGGGACGAGATGGAACGGTCCGTCATCGGGGCGATAGGCCCCGGGGGGCAGTCCCTGATCGCCCCGGTGCGGACGGCCGCGGCGGCGGCCGAGGCGGTGCGGGGGCTGGCCGAGCGGCTGGTGCGCGCGGGTCTCGCCGTCCCGCAGGGCGCGCACACGGTCGCGGCCGGGGTCCGCCGGGTGCGGGTGGCCGCACTGGCGGTGTGCGCGCTGGGCACGGCCGCCCAGGTCCTGCCGGTCGCCCCCGAGGTGCCGCGCTACCTGGTCGCCCTCTGGTTCGCGCTGCCGCTGGTCCTGGCGCTGAGCTGCCTGGCCGTCGCGCGCATCGAGGTCCACCCGTACGCGGCGTGGGCCTCGCCCGCCGGGCAGCGGCTGCTCGGCGCGTTCGCCCGGCGGACCAGACGGGCGGGCGACGAATGCGGGTACCTGTCCTGCGTCGCCGTGCGCGGCATCCGGGCCGTGGGCGAACCGGACCTGCGTGCGGCCTTCGCACACCGCGAGGAGCCGCGGGGGCTGCCGGAGCTGCCCTGAGCCCGCCGCGACCGACGCGCCGGGGGCGTGCGGGAGCACTCGCGCCGACACCCCGGACGGTGCTTGCCTTCACCGACCGCCGAACGAAACATCCCTTCTGTCGCCGCAGTGCACCGAAGGGATACGCGCATGAGAGCAGCCGCGCTCTACTCGGCCGCCGGGACCTTGCTCCTGAGCGCCCTCACCGCCGCCCCCGCCGGTGGGGCACCGCACACGCCGGACGGTCCGGGCGGCCCCGGCGCCGCCGAGCGGCGGGGCACCGCGACGGCCGCCGCCCGCGCCGCCGCGGCCGGCATCGCCTTCGGCGCCTGCCCGGACGCCGAGGACCTGCCGGGCGGCATCGAGTGCGGCAAGGTCACCGTCCCGCTCGACTACGCCCGCCCCGACGGCACCGAGATCGAGCTGACCGTCGGCCGGGCGGCGGCCACCCGGAAGGACCCCCGGCACGGGCACAAGGTGGCCCGGCAGGGCGCCCTCGTCTTCAACCCGGGCGGGCCCGGCGCCTCGGGGCTGTACTTCCCGCTGGCCGGGCTGATCCCCGAGTGGAAGCGGCTGGGCGCCTCCTACGACCTGGTCGGCTACGCGCCGCGCGGGGTCGCCCCCTCGGCGCCGCTCTCCTGCCAGGACCCGAAACGCTTCTTCAAGGGACCGCGGCCGGCCCCGGAGGAGCCCTCCGACGCGTTCAAGCAGGAACGCGCCGCCGAGGCCGAGGCGTACGCGCGGGGCTGCGCCGAGCGGACGGGCGGCGCGCTGCGGCACTACCACTCCCTGAACAACGCCCGTGACCTGGAGGTGGTACGGGCCGCGCTGGGCGAGCGGAAGCTGACGTACCTGGGGTCGTCGTACGGCACCTACTTCGGGGCGCTGTACGCGGAACTGTTCCCGGGGCGGGTGCGGCGGATGGTGTTCGACTCGGTGGTCAACCCGGACCCGGAGCTGATCTGGTACCGCAACAACCTCGGCCAGTCGGCGGCGTTCGAGGGCCGCTGGCGGGACTTCCGGAAGTGGATCGCCGCGCACGACGACGTGTACGGGCTCGGCGACACGGCCCGCGAGGTGCGGCGGAGCTACGAGCGGGCGAGCGAGCGGCTGGCGGCACAACCGGCCGGGGGCACGGTGGGGCCCGCCCAGTTGCAGGGGGCGTTCCTGGGGGCCGGGTACTACGACGACCACTGGCCGCACCGGGCGCACGCGCTGTCGGCCTATCTCAAGGGGGACCCGCGGCCGCTGGTGGAGCAGGCGGGCCCGCACACCGAGGCGGCGGTGGAGGCGGAGAACGCCGGCGCGGTGTACACGGCCGTGGAGTGCAACGACGGGCCCTGGCCCACCGAGTTCGCCACCTGGGACCGGGACAACACCCGCCTCGCGCGCCGGGCGCCGTTCGAGACCTGGGACAACGTGTGGACCAACCTGCCGTGCGCCTACTGGCGGGCGCCCCGGCAGCGGCCGCTGGACGTGCGCACCGGGGCGGGCGAGCTGCCGCCGACGCTGATCCTGGCCGCCGAACGGGACGCGGCCACGCCCTACGAGGGCGCGCTGGAGCTGCGGGACCGGCTCTCCGGCGCGGTGCTGGTGACCGAGGAGGACGCCGGCACCCACGGCATCGCGGGCGGCCCCAACCGCTGCGTCAACGACCACCTGGAGGCGTATCTGATCGACGGCCGGCTCCCGGCGGCGCGGGACGCCTTCTGCGCCCCGCGCCCCGCGCCGACGCCGGCCCCGGCGCCCAGGTCCTGATCAGGCCAGTCCGGCGATCAGCTCGGTGAGGTCCTTGCGGCGGCCGGTGTAGAACGGGACCTCCTCGCGGACGTGCATGCGGGCCTCGGAAGCACGCAGGTGACGCATGAGGTCGACGATGCGGTACAGCTCGTCGGCCTCGAAGGCGAGCAGCCACTCGTAGTCGCCGAGGGAGAACGAGGCGACCGTGTTGGCGCGCACGTCCGGGTAGCCGCGGGCCATCTTGCCGTGGTCGGCGAGCATGCGGCGGCGGTCCTCGTCGGGCAGCAGGTACCAGTCGTACGAGCGGACGAACGGGTAGACGCTGACGTAGTTCCGCGGCGTCTCGTCGGCGAGGAACGCCGGGATGTGCGAGCGGTTGAACTCGGCGGGGCGGTGCAGCGCCATGTTCGACCAGACCGGCTCCAGCGCGCGGCCGAACCGGGTGCGGCGGAAGAGGTTGTACGCCTCCTGGAGCTGGTCGGCGGTCTCGGCGTGCCACCAGATCATGACGTCGGCGTCGGCGCGCAGCCCGGAGACGTCGTAGGTGCCGCGGACGGTGACGTCCTTGGCGGCGAGCTGGTCGAACAGCTCCTGGACCTCGTCGGCGTAACCCGCCCGTCCGGCGTCGGCGGGCAGCACGTCCTTCAGCTTGAAGACGGACCAGAGGGTGTAGCGGATGACCTCGTTCAGGTCCTTGGCCAGCTTGCCCTTGTTGGGGATCCGCTCGGGGGCGGGGGTGGAGGCGTCGTCGCTCATGGCCTCATTCTCCCGCTCCGCCGGGCCCGCTCGGCACCGGGTGGGCGGTGAGTTCCTGCACACCGCGAAGGCCGCCGCGGAGCTGGTCGACGGCGGCGTGGGCGCCGGCGACGGAGGCCGGGATGCCGACGCCGTCGTACGCCGCGCCGCAGACCGCGAGGCCGGGGAGGCGCGCGACGTGGGCGCGGAGCCGGGCCACCCGCGCGTGGTGGCCGACGGGGTACTGGGGGAGACCGTCCGTCCAGCGGGTGACGCGGGTGGCGACCGGCGTGGCGGTCAGCCCGGTGGCGGCCGCCAGGTCGCGGCGGGAGACGTCGACCAGACCGGCGTCGTCCCGGCCGAGGATCTCCGTCTCGCCGTACCGGCCCACCGAGGTGCGCACCACCGTCAGTTCCGGGTCCTCCTCGGCGAGCCAGCCCCACTTGCGGGAGGCGAACGTGGCCGCCTTGATGGTGCGCCCGTCCACCGGCGGGACGAGGAAGCCGCTGCCCGCGGGGAGCGCGGCGGCGTCCGCGCGGCGGTAGGCGAGGGTGATCAGCGCCATCGAGGCGTACTCCACGGTGGCCAGTTCGGCCGCGGCGGCGGGGGCCTCGGCGCGCAGCAGCGCGGCGGCGGCGGGTGCGGGGACGGCGACGACGACCGCGTCGGCGCGCAGTTCCCGGCCGCCCGCGACGAGGCGCCAGCCGGTGGGCGCGGTCCGGCGCACCTCGGTGACCGGGGTGTTCAGCAGGATCTCGCCGCCTCGCGCGCGGACCGCGTCGGCGACGGCCGGCGGCAGGGTGCCGATGCCGCCCACGAGGCCCGCGAAGACCGGGCCGCCGGACTGCGGGGCGGCGGCCGTACGGCCCTGGACCGCGCGGACCGCCTCGGTCAGCGAGGTGTGCGCGCGGGCCGCCTCGAAGAGCTGGGGGACGGCGGAGCGCAGCGAGAGCCGGTACGCGTCGCCCGCGTAGACACCGCCGAGCAGGGGTTCCACCAGACGGTCGACGACCTCGCGGCCGAGCCGGGCCGCCACGTACTCGCCCACCGCGACGTCGTCGCCGATCTCGGTGCGGGGCAGGTCGGCGTCGCGCTCGATCCGGGCGAGTCCTTCCTCGGAGATCACGCCGGACAGGGCGGCGGCGGTGCCGGGGACGCCCATGACGTGGCCCTTGGGCAGGGGCCGCAGCGCGCCCCGGGTCCACAGGGCGGCGCTCGCGGTGGCCGGCGGCCGCAGGCGGTCGGCGAGGCCCACCTCGCGGGCGAGGCCGACGGCTTCGGGGCGGCGGGCCAGCATCGACTCGGCGCCGAGGTCGACGCGGACGCCCGCGATCTCCCCGGGCAGCAGCTTGCCGCCGACCCGCTCCGACGCCTCCAGCACCGTGACCCGCGCCCCGAACCCCAGCAGCCGGTGCGCGGCGGCCAGGCCGGCGATCCCGGCTCCGACGACGACGACATGTCCCGTGCCCCCACGGGCCTCGCTTGCGACCATGCCCCCAGCCTCTCAGACCCCGCCGGCGACGCCCGCCCGGCCCCACCGGCGCCGCCTCCCCCGGTGGCCTTCTTCGGACCGTGACCTGTTCGGGACCGTTCCGCGCCAACGTTCCGGCCGCCGGCCGCGTCGAAGGAGCGTCAGTCGTCAACACCCCGGGGGTGGACCCGCATGCGCGCACACGCACGACGTTCCGTACGACCACACCGTCCGGTACGCCCCGTCCCGGCACTGGCCGCGCTGCTGCTGGCCGCGGCCCTCGCCCTGACCGGATGCTCCGACGCGGGCGACAGCGGTGCGGGCGGCGGCGCCGACAAGGCCGTCTCGGACGCGGACGCGCGGGGCCCGCAGGGCGCGGAGGGCGCGCAGGGCGCGGAGGACGAGGGGCGGCGAAGCGACTCCGCCGGCGCCGCGCAGGAGGGGCCGGCCGCGCCGTCCCCGATCGCCGCCGACCACGTCATCCGCACCGCCTCGCTGACGGTACGGGTCGACGACGTGCCCGGGGCGCTGGCGCGGGCCCGCACCGCCACCGAGGACGCGGGGGGTTACGTCGGCGAGGAGACCACCGAGCGCGGCGCGGAGGGCGACGAGTACACCCGGGCGGTACTGCGCGTGCCCGCCGAGTCCTACGAGGAGGTCCTCGCCGGCCTGGAGGGCACCGGCACTCTCCTCGAACGCGACGCGAAGGCGCGGGACGTCACCGATCAGGTCGTGGACGTGGAGAGCCGGGTGAAGTCCCAGCGGGCCAGCGTGGCGCGGGTGCGCGAGCTGATGGACCGGGCCACCGGGCTGAGCGATGTCGTCACCCTGGAGGGCGAGCTGAGTACCCGCCAGGCGGAACTGGAGGCGCTGCTCGCCCGGCAGGCGTCCCTGAAGGACCGCACGAGCCTGGCCACCATCACGCTGTCGCTGACCGAGCGGCCCGAGGCTCGGGCCGCCGACGACGATCCGGGGTTCACCGACGCGCTCGCGGGCGGCTGGGACGCGTTCCTGACGATGCTGCGCTGGCTGGCCGTCGCGCTCGGCGCGGTGCTGCCGTTCGCCGCGGTCGCGGCCCTGCTGGTGGTGGCGTGGCTCCGGCTGGTACGCCCCCGGCTGCGGCGCCGTCCGGCGGCCGGGCCGGCGATACCGGCGCCGGGCCCGCTGGAGGGGGCGGGTGCGGGGCCGGGTGCCGGGGCGGGTGGCCGGGACCAGGGGTGACCCGCCCACGTAGCGTGGGGGCATGAGCATGAGCGGTGCGCCGGGTGCGCGGGAGCGACTGGTGGTGATCGGCGGCGACGCCGCGGGGATGTCCGCGGCGTCCCAGGCCCGTCGCCTCAAGGGGCCGGACGAACTGGAGGTCGTGGCGTTCGAACGCGGCCACTTCGCCTCCTACTCGGCCTGCGGCATCCCCTACTGGGTGGGCGGCGAGGTCGACGACCGTGACCGGCTGATCGCCCGCACCCCCGAGGAGCACCGCGCCCGCGGCATCGACCTGCGCATGCGCACCGAGGTCACGGAGATCGACGTGGCCGGGCGGCGGGTGCGCGCGCGTGACCTCGGCTCCGGGGCCGAGTCCTGGACGCCGTACGACAAGCTCGTGATCGCCACCGGGGCGCGGCCGGTCCGTCCCGAGCTGGCGGGCGCCGACGCGGCCGGGGTGCACGGTGTGCAGACGCTCGACGACGGGCAGGCGCTGCTGGACACGCTGGCGCGCACGCGGGGACGCCGTGCCGTCGTCATCGGCGCGGGGTACATCGGCGTGGAGATGGCCGAGGCGCTGATCGGCCGCGGGTACGAGGTGACGGTCGTCAACCGCGGCAAGGAGCCGATGTCCACCCTCGACCCCGACATGGGGTGCCTGGTGCGCGAGGCCATGGCGGGTCTCGGCATCACCATGGTGAACGACGCCGAGGTCACCGAGGTGCGCACCGACGACGCCGGGCGGGTCCGCGCGGTGGTCACCGAGGACGCCGAGTACCCGGCGGACGTGGTGGTGCTCGGCATCGGCGTACGCCCGGAGACCTCGCTGGCCCGGGCGGCGGGGCTGCCGGTGGGCGAGCACGGCGGGCTGCTCACCGACCGGGCCATGCGGGTCCGCGGCCACGAGGACATCTGGGCGGGCGGCGACTGCGTGGAGGTGCTGGACCTGGTCTCCGGCCAGTCCCGGCACGTCGCGCTCGGCACCCACGCCAACAAGCACGGGCAGGTCATCGGCACCAACGCCGGCGGCGGGTACGCGACCTTCCCCGGGGTGGTGGGCACCGCCGTCAGCAAGGTCTGCGACCTGGAGATCGCCCGGACCGGGCTGCGGGAGAAGGACGCGCGGCGGGTGGGCCTGAAGTTCGTGACGGCCACCATCGAGTCGACCAGCCGCGCGGGTTACTATCCGGACGCCTCTCCCATGACGGTGAAGATGCTCGCCGAGCGCCGCACGGGCCGGCTCCTCGGCGTCCAGATCGTCGGCCGCGAGGGCGCGGGCAAGCGGGTCGACATCGCCGCGGTGGCGCTGACGGCGGGCATGACGGCGGATCAGATGACCGCCCTCGACCTCGGGTACGCGCCGCCGTTCTCCCCGGTGTGGGACCCGGTGCTGGTGGCGGCCCGCAAGGCGGCCCGGGAGGTACGGGAGGCGGACTGAGGGAGTGCGGGGGCGGCCGCCGGGCGGGGCTCTACGCCGTGCCGTTGATGCGGTCGATCGCCTGCCGCGCCTGTTCCGCCGGCGGGCGGGGCGGCAGCGAGGAGACCGAGGCGGCCGCGGAGACCGCCGGTGGCTGCTCCCCCGGCGACTTCGCGTGCGCCGCGCTCCGCGTGGACCGCAGCCGCCGGCTCACCGCCTCGTCCAGCGTCACCGGCCGCTGGGTCTGCGCGGCCAGCCGGCCGGCCTCCTGGCCCAGCCGGGCGACGTCCTCCCAGGGCAGCCGCAGTACGAGCGCGATCTCGGCCTCGCCGTCGGGCAGGGCGTGCATCGCGGGAGTGGCTCGCTCGCTCATCGCCTGTTCTCCTCACGTCGTCCCGCGGCCGGGCCTGCCCCGCGCCGCGAGCTTTCGCGGAGACATACGGGCATCCGGACGGTGGCGTTCAACCGTCCGTTGCGCGGCCCGGTCGCAAAACGCCGGGCTCTCAGCGGGCCGTGCGGGTGTGGACGTGCTCGACGAGGCGGGTCAGGGCGTCGGGGGCGGTGGTCGGCAGGACGCCGTGGCCGAGGTTGAAGACGTGGCCCTCCAGCTCCGCCGCCGCGGCCAGGATCTCGTCGGTCTTGGTCTCGACGGCCTCGCGGGTGGCGAAGAGGACGGCCGGGTCGAGGTTGCCCTGGAGCGCCTTGCCGGGGCCGACGCGGCGGGCGGCCTCGTCCAGCGGGACGCGCCAGTCGACGCCGACCACGTCCGCGCCGGCCTCGCCCAGCAGGCCGAGGAGTTCGCCGGTGCCGACGCCGAAGTGGATGCGCGGCACGCCGTAGCCGGCGACGGCGTCGAAGACCTTGGCGGAGGCGGGCAGGACCGAGCGGCGGTAGTCGGCGGGGGCGAGGGCGCCGGCCCAGGAGTCGAAGAGCTGGACGGCGCTCGCGCCGGCCTCGATCTGGACCTTCAGGAAGGCGCCCGTGATCTCGGCGAGCCGGTCGAGCAGGTCGGCCCAGAGCTGCGGGTCGCCGTACATCAGCGCCTTGGTGTGCTCGTGGTTGCGGGACGGGCCGCCCTCCACGAGGTAGCTCGCCAGGGTGAACGGCGCGCCGGCGAAGCCGATGAGAGGGGTCGCGCCCAGCTCGGCGGTGAGCAGGCCGATGGCCTCGGTGACGTAGGAGACGTCCTCGGGGGTGAGGTCGCGCAGCCGGGCCAGGTCGGCGCGGGTGCGGATCGGGTTCTCCACGACCGGGCCGACGCCGGGCTTGATGTCGAGGTCGATGCCGATGGCCTTGAGCGGGACGACGATGTCGCTGAAGTAGATCGCCGCGTCCACGCCGTGCCGGCGCACCGGCTGGAGGGTGATCTCGGTGACCAGCTCGGGCCGCGTGCAGGACTCCAGCATCGGGATGCCCGCGCGCACCTTGAGGTACTCCGGCAGCGAGCGCCCGGCCTGCCGCATGAACCAGACCGGGGTGTGCGGGACCGGCTCACGCCTGCACGCCTTGAGGAAGGCGGAGTCGTACGTGGCGGTCGGCTGCTGGCCCGCGGGGCTCTGGTTGGCACTCACGACGGAAAGTCTCGCACGGCCCGCCGACGGCCCCGGACCGTGGGGCGCACCGGGGGGTACGAGGGGCCACCGGGGCGCACCGGGGCCGCCGGGCGCCGGGTCCGCGCCGTGGCCGTGCGCCGCCCGCTCACGGCGTGCGCCGCGTGATCCGGACATCGCCCCCGCCCACGGGTGTCCTCCCTGCGCCGGGGCCGCGTTCCGCTTAACCTTCCCCGCATGGCTGCGGCTCAGGGACGACTGTCGGACGGCGCTGGCGGAATGGACGAAGCGAGGAAGACCGAGGGGGGCACCGAGGGTGCGGAGGGGGCCCGGGAGGCGGACGGTGGCGTTCCGCTGCCGTTCCGGACCGCCGTCGAGGGGCTGCGGGCCGCGAAGCTGCGCCCGCAGATCGAGGTGGAGCCGACCCGCCCGCCGCAGCGGCTCGCGCCCCACGCGTACGCGCTGGAGGCCACGGTCGTCGACGGCGACCAGGACCTGGCCGACGGGCGGCTGGTGCTGCTGCACGACCCGGCCGGCCACGACGCCTGGCAGGGCGCCTTCCGGCTGGTGACGCTGGTGCGCGCGGAGCTGGAGCCGGAGATGGCCGCCGACCCGCTGCTGCCGGAGGTGTGCTGGTCCTGGCTGGTCGACGCGCTCCAGGGGCGCGGCCTGGCCTGCGGCGAGCCCAGCGGCACGGTGACGCGGGCGAGCAGCCACTACTTCGGCGGGCTCTCCGAGCGGCCCGCCACCTCGCAGATCGAGATCCGGGCCTCCTGGACGCCCCGCGAGTCCCTGGGCGGGGTCCCGGACACCGGCGCCCACCTGGCCGCCTGGTGCGATCTGCTGGCCCAGGTCGGCGGGCTGCCGCCGGCCGGTCCGGGCGACGCCTCCGTGGTGACGCTGCCGCAGCGCCGGGGGCCGCGGCAGCAGCGTTGAAGCCTTACCGACGGGCCCGGACGGAGCCCTTCGGGCGGTGCAGGGGATGCGGCTGGTCCGCATCCCCTTCTTCTTTGCTCCGTTCGAGGGAGTCACTTTGTCGATACGGCCACTTTCGGGCGGGTAACGACGCGGTTCGTAACCGTTCGGGCTTCGAATGATCGACCGCTTGTCCGAATTGCTCGGATTGTTACTCACCAGATCGTGATCATTCTCTAAAGGAGGACCGGTTCGGTGCCGAAGACGACTGTGACCTTGAAAGCACGGTTCATCCCGGCTTCTTCCCCGCAGCCGGCCCCGTCGTCCCCGCACCCAGGAGGCCTGGTGTCCGTTCTCCTAGAGCAGCCCGCAAGCCTGGTCGCCTACCGCCCGAACAAGCCGACGGCCATGGTGGTCGTCGCCGACCCCCGCGTCCGTTCCACCGTCACCCGCCACCTGTGGGCGCTCGGTGTGCGCGACGTGATCGAGGCTTCGTCCGTCGCGGAGGCCCGTCCCCGCATCGGCAACCCCCGCGACATCTGCGTCGCCGACGTCCATCTCCCCGACGGCTCCGGTCTGACCCTGCTGTCGGAGACCCGCGCCGCCGGCTGGCCCAACGGGCTCGCCCTCTCCGCCGCCGACGACATCGGCGCCGTCCGCAACGCCCTGGCCGGCGGCGTCAAGGGATACGTCGTCACCGGCACCCGGACCAACATCGGGCTTCCCACCCGGCCGGGTGCCGCCCCCATCGGCTCCGCCGCCGCGCGGCTGCACCGCCGCCCCCCGGGCACCCCGAGCCACCCGGGCGGCTACCGCGAGCTGTCCGGCCGCGAGGTGGAGGTACTGCGGCTGGTCGCCGAAGGCCAGTCGAACAAGGCGATCGGCGTCTCGATGGGCCTGTCCGCCCTGACCGTCAAGAGCCACCTGGCCCGCATCGCCCGCAAGCTCGGCACCGGCGACCGGGCCGGCATGGTCGCCGTGGCCCTGCGCACCGGCATCATCCACTGACCCGACCCGCGCCCCCTCTCCCACCCCCTCCCCCCCACCTGACCGGTTTACGACCCCCCACCGCCCGTCGACGGAACGTTCCGTCGGCGGGCGCCGTCGATCCACGGATAGTCTTGACAGGTGACCGACGCCCACGAAACCGCAGCAGACCGTTCACTGCGAACCACCGGAGGCGCCCCTCCGGACGAGACCGGATCTGTTGCCGGCGAGGCGCCGATCCCGCTACTGGAACCGCGAGAGGGCATTCCACCGGTGATCGCGGACGCCGCCGCGCTCGCCGAGGTGACCGCCGCCTTCGCCGCCGGGACCGGCCCGGTCGCCGTGGACGCCGAACGCGCCTCCGGGTACCGCTACGGCCAGCGCGCCTACCTGGTGCAGTTGCGCCGCGAGGGCGCCGGCAGCGCCCTGATCGACCCGGTGGCCTGCCCCGACCTGTCCGGCCTCGGCGAGGCCCTGGCCGACGTGGAGTGGGTGCTGCACGCCGCCACCCAGGACCTGCCGTGCCTGCGCGAAATAGGGATGGTGCCGACCCGGATCTTCGACACCGAGCTGGCCGGGCGGCTGGCCGGGTTCCCGCGGGTGGGCCTCGGCGCGATGGTCGAGTCCGTCCTCGGCTTCGTCCTGGAGAAGGGCCACTCCGCCGTCGACTGGTCCACCCGTCCGCTGCCCGAGCCCTGGCTGCGCTACGCCGCTCTCGACGTCGAGCTGCTCGTGGACCTGCGGGACGCGCTGGAGAAGGAACTCGACCGGCAGGACAAGCTGGAGTGGGCCCGGGAGGAGTTCGACGCGATCGCCTCGGCGCCGCCCGCGGAGCCGCGCAAGGACCCCTGGCGCCGGACCTCCGGCATGCACAAGGTGCGCAGGCGGCGCCAGCTCGCCGTGGTGCGGGAGCTGTGGCTGACCCGGGACCGCGTCGCCCGCCGCCGGGACGTCTCCCCGGGCAAGGTGATCGGCGACGCGGCGATCGTGGAGGCGGCGCTCGCGCTGCCCGCCGACGCGCACGCGATGGCCGCGCTGCACGGCTTCGGCCGGGTCAACCGGCGCCAGCTCGAACAGTGGCAGGCGGCGGTCGACCGGGCGAAGGCGCTGCCGGAGGCCCAGCTCCCGGCGCCGGGACAGGCGGTGGCCGGTCCCCCGCCGCCGCGCGCGTGGGCCGACAAGGACCCGGTCGCCGCGGCCCGGCTCGCCGCGGCGCGGGCCGCGGTGTCGGAGCTGGCCGAGCGGCTGAACATGCCGCAGGAGAACCTGATCACCCCGGACACCGTGCGCCGGGTCTGCTGGGAGCCGCCGCAGCGGGTGGACACCGAGTCGGTGGCCGAGGCGCTGACCCGGCACGGGGCCCGGCCCTGGCAGGTGCGGCAGGTGACGCCGGTACTGACGGCGGCGCTGACGGCGGACACCGCACCGGGCGCCTGACCAGACGGCAGACCGGACGGCTCACTTGGTCGCCCCGCGCGTGAAGCCGTTGTAGATGAACCGCTGGAGGAGCAGGAAGACGATCAGGGTCGGCAGGATGACCAGCACCGCTCCCGCCGAGATCGTCTCCCAGTGCGCCCCGAAGGGCCCCTTGAAGCGAAAGAGCGACGTTGAGATCACGCCAAGATCCTCGGAGGGCAGATAGAGGAAGGGAATGTAGAAATCGTTGTAGACCGTGATCCCCTTCACGATCACGACGGTCGCGATCGCGGGTCTGAGCAACGGAAAGATGATCTTCCGGTAGACGGTGAAGGCGCTGGCGCCCTCGACCCGCGCCGACTCGTCCAGGGAGACCGGGATGGACCGGATGAACTGCAGGAAGATGTAGATCGACACGATGTCGGTGCCCATGTAGAGCAGGATCGGCGCCCACAGGCTGTCGAACATGCCGAGGCTGTTCACGATCTGGAAGGTCGCCACCTGGGTGGTGACCCCCGGGACCAGCGCGGCGACCAGGAACAGCGCCAGGACCGCCTTCTTCATCCGGAAGGCGAAGCGGTCGATCGCGTACGCCGCCATCGAGCCGATGAGCACCGTCCCGCCGATGGCGAAGACCAGCACGAAGGCGGTGTTGCCGAAGGCGGTGAGCATCCGGCCGTCGCGGAACGCGGTCACGTAGTTGTCGAAGTGGAACGGGTCCTCGGGCAGCGCCAGCGCGCCGGAGCCGTCGGCCAGCTCCCCCGAGGTCTTCAGCGAGGTCAGCAGCACGACGGTGAGCGGCAGCAGGACGACCAGCGTCGCGCCGACCAGCGACAGGTACACCAGGGCGCGGGCCACGGCTCGGCGGGTCATACGGGCGCCACCTTGTGGTCGGGGTCGTCGGGGACGAGGCGCCGCTGCACCCAGGTCACCGCCAGCACGATCAGCAGCAGCACGACCGCCGCCGCCGAGGCCAGCCCGGTCTTGTTGAACTGGAAGGCCAGCTTCACCGTCTGGATCACGAAGGTCTCGGTGCCGGTCGCACCGCCGGTCATGATGTACGGGATCTCGAACACGGCGAGCGAACCGGAGACCGCGAGCAGCACGGTCAGGCCGATCACCGGGCGGATGCTCGGCGCGATGATGTACCGGAACTGCTGCCGGCGGCTCGCGCCGTCCAGCTCGGCGGCCTCGTACAGCTCCCCCGGGACGGACTGGATCGCGCCCAGGAAGAGCACGAAGTTCAGGCCCGTGTAGCGCCACACCGAGACGCCCGCGAGGGAGACGTTGGCCGAGGTCGGCGAGGAGAGCCAGGCGCGGTCGCCGGCGTAGCCGAAGAGGCTCAGCACCGAGTCGAGGGTGCCGCCGTCCTGGAAGAAGTACAGGAAGACGAAACCGATGGCGACACCGTTGATCAGATACGGGAAGAACAGCACACCTTTGAAGAAGTTGCGGAAGCGGACGCGGAAGCTGAGGACGGTGGCGAAGTAGAGCGCGGCCACGATCTGGACGACGGCGGCGGCGAGGTAGTAGCCGCTGACGAAGAAGACCCGGAAGAGGTCCTCGCGGGTGAAGATGTCGGCGTAGTTGCCGGCGCCGGTGAAGCTCAGCTCGGGGCTGACGCCGTCCCAGTCGGTGAAGCTGTACGCCAGCATGTTGGCGAGCGGCGCGTAGGTGAAGACGATCAGCAGGGCGAGCGGGGCGAGCAGGAACAGCCAGGGTGTCAGGGTCCGCCGGTGCCGGGGCGGGCGCCGCGACCGTCCCGGGTTGGTCGCCGCGGCGGGCCCGGCGGCGGCCGGTCGCGCCGCTCGCGGGGTGGTGCCGGTCATCGGGACCCCACCGTCTTCCGCGCCGCGTTCCACTTCTCGCTCAGGCCGGCGAAGAAGCCGTCCAGATCGCCGTCGGCGGCGCCGCGCGCGAGGTCCACCAGGTCCTGGCGGTAGTCGGGCTGGTAGATGCCGACCTCGGAGGCGTTGTCGATCGCCTTCACCTCGGCGCCCTTGGTGTCGTCGAGGTCCACCAGCTCGACGCCCGCCTCCTCGTAGGGCTTGAGCAGGCCGGGCAGGGGCGCGTCCTTGAGCGGGGAGAGCGCCAGGTTGGCGTCCGCGTAGCCGGACTTGTCGGTGAACCAGTCGATCCAGGCGCGGGCGGCGGCCTTGTGCGCCGAGTGCACGTTGACCGCCTGCTGGTAGTCGGGCGAGGTCACCGCGCAGTACCTGCCGTCCCGCTGCGCCGGGAACGGCATGAAGCCGATGTCGTCGGGGTCGGTGCCGGCCTGCTCCGCCGCGTCCCGCATCTGCACCACCGCCCAGGAACCCAGCCACATGGTGGCGATCTCGCCCTTGGCCAGCCGCGGCTTGGACGCCTCCCAGTTGGTGGTCGAGGGGTCCTTCTCGACGAGGCCGGCCCGCACGATGTCGTACAGCAGGGTGTCGCCCACCCGCAGGTCGGCGCCCTTCGCCCAGGGGTCGCCCGCGGCCAGCTTGTTGGTGGCCTGGGCGTCGCAGCCGACCGAGCCGTTGACGTTGGTCCACTGGGTCAGCGGCCACATGTCCTTGAAGTTGGTGTAGTACGGCACCGCGTCGGTCTTCGCCCGCACGGCCGCCAGGTCGTCGAGGAACTCGGCGGGGGTGGTGGGCCAGTCGGTGATCCCGGCCCGGTTCCAGACGCGCTTGTTGTAGACGAGGCCCGGGACCACGCCGATCGGGCTCTGCCCGTACACCTTGCCGTCCACGGTCGAGTAGTCGGTGAAGCGGTACTTCGCGGCGCGCTCGCCCGCGCCGCCGAGCGAGGCGAAGAAGCGGGGGTAGTCCTTCTTCTGGACCACGGCCGGGATCATCAGGACGTCACCGTAGTCCTCGGTGTTCATCCGGATCTTGACCTCGCCCTCGTAGTCGGTGAGGCCGTCGAACTCGACCTTCACCTTCGGGTGGGTCCGGTTGAACTCGGCTGCGTACTTCTTCATCGTCCCGTCCTGCACGAGGTCGGTCCGGTGGGTGAGGACGGTGATCGTGCCCTCGGCCTTCGCCGGGTCGGCGGGTGCCTCGGCGTCGGCGCCCTCGGCGCTGCCGCCGGTGCCCGTGCAGGCCGAGGCCAGCAGGGCGAGGGCGGCGAGCGATCCGGCGAGTACGTGGCGGCGGTTCATGTGCACCAGCTCCGTTCGGGCGGATGAGCGCGAGTGGTTGGCCGGTTCCGCACTCTGACAGCGGTTGCTGAACCGGTAAAGTCCCGTTTCCGCCAACACTGACGCCGTACCGGTGTTCGTTCCTTGAACCGGTTAAGGAGTGCGCATGCTTCGGCCGACACCGCTCACCGAGGGATGGACCCTGCGGCACCCCGACGGCGCCGGCGGCGCTCTCCCGGCCGGGGTGCCGGGCTGTGTGCACACCGACCTGCTGGCGGCCGGGCTGATCCCGGACCCGTTCCTCGGCCGGAACGAGGCCGAGGTGGAGTGGGTGGGCCGGCGGGAGTGGACGTACGAGAGGGACCTGCCGGCCGCCACCGGGCAGGCCGCGCCCGCCGGGCCGGCGGAGCGGACCGATCTGGTCTTCGACGGACTGGACACCGTCGCGGAAGTGCTGCTCGACGGGCGGGTGCTGGGCCGGGTGCGGAACATGCACCGCTCCCACCGCTTCGACGTGACCGGGCTGAGCGGGCGGCTGGCGGTGCGGTTCGCCTCCGCGTACACCGAGGCCGAGGCGGTGCGGGAGACGCTGGGCGAGCGGCCGGGGGCGTACCCGGAGCCCTACCAGTACATCCGCAAGATGGCCTGCTCCTTCGGCTGGGACTGGGGGCCGACCCTGGTGACGGCCGGGATCTGGCGGCCGGTCCGCCTTGAGCACTGGTCGACGGCCCGGATCGCCCGGGTGCGCCCCCTGGTCACCGTCGAGGGGCGCACGGGCCTGGTGGAACTCTCCGTCGACGTCGAACGGACCCGCGTCGAGGCGCCGCCCGCCGACGGGGTGCCGCCCGCCGACGGGGTGCCGCTCACCGACGAGGCGCGGCTCACCGTCGAGGCCCGCGTCGGCGGGGTGACCGCCCGCGCGGAGGTGGACGGCACCCGCGGCACGGTACGGCTGCGGGTACCGGACGTGGAGCTGTGGTGGCCGCGCGGCTACGGCGGACAGCCGCTGTACGACGTCGAGTTGACGCTGCTGCGCGGGACGGCCGGGCTGGACGGGTGGCGGCGGCGGATCGGGTTCCGGACCGTGGCGCTGGACACCTCCGCCGACGCGCGCGGCACCGGGTTCACCCTGGTGGTCAACGGCGAGCGCCTCTTCGCGCGGGGCGTCAACTGGATTCCGGACGACGTGTTCCCGTCCCGGATGACGCCCGGCCGCTACCGGCGGCGGCTCGGACAGGCCGCCGACGCGGGCGTGGACCTGGTGCGCGTCTGGGGCGGCGGGATCTACGAGAGCGAGGACTTCTACGACGCCTGCGACGCGCTCGGCCTGCTGGTCTGGCAGGACTTCCCGTTCGCCTGCGCCGCCTACCCGGAGGAGCAGCCGCTGCGCGGCGAGGTGGCGGCGGAGGCCCGGGAGAACGTCGTACGGCTGATGCCGCATCCCTCGCTGGTGCTGTGGAACGGCAACAACGAGAACCTGTGGGGGTTCCGGGACTGGGACTGGGAGCGGCCGCTGGCCGGGGAGTCCTGGGGCGAGGGGTACTACCTCGGGCTGCTGCCCCGGGTGGTGGCCGAGACGGACCCCACCCGGCCGTACACGGCGGGCAGCCCCTGGTCCGGGTCCTGGCTGCACCACCCGAACGACCCGGCGCACGGCACCCACCACTCGTGGGAGGTATGGAACCGGGCGGACTACGCCGAGTACCGCGCCGACGTACCCCGGTTCGTGGCCGAGTTCGGCTGGCAGGCGCCGCCCGCCCACGCCACGCTGCGGCGCGCGCTGCCCGGCGAGGAACTCGCCCCGGACTCCCCCGGCATGCTGCACCACCAGAAGGCCGAGGACGGCAACGGCAAGCTGGCCAGGGGGCTGGAGCGGCACTTCCCCTCCCCCGGCGGCGACTTCGACCGCTGGCACTACCTCACCCAGCTCAACCAGGCCCGAGCCGTCGCCGCCGGGATCGAGCACTGGCGCTCGCACTGGCCGGTCTGCGCGGGCACGGTGGTCTGGCAGCTCAACGACTGCTGGCCGGTGACCAGTTGGTCCGCGATCGACGGCGACGGCCGGGAGAAGCCGCTCTACCACGAGCTGCGCCGGCTGTACGCCGACCGGCTGCTGACCGTCCAGGAACGGGACGGGCGGCTGGTGGTGGCCGCCGTGAACCAGGCGGCCGGCGAGTGGACGGGCACCCTGACGCTGCGCCGGATGTCCGTCGAAGGCGCGGTGCTCGGGCGGGCCGAGGTGCCGCTGTCGGCCGGACGGCGGTCGGTGGCCCTCATCGGCGTACCGGCGGAACTGGCGCCGGCCGGTCCGAAGGAGTTCCTGGTGGCCGACGCGGGCGTGCGCGCGGGCGCGGACCCGGGCGCGAGCGCCGACGCGGGCGCGAGTGACCTGGGGCCCGGGCCGCGCGCCCTGCGCTTCACCGCGCCCGACCGCGACATCCCGTACGTCACCCCCGAGTTCGACGTCGCCCTCGCGCCCGGCGGGGTCGGGGTCGGGGTCACGGTGACCGCCCGGACCCTCGTACGGGACCTGCTGCTCCAGGCGGACCGGCTGGACCCGGCCGCCCGCGCCGACCGGGGCCTGGTCACCCTGCTGCCCGGCGAGCGGGTGACCATCGGGGTGCGCGGCTGGGAGACTCCTGACGCGCACGCCGCCCGGCGCGCCCTGTACTGCGTGGAGCCCCGCTGATGACCACCCCCCGCGTCACCATAAAGGACGTCGCCGCGCTGGCCGGCGTCTCCAAGGGGGCGGTGTCCCTCGCCTTCAACCACAAGCCCGGCCTGTCGGAGCCGACCCGGGAGCGGATCTTCCGGGCGGCGCGGGAACTGGGCTGGGCACCGAACCCGACCGCCCGTACGCTGGCCGGCTCGCGGGTCGACGTGGTCGGGCTGGCGGTGTGCCGGCCGGCCCGGCTGCTCGGCCTGGAGCCGTTCTACATGGAGTTCGTCTCCGGGGTGGAGAGCGTGCTGACCGAGCGTTCCTGCTCGCTGCTGCTGCGGCTGGTGCGCAGCGCGGAGGAGGAGGCCGGGCTGCTGGAGAGCTGGTGGCGGGGGCGGCGGATCGGCGGGTCGATCCTGGTCGACTTCCGGGCCGGGGACCCCCGGGTGGAGCCGGTGCGGCGGCTCGGCATCCCGGTGGTCGCGGTCGGACATCCCTCGCTGACCGGCGGGCTGACCTCGGTGTGGACCGACGACGCGACGGCGGTCCGCGAGGCGGTGGGGTATCTCGCGGCGCTCGGGCACCGGCGGATCGCCCGGGTCGGCGGCGCGGCGGCGCTCGGGCACACCTCGATCCGCACCGCCGCCTTCGACGCGGCGGCCCGCGCGCTCGGGCCGGCCGGGGTCCGGCAGATCGCCACCGACTTCTCCGGGGACGCGGGCGCGCGGGCCACCCGGTCGCTGCTGTCGGCGGCGCCGGCGGACCGGCCGACGGCGGTGGTGTACGACAACGACATCATGGCGGTCGCCGGGCTGGCGGTCGCCGCCGAGATGGGCCTGCGGGTCCCCGCCGACGTCTCCCTGCTGGCCTGGGACGACTCCCAGCTCTGCCGGCTCACCCACCCGACGCTCTCCGCGATGAGCCACGACGTGCACGGCTTCGGCGCGGACGTGGCCCGCACGCTGTTCGACGTGATCACGGGTGACGGGGCGGGCTCGCACCCGGTGCCCACCCCGGTGCTGACGCCCAGGGGGTCCACGGCGCCGCCGCCGGTTCCCGTGTGACATGTGACGTATGACCCGCACCGCTGTGCCCCGCGGGACTGGGCAGCTACGTTACTCACAAGTAGCATGGTTTGAGCAAGCGCTCAGCGTCCCGCACCTGGAGGAGAGCCATCGTGCCTCGTACCGTCAGGGACGTCGTCTTCGTCGACGGCGTCCGCACCCCGTTCGGCAAGGCGGGCCCGAAGGGCATCTACCACGAGACCCGCGCCGACGACCTGGTCGTGAAGGCGATCCGGGAGCTGCTGCGCCGCAACCCCGGTCTCGACCCGAAGAAGGTCGACGAGGTCGCCGTGGCCGCCACCACGCAGGTCGGTGACCAGGGGCTGACCATCGGCCGCATGGCCGGCATCCTCGCCGGTCTGCCCGAGTCGGTGCCCGGCTACGCGATCGACCGCATGTGCGCGGGCGCGCTGACCGCCGTCACCACGGTGGCCGGTTCGGTGGCCTTCGGCGCGTACGACGTCGCCATCGCGGGCGGTGTCGAGCACATGGGACGGCACCCGATGGGCGAGGGCGCCGACCCCAACCCGCGGTTCGTCTCCGAGAAGCTGGTCGACGAGTCCGCCCTGTTCATGGGCATGACCGCGGAGAACCTGCACGACCGCTACCCCACCATCACCAAGCAGCGCGCCGACGAGTACGCGGTGCGCTCGCAGGAGAAGGCCGCCAAGGCGTACGCCGACGGCAAGATCCAGGCCGACCTGGTGCCGGTCTCGGTACGCCGGACCAACCCCGAGGTAGGCGAGACCGGCTGGGGTCTGGTCACCGCCGACGAGCCGATGCGGCCGGGCACCACGCTGGAGAACCTGGCGGGCCTGAAGACGCCGTTCCGGGTGCACGGCCGGGTCACCGCGGGCAACGCGGCCGGTCTGAACGACGGCGCCACCGCCTCGCTGATCGCCTCCGAGGACTTCGCCCGGGAGAACGGTCTCCCGGTCAAGATGCGCCTGGTCGCCTACTCCTTCGCGGGCGTCGAGCCCGAGGTGATGGGCTACGGCCCGATCCCGGCGACGGAGAAGGCGCTCGCGCAGGCGGGCCTGTCCATCTCCGACATCGGCCTGTTCGAGATCAACGAGGCGTTCGCGGTCCAGGTCCTGGCCTTCCTGGAGCACTACGGCATCGCCGACGACGACGCGCGCGTCAACCAGTATGGCGGCGCCATCGCCTTCGGCCACCCGCTCGCCTCCTCCGGTGTCCGGCTGATGACGCAGTTGGCCCGCCAGTTCGAGGAACAGCCGCACGTCCGCTACGGCCTGACCACCATGTGTGTCGGCTTCGGCATGGGCGCGACGGTCATCTGGGAGAACCCGCACTTCGAGGGGGACAAGTGAGCACCACCGCTGAACTGCTGAAGGGTGCGGCCGAGCTGTTCCCCGGCGAGGTCGTCACCGAGGCGCACGTACGCCACTTCGACCTGCCCCTGGGCGCCGGGCGCTTCGCCCTGATCACCCTGGACAACGGTCACGACCACACCAAGCCGACCACGCTGGGCCCGCAGTCGCTGGCCAACATCGACGCGGCGATCGACCGGGTCGAGAAGGAGGCCGCGGCCGGCGGGATCGTCGGTGTGGGCGTCACCGGCAAGCCGTTCATCTTCGCCGTCGGCGCCGACCTCAAGGGCGTCGAGCTGCTGAAGCGGCACGAGGACGCGCTCGCCATCGGCAAGGGCGGCCACGACGTCTTCAAGCGGCTGTCGAAGCTGGCCGTGCCGACCTTCGCGTACTACAACGGCGCCTCGATGGGCGGCGGCGTCGAGATCGGCCTGCACTGCTCCTACCGCACGGTCTCCGCGGCCCTGCCCGCGTTCTCGCTGCCCGAGGTCTTCCTCGGCCTGGTCCCCGGCTGGGGCGGCTGCGCGCTGCTGCCGAACCTGGTCGGCGCCGACAAGGCCGTCACCGTCATCATCGAGAACAGCCTCAACCAGAACCGCCAGCTCAAGGGCGCACAGGTCTACGAACTCGGCATCGCGGACGCGCTGTTCGAGGGCGCCGACTTCCTGGAGCAGTCGCTGGTCTGGACGGCGTCCGTGCTCAAGGGAGAGATCGCGGTCGAGCGCCCGGCGATCGACCGCGGCGAGGGCTGGGACACGGCCGTCGCCCGCGGCCGGTCCCTCGCCGACTCCAAGGTGCACGGCGCCGCCCCGGCCGCCTACCGCGCCCTGGACATCATCGCCGCCGCCAGGAACGGCGACCTCCAGCAGGGCTTCGACGCCGAGGACCAGGCCCTCGCCGACCTGATCATGGGCAGTGAACTGCGCGCCGGGCTCTACGCGTTCAACCTGGTGCAGAAGCGCGCCAAGCGCCCGGCCGGCGCCCCGGACAAGAACCTGGCGCGGCCGGTCACCAAGGTCGGTGTGGTCGGCGCCGGCCTGATGGCCAGCCAGCTCGCGCTGCTCTTCCTGCGCCGCCTGGAGGTGCCGGTCGTCCTGACCGACATCGACCAGGAGCGCGTCGACAAGGGCGTGGGCTACGTCCACGCCGAGATCGACAAGCTGCTCGGCAAGGGCCGGATCGACCGGGACAAGGCCAACCGCCTCAAGGCGCTGGTGAGCGGCGTCCTGGACAAGGCCGAGGGCTTCGCGGACGCCGACTTCATCATCGAGGCGGTCTTCGAGGAGATCGGCGTCAAGCAGCAGGTGTTCGCGGAGGTGGAGGCGGTCGCCCCGGCGCACGCGATCCTCGCCACCAACACCTCCTCGCTGTCGGTGTCGGAGATGGCGTCGAAGCTCAAGCACCCCGAGCGGGTCGTCGGCTTCCACTTCTTCAACCCGGTCGCGGTCCTGCCGCTGCTGGAGATCGTGCGCGGCGAGCGGACCGACGACGCCGCGCTGGCCACGGCGTTCGGTGTGGCCCGGAAGCTGAAGAAGACCGCGGTCCTGGTGAAGGACGCCCCGGCGTTCGTCGTCAACCGCATCCTGACCCGCTTCATGGGCGAGATCCAGAACGTCATCGACGAGGGCACCCCGGTCGAGGTGGCGGAGAAGGCGGTGGAGCCGCTCGGCCTGCCGATGTCCCCGCTGGTCCTCCTCGAACTGGTCGGCCCGGCCATCGGCCTGCACGTCTCGGAGACCCTCAACCGGGCCTTCCCGGACCGCTTCACCGTCTCCCCCAACCTCAAGGCGGTCGTCGAGGCCGGCAAGCGCGGCTTCTACGTCTACTCCGCCGAGAACGGCTTCAAGCCGGAGCTGGACCCCGAGGTCGCCGCGCTCCTCAAGCAGGGCGACACCGTCCTGACCGGGGAGCAGGTGCGGGCCCGCGTCCTGGACGCGGTGGCCCAGGAGATCGGGCTGATGCTGGACGAGGGCGTCGTCGCCGAGGCCCAGGACATCGACCTGTGCCTGATCACCGGCGCCGGATGGCCCTTCCACCTGGGCGGCATCACCCCGTACCTGGACCGGGAGGGCGTCTCGGAACGCGCGACGGGCAAGCGGTTCCTGGAGCCGGGCGTGGCGAGCGTCCCGGCGTAACGGGTCCCGGCCCGCGACGGGCGGGCCGCACGGTGACGATCCGTGCGGCCCGCCCTCGTTCTGTCTCCCTCGTTCTGTCTCCCTCGTTCTGTCTCCCTCGNCTCAGATCTCCTGCCAGGCCCGCAGCGCCAGCCCCGGTTCGTCCTTCCGCCGGGTCAGGAGGACCTGCCCGGTCGACGGGGAGCGGGTAGCCGCGACCACGTCGCCGGTCTCGTCCAGGGTGAGCGCGGGCTCCGCGTCCGGCGCGAGGGGCGGTCCGGACTCGGTCCACCAGGCACCGGCCCGCTCGTCCTCGGTGGGGTGGGCGGCGAAGGCCACCCGGCCGCCGGCCGCGCGCTGCGCCAGCAGGGTGACGTCGTGGCCCTCGATCAGGCAGCGGACGGCGGCGGCCGGGCCCGGACCCGCGGCGGTCAGCAGGGGTACGGGTTCGGCGCCGGGACGCCAGGCGCACAGCCGGCCGGCGTCGTCGGTGAAGTACAGGGTGGTGTGCTCGGCGGAGGTGGCCAGCGCCCGCAGGGTGCCCGGACGGACGGCGGCCCGGGCGGTGTCCGTCGGGACCGGCGGCACGCCGGGCCGCTCCTGCGTCCAGTGCAGGAGCGTGCCGGCGCCGGCCGCGTACAGCTCGATCCGGCCGGACTCCCCGGTCACGGCGACGGGTTCCTCCTCCGGGCCGTCGCCGTCGAGGACGCACCAGGGGTTCCAGCCGCCCTTCACCTTCTGGACCCGCATGGCCAGCCGACCGCCGGTGTCCCGGACGAAGAGGTGGGCGCGGCCCTGCGCGTCGACGGCGACGGCGGGATCGCCGGTCCGTCCGCCCTTCTTGTCCGGGTGGCCCACCGGTTCCCAGTCCAGGGGCGCGAGGCGGGGCCGGAAGTGGGTGGAGTGCACCAGACCGGACTCGCCGGACCCGGTGGGCCGCCAGGCCACGAGGTGGGCGTAACCGTCCTCGCCCTGTCCCACCGCGAGGCCGGGGCGCAGCTTCTGGTCGCCGCCGATCCTGCGGGGCGCCTCCCAGGGACCGCCGGGTCCCCGCTCGGCACGGCACAGCACGGCGTCGCCCGACGGCAGATAGACGCAGAGGCGGCCGTCACGGCCGCGCAGGAGCCAGTCGCCCTTCACCGGGTCACTCTAAGCGGGGCGGGTGCGGCCGTCGTCGGGCGGGGCCCGGGGTCGTGCGACCCTGGCGGCATGGACGACAACCCCGTGCCGCTCGTGATCGTCGACGCCGCCAACGTGGTCGGGTCGGTGCCGGACGGCTGGTGGCGGGACCGGCGCGGGGCCGCCGAGCGGCTGCGGGACCGGCTGGCGGCGGACGGGGTGCCGGGGCGGCCCGGCCCGCTGGAGCTGGTCCTGGTGGTCGAGGGCGCGGCGCGCGGCGTGGCCTCCGTGCCCGGGGTGCGGGTGGAGGACGCGCCGGGCAGCGGGGACGACCACATGGTCGACCTGGTCGCGGAGGCCGGTGACCGCCCCGTCCTGGTGGTCACCGCCGACCGCGAGCTGCGGCGCCGGGTGGGCGAGTGGGGCGCCGAGGTCACCGGCCCGCGCACGGTCCGCCCCGGCCGGGACTGACCGCCCCCTTCTCGCCCCCTTCCCCCGGCAGCGGCGCCGCCCGGCTTCCGTCACGGGCGGCGCGTCTCCGTCACGGGCGGCGCGTCTCCGTCACGGGCAGCGCGTCTCCGTCACGGGCGGCGCGCATCCTTCACGGGCGGCGCGCATCCGTCACGGGCAGCGCGTCTTCGTCACGGGTGGCGCAGCAGGACGTACAGCGCCGCCCCGTCCACCGTCCCCGCCGGTGCGTACCGTGCCGCCAGCAGCCGGCGCAGGGTCGGCAGGCGGTCGGGGGCGTACGGCCCGCCCCGGGAGTCGTCCAGGATCAGGGCGGGCGGTCGGGCGGTCAGTTCGCGGCGGAGGACGGTCCAGGTGCCGGGCACGGCGTACCGCTCGCCGACGCGGGCGCGGGCCCGGCCGCCGCTGTGATTGGTGAGCAGTCCGGCCGTCAGGAACCGGGTCGCCGGGGTGCGGTCGGCGAGCCAGTACGTCTCCGGACGCATGCCCCAGACCAGGACGCGGTCGGCGGGGGCGGTGCGGCGGGCGACGGCGTCCGCCAGGCGCCGGGTGTGGTCGAGTCCGCCGCGGGGTGCGAGCAGGCCCCAGGTCAGGAAGAGGGCGCAGCACAGGGCCGTGGCGCGGACCGCGCGGGCGGTGCGCTCGCGGGGCGAGGCCGACAGCCCGGCGGTGGCCAGCAGCACCAGCGGGGGCAGCGGCTGGAGGTAGTAGTGGCCGAAGAAGTGCAGGCCGGTGACGACCGCCAGGGCCGACGCGGCGAGCCACAGCCACAGGTCGGCGGTCCCCCGGCGGGCGCCGCGCGCGGCCCGGACGAGGGCCGGGAGCAGACCGGCGCAGGCGACGGCCACGATCGCGGTGTTGCCCAGCGCCCGGCCCAGTACATGACCGGCGGAACCCGAGAAGGAGGCGTAGCTGCCGGAGCCGGTGACCGTCCAGAAGAGGAACCCGGCCGGGTCGGTGGCGAGGGCGGCGCCGAGGGCGGGGGCGGCCGCCGCGGCGAGGGTGCGCCAGGGCGAGCCCCGGCGGGCCGCGCAGAGCCACAGCACCGGCAGCAGGACCGCCCCGCCGGTCTGCTTGGCGAGGAACGCGCAGCCGGCGGCGGCTCCGGCGGCGCCCCAACGGCCCCGGTCGGCGCACCACAGGGCGAGGGCCGTGCCCGGCAGCATGAACACCTCGAAGGTCGCGGCCTGCGCGTCCTCAGGGTTGAGTCCGACGGAGACCAGCAGGTACAGCACCCCGGCGGTGCGGCCCGCCCGGTCGCCCCAGCGGCGCCGGGCGAGTGAGGCGAGGACCGCGGCCGTGCCGAGCTGGGCGAGGATCGCGAGGACGCGCACTCCGGCGAGGGTGTCGGAGCCGGTCAGCGCGAACGCGGCCTCGTACAGCCAGGGCACCAGCGGGGGTTTGCGGTCGACGACCGTCTCGTAGAGCCGGCCGCCGTCCGCGAGCAGCCGGGCCTGGACGGCGAGATGGCCCTCGTCGGGGTTCCACACCGGGCGGGTGAAGGAGGGGACGCGGGTGAGGCAGGCCAGCGCGGCGAGGAGCGGCAGCAGCCGGGTCCAGTAGGCGGCCCGCGTCCCCGCCCGCGAGATGTCCACGGAGGGTGACGGGGTGAGGAGCTGGGCGCGCATGGCCGCACGCTATCGGGCCCCGCGGTTCCCTTGATGAGGGACATACGGGGCCCGGTGGCGTTCGTCCGGCGGCCGGTCGGCGGCCGACCGGCTCTCGCGGTGATTACTTGGTGTCGTGACCCGCGGGCTCGGCGGGGGTGTGCTCGCCTCGGGCCAGGAGGCTGTGCGTGCGGCCGTAGAGGAAGTACACGACGATGCCGATGACCATCCAGACGCCGAACCGGACCCAGGTCTCGGCGGGGAGGTTCAGCATCAGCCACAGCGAGGCGGCCACCGAGACGATCGGCAGCACCGGCACCAGCGGGGTGCGGAAGGCCCGGGGCAGGTCGGGGCGGGTGCGGCGCAGGATGATCACGCTGACCGCGACGATGATGAACGCGAAGAGCGTGCCGATGTTGACCAGCTCGGCCAGTTCGCTGAGCGAGGTGAAGCCCGCGACGATCGCGATGATCACGCCGAGCAGGATGGTGGGCCGGTAGGGGGTCCTGAACCGGGGGTGGACGCGGGAGAAGAAGCGGGGCAGCAGCCCGTCGCGGCTCATCGCGAAGAAGACCCGGGTCTGGCCGAGCAGCAGGATCATGCAGACCGTGGTCAGGCCGACGGCGGCGCCGAAGCTGATCACGCCGGAGAAGAAGGGGTGCCCGGTGGATTTGAAGGCGTCCGCGAGAGGGGCGTCGATGGAGAGCTTGCTGTAGTGCTGCATGCCGGTGACGACGACCGACACGAGGACGTACAGGACGGTGCAGATGGCCAGTGAGCCGAGGATGCCGCGGGGCATGTCGCGCTGCGGGTTCTTGGTCTCCTCGGCGGCCGTGGCGACGATGTCGAAGCCGATGAAGGCGAAGAAGACGACGGAGGCGGCGGTGAAGACGCCCATCACCCCGAAGTTGGCCGGCGCCCAGCCGAACATGAGCTGGATCAGCGGCGAGTGCAGCCCGCCGCCCGCTTCCTGCGGCTGCGACTTCGGGATGAACGGGTCGTAGTTCGAACTCTTGATCATGAAGGCGCCCGCGATGATCACGACGAGGACGACGGCGACCTTGATGGCGACGACGACCGAGGTGATCCGCGCCGACAGCTTCATGCCGAGGACCAGGACGGCGGTGAGCACCAGGACCAGCGCGGCGGCGAGGAGGTCGAAGCCGAACCCCTCCGCCCCGTCCCGGCCGCCGAGCGCCGCCGGCATCTGCCAGCCCGCGTTGTCGAGCAGCGAGCGGATGTACCCCGACCAGCCGACGGCCACCACCGCCGTGCCGAGCGCGAACTCCAGGACCAGGTCCCAGCCGATGATCCAGGCGGGCAGCTCACCGAGGGAGGCGTAGGAGAAGGTGTACGCCGAGCCGGCCACCGGGACGGTCGAGGCGAACTCGGCGTAGCACAGCGCGGCGAGCGCGCAGACGACTCCGGCCACCACGAAGGCCAGCGCCACGGCCGGTCCGGCGTTGTTCTTGGCGACGGTGCCGGTCAGCACGAAGATGCCGGTGCCGATGACGACACCGACGCCGAAGACGGTCAGGTCCAGCGCGGACAAGGACTTCCTGAGCGCGTGCTCGGGCTCCTCGGTGTCGCGGATGGACTGCTCGATCTTCTTCGTCCTGAAAAGGGTGCTGCTCACAAAGAACCTCCCACGCTTGTCGTCCTCGACATGATCGAGAGGGGGCGTACTGCGTATGCCCCGGCGTGAGCGGATTCACACGGACGGGCCGGTTTCACCACCGCAACGGGTGGCGGAACCGGCCCGTCCGGCAGGTCAGTCGCGGGTGGCCTCCACCGAGTCCACCTGGGCGCCGGCCCGTTCGTAGCGTCCGTCGAGCTTGGCGACCAGGCCGGTCACCTGGCGGGCGATGTCCGGCGCGGTGAGCCCGATCTCGGCCAGCACCTCGGCGCGGGAGGCGTGGTCGAGGAAGCGCGGCGGGATGCCGAAGTCGCGCAGCGGCACGTCGACGCCCGCGTCCCGCAGGGCCTGGGCGATCGTGGAACCGACGCCGCCGACCCGGGAGTTGTCCTCCACGGTGACGACCACGCGGTGGCGCTCGGCGAGCGGGGCCAGCGCCTCGTCGACGGGCTTGACCCAGCGCGGGTCGACGACGGTGGCGGTGATGCCCTGCTTGTTCAGCAGGTCCGCGATCTCCAGGCACATCGGGGCGAGCGCGCCGACGGAGACCAGGAGCACGTCCGGGGTGCCGGTGCCCGCCTCGCGCAGTACGTCCATGCCGCCGACGCGGCCCACGGCCGGTACGGCGGGGCCGACGGCGCCCTTGGAGAAGCGGACCACGGTGGGCGCGTCCTCCACCGCGACGGCCTCGCGGAGCTGGGCGCGGACCTGGTCGGCGTCGCGCGGGGCGGCGAGCCGGAGGCCGGGGACGACCTGGAGGATCGACATGTCCCACATGCCGTTGTGGGAGGCGCCGTCGGTGCCGGTGACGCCGGCCCGGTCCAGCACGAAGGTCACCCCGCACTGGTGCAGGGCCACGTCCATCAGCACCTGGTCGAAGGCGCGGTTGAGGAAGGTGGCGTAGACGGCGAAGACGGGGTGCAGGCCGCCGTGGGCGAGGCCCGCGGCGGAGACGGCGGCGTGCTGCTCGGCGATGCCGACGTCGTACACCCGCTCGGGGAAGCGCTTGGCGAAGCGGTCCAGGCCGACCGGCTGGAGCATGGCGGCGGTGATCGCGACGATGTCCTCGCGCTCCTCGCCGAGCTTCACCATCTCCTCGCCGAAGACGGAGGTCCAGTCGGCGCCGGAGGTGGAGACCGGCAGGCCGGTGTCGGGGTGGATCTTGCCGACGGCGTGGAAGCGGTCCGCCTCGTCCTGGAGGGCGGGCTGGTAGCCGCGGCCCTTCTCGGTGAGGCAGTGCACGATGACCGGGCCGCCGAAGCGCTTGGCGCGCAGCAGCGCGGACTCCAGTGCCTCGATGTCGTGGCCGTCGATCGGGCCGACGTACTTCAGGCCGAGGTCCTCGAACATGCCCTGCGGGGCGATGAAGTCCTTCAGCCCCTTCTTGGCGCCGTGCAGCGTCTCGTACAGCGGCCGGCCGACGACCGGGGTGCGGTCGAGGATGTCCTTGGTGCGGGCCAGGAAGCGCTCGTAGCCGTCGGTGGTGCGCAGGGTCGCCAGGTGGTTGGCGAGGCCGCCGATGGTGGGCGCGTAGGAGCGCTCGTTGTCGTTGACGACGATGACGAGCGGGCGGTCCTTGGCCTCGGCGATGTTGTTCAGCGCCTCCCAGGCCATGCCGCCGGTGAGCGCGCCGTCGCCGATGACCGCGACGACGTGCCGGTCCCGTTTGAGGACCTCGTTGGCCTTGGCGATGCCGTCGGCCCAGCCGAGGACGGTGGAGGCGTGGCTGTTCTCGATGACGTCGTGCTCGGACTCGGACCGCGCGGGGTAGCCGGACAGGCCGCCCTTCATCTTCAGCCGGGCGAAGTCCTGGCGGCCGGTGAGGAGCTTGTGCACGTAGGACTGGTGGCCGGTGTCCCAGAGCACCTTGTCCTTCGGCGAGTCGAAGACCCGGTGCAGGGCGAGGGTCAGCTCCACCACGCCGAGGTTGGGACCGAGGTGGCCGCCGGTCTTGGAGACGGCGTCGACGAGGAAGGTCCGGATCTCGCGGGCCAGCTCGTCCAGCTCCGGTGGGCTGAGCCGGTCCAGATCGCGCGGTCCCGTGATGCGGGTCAGCAGCGGCACCCGTGCCTCCTTGCAGTAGAGCTGTTCCCGGGCTTGTCGAGTCTAATGTTCCGCTCCGCCCGAAGGTGTCCGGACGGTGCGTCGTACGTCACGCGTTCGGCTGTACCCCCCGGGCGCGCCGTGCCACGACACGGCTGTGCCCGGCACCGCCGTGGCGCCGGGCACAGGTCGAGAGGGGGACAGCGCCTTTCTGCTAGGCGCGGCCGGCCGTCTTCTGGGTCTTGCGGGTGACCGCGTCGATGACGACGGTCACCAGCAGGACACCACCGGTGATCATGTACTGGACCGGCGAGGCGACGCCCTGGAGGGCGAGGCCGTACTGGATGGAGACGATGACCAGGACACCGAGGAGCGCGTTCCAGGTGCGGCCGCGGCCGCCGAACAGGGACGTGCCGCCGATGACCGCCGCGGCGATCGCGTTCATCAGCAGGTCGCCGGCGCCGGCGCCCTGGTTCGCGGAGGCGATCTTCGAGGCGATGAAGAGGCCGCCGATCGCGGCGAAGGTGCCGGAGATCGCGAAGACCGAGATCCGTACGCCGGTGACGCTGATACCGGCGCGGCGGGACGCCTCGACGCTGCCGCCGAGCGCGAAGACCTTGCGGCCGTAGGTCGTGCGGCGGAGCACGAAGTCGGTCAGCAGCAGGACCACGACGAAGATCAGCACGGCCAGCGGCAGGCCCTTGTACTGGTTGAAGACGATCGCGACCGCGAAGGCCAGGACGGCCAGCAGCACGGTGCGCGCGATGACCTCGCTCAGCGGCCGGGAGGGCACGCCCGCGGCCTCGCGGCGGCGGTTGCCGAAGTAGGCGCTCAGGAAGTAACCGGCGGTCACCACGACGGCCAGGCCGTAGGCGGCGGCGACGTCGGCGAAGTAGTAGCTGGTCAGCTTGGCGACGACGCCCTCGGAGTCGAGGTTGATGGTGCCGTTGTCGCCGAGCACCTGGAGCATGAAGCCGTTCCAGAAGAGCAGACCGGCCAGCGTGACGGCGAAGGCGGGGACGCCGATCCGGGCGAAGAAGAAGCCGTGCAGGGCGCCCGCGGCGGTGCCGGTGAGGATGGCCAGGAGCATGGCCAGCCACTCGTTCATGCCCTGGTTGACGGCGAGTACCGCGAAGACGGCGCCCGCCACACCGCTGACCGAGCCGACCGACAGGTCGATCTCGCCGAGCAGCAGCACGAAGACGATACCGACGGCGATCATGCCGGTGCCGACCATGGCGACCGACATGTCGGAGAGGTTGCCGGCGGTGAGGAAGTTGGAGTTCAGGCTCTGGAAGATGATCCAGATGATCACCAGGCCGAGGACCACGGGGATGGAGCCCAGGTCACCGGACTTCAGCTTGCGCTTGAACTCGCCGACGTAGCCGGCGAGGCCCTGCTCGCGCACGAGCAGCCGGGGGTCTACGACGGTGACGGCGGCGGTGGCCGCCTCCGGGTTCTCCACGGCGTGCTCGTCGGCCGGCGTGGAGGTCTTGTCGATACTCACTTCTGGACCTCCCCAGTGGTGCGCGCCGCACGACGGGTCACGGCGTTGTCCGTGGCACCGGTGATGGCGGAGATGATCTCTTCCTGAGAGGTCGACTTGACCTCGAAGACGCCGTTGTTGCGGCCGAGGCGCAGCACGGCCACCTTGTCGGCGACCGCCTTGACGTCGGCCATGTTGTGGCTGATGAGGACGACGGCGTGGCCGCGCTCGCGCAGCCGCTCGACCAGGTCGAGGACCTGCGCGGTCTGCTCGACGCCGAGGGCGGCGGTGGGCTCGTCGAGGATGACCAGCTTGGGCTCGCCGAGCATGGAGCGGGCGATCGCCACGACCTGGCGCTGACCGCCGGAGAGCGAGGCGATCGGGATGCGGACGCTGGGGATGCGGATCGACAGCGTGTCCAGCAGCTCACGGCTGCGGCGCTCCATCTCCACCTCGTCCAGGACGCCGTAACGGCGCACTTCCCGGCCCAGGTAGAGGTTGCCGACGACGTCGATGTTGTCGCACAGCGCGAGGTCCTGGTAGACGGTCGCGATGCCCAGGTTCTGGGCGTCGTTCGGCTTGTTGATCGAGACGGCCTTGCCGTCCCACTCGATGACGCCTTCATCGATGGGGTGCACGCCGGCGATCGTCTTGACCAGCGTGGACTTTCCGGCTCCGTTGTCGCCCACCAGGGCGACCACTTCACCGGCGTGGACCTCAAGCTCTACATCGGTGAGCGCCTGGACGGCACCGAATCGCTTGGAGACCCCGCGCAACGCCAGCACGGGCGTAGCGGACACGTGAACCATCTCCTTCGCCGCCTGACCCGGCGGGAGGTTGTGCAGAAGTTTTCTGGGGGGGGTGGTGGTCCGTCCGGCGCCCCGCCTAGCTTGCGGGGCTGGGGTGATGCGGGACGCCGGAGGAACGGGGGCGGCGGCAGCCGCGGGCGTCGTCTCACGCCCTACGGGAGGCCGGGCCGCTTGCCGGGGTGCCGGTCGGCCTACTGGAGGCCGGCCTTCTTGCACGCCGCCGCGTACTTGGCGGTGCAGATCTCGTCCAGCGTGTAGATGCCGTCCTTGATGACGGTGTCGTTGATGTTGTCCTTGGTCAGCGAGACGACCGGGACGATGACGGAGGGGACGCCCTTGGTGGTGGCGCTGTCCACCGAGTCCTTGGCGATGGAGTCGAGGGACTCGCCCTTCGCGAGCGCCACGGCCATCTCGGCCGCGACCTCGGCCTCCTGCGGGTAGGACTTGTAGACGCTCATGTACTGCTCACCGGTGATGATGCGCTGCACGCCGTTCAGCTCGGCGTCCTGGCCGGTGACCGGGATGTCGGAGAGGCCGGCGGCCTTCAGGGCGGTGATGATGCCGCCCGCCATGCCGTCGTTGGCGGAGTAGACGCCGACGACCTTGTCCTTGCCGAGGGCGGAGATGGCGCCCTCCATGTTGGCGTTGGCGTTCTCCGGCTTCCACTCCTTGGTGTCGTACTCGCGGCCGATCTTGACCTTGCCGTCGAGGACCGAGTGGGCTCCGTCCTTGAACTGCTTGGCGTTCGGGTCGGTCGCCGACCCGTTCATCATGACGATCTGGCCGTCCTCGGCCTTGTCGCCGAGCGCCTTGAGCAGGGCCTCGCCCTGGGTCTTGCCGACGGTGACGTTGTCGAACGAGGTGTAGGCGTCGATCGGGCCCTCGGCCAGGCGGTCGTAGGCGACGACCTTGATGCCGGCGTCCTTGGCCTTCTTCACCGAGCCGGCGATCGCCTTGTAGTCCACCGCGTCCACGATCAGCACGTCGACCTTGTTGGTCACCATCGTGTCGACCTGCTGGTTCTGGAGGCTGGCGTCCTGCTTGGCGTTGGCGTAGACGACCTCGCCCTTGTTGTCCGTCAGCTCCTTGACCTTCTTCTCGATCAAGGGCTTGTCGAGCTTCTCGTAACGAGCGGTGGCGTTCTCCGGAAGGAGCAGGCCGACCTTGATCGCGTCGCCCTTCTTGGCGGCCGAGTCGGACGAGTCGGCGTTGTCGCCGGACTCCTTGGCGCTGCCGCAAGCGGCGAGCGAGACGGCCATGGCACCGGCGGCAACGGCAACGGCGGCACGACGCATACGCGTGTTCACTTAAAAAACCTCCCTGACGAGGCCGCGTCGTTGCGGCCGAGGTGGCTGGAAGTCAACTCGGCCATACGTGCGACGTCAAGAAGTAAATCCTTAACGAGATGGCAACGGTGCCATCCGTTCTCTAAGTGAAGACGGGGGAGGCAGTGCGCAGAGTGCCGGTCGCGGTTCCGTCCAAAAGGGTCGAATCGCCCATCTCGCTGAGAGCGAGCGCGAGGGCGCCCAGCACTTCCGCACGGCCCCCAAGTGCCCCGGGGAGCACCGAGAGTTGACGGGCGGCGCTGGGGATGGCGTACCGGCCCACGGACTCCCTGATCGGCCCGAGGACCAGTTCGCCGGCCTCCGCCAGATCACCGCCCAGAACCACCCGGCTCGGGTTCAGAAGATTGCAGAGATTGGCGACGCCGCTGCCCACGTGCCGGCCGACATCGGCGATCACCCGGCGGCAGCCCGGGTCGCCGTCCCGGGCCAGGCGGACGACGCCCTCCATGGTCAGGTCGGCGCCGTGACTGGGCTGGAGGAGCGGCAGGACGTACCGGGCGGCGGTGAAGGTCTCCAGGCAGCCGCGGTTGCCGCAGCGGCAGACCGGGCCGGCCTCGTCGAGGGTGATGTGCCCGATCTCGCCGGCCGTGCCGCCCGGTCCCCGGTAGATCTTGCCGTCGATCACCAGTCCGGCGCCGACACCGCTGGCGACCTTGATGTAGGCCAGGTCGCGCACCCCGCGCCCGCTGCCCCAGACCAGTTCGCCCAGGGCGCCGAGGTTGGCGTCGTTGTCCACGTGGACGGGGACGCCGAGCCGCCCTCCCAGCTCCTCGGCGGGCCTGGTGCCGCCCCAGCCGGGCAGGATCGCGGTCGAGCCCAGCGTCCCGGACTCCACGTCGATCGGGCCGGGCACGCCCAGGCCCACTCCCGCGATCTTGGTGCGGTCCACTCCGGTCGCGTCGATCAGGCGGTTGACCAGTTGTTCCGCCCGGTCGAAACCCTGCGCCGAGGAGGCGTCCACGTCGAGCGGCTCGGACTCCTCGGCCAGCACCTGGTGGGCGAGGTTCCCGACCGCGACCCGCAGGTGCGTGTGCCCGAAGTCGACGCCGATGACGATGCCCGCGTCCCCGCTCAGCGAGACGCTGCGGGCCCGCCTGCCGCCCGCCGAGGTGGGCGTGACCTCGACCGTCCCGCCGTCCTTCAGCTCCCGGACGATGTTGGAGACGGTGGCCGCGGACAGTCCCGTCGTCCTCGCGATCTCCGCCTGCGTGAGCGACCCGGCCAGCCGTACGGCACGCACCACCCGCTCCAGGTTGGCTCGGTGCAGCGACGACTGCGACCCCGGAGTCTCCACGACGACCTCCTGCGCCCGGGACCGCATCGATGAGGCCCGGTCTATGTCCAACTAGTGAACTCTAAGCTGAGCCGTTCGGGTCGCCTCCCGTCAAGAGGTTGAACCGCATCCGGGTCACCGGGCGGGCGCGCGCGTGCCGCCCCCGGTGCTCCGGGGGCGGTGTGCGCGGCCGTCACCGGGGCTACTTGAGAGCGCCCGCCGTGAGCCCCTGGACCACCTGCCGCTGGAAGACGAGGTACGCCGCCAGCACCGGCAGCATCGCCATCACCAGGCCCGCGAACAGCCCCGACCAGTCGCCCTTGTACCCCTGGCTGACCGCGAGCTGCACCAGGCCCTGGGTGAGGACGCGCTTGTCCGGGTCGGTGTTGAGCACCGTCGGCAGCATGTACTGGTTCCACTGCCCGAGGAAGTTGAAGATGCCCACGCTGATCAGGCCCGGCCTGGCCATCGGCAGCATGATCTGGAAGAAGGTCCGGGTGTGCGAGGCGCCGTCCACGAAGGCGGCCTCCGCCACCGAACCGGGCAGCGTCCGGAAGAACGCGGTCAGGAAGAACACCGTGAAGGGCAGCGAGTAGGCGATGTAGACGAGGATCAGCCCGTGGATGGTGTTGAGCAGCCCCATGTTGTTCACCACGTAGAACAGCGGGACCAGCGCCAGCATGATCGGGAAGCTCATGCCGCCGACGAACAGGTAGTAGACGAACCGGTTGCCGGGGAAGTCGAAGCGGGCCAGCACATAGGCCGCCATCGAGCCGAGGACCAGCGTGCCGATGAGTGAACCGCCCACCACCAGCACGGTGTTGAGGAAGTAGTCGCTCATGTGGGCCTCGGTCCAGGCCCGTGACCAGTTGTCGAGGTGCAGCGTGTCCGGCAGCGACCAGGGCGAGCCGAAGATGGCGGCGTCGTCCTTGAAGGAGGTCATCACCGCCCACACCAGCGGCAGCGCGACCATGATCGCCCAGATGACGAGGACGCCGTGGGAGAAGACGTTGAGGGTGGTGCCCCGCTTCTTCTCCCCGGCCGGGCGGCGGGCCGGGTCGGTCCTGGTGACGGCGGGGCCGGAGCCGGCCGGTACGGGGGCGGCGGGCTCGGGGGCGGGGGGCTCGGTCGTCTTCATGCTCAGTACTCCAGCCGCTCGCGCCGGCCCAGCTTCATCACGAGGGCCGCGAAGGCCAGCGTGACGACGAGCAGGGCGACGCCGATGGTGGTGGCGTAGGCGGCCTGACCGTCCCGGAACGCCTTCTGGTACACGTACAGGACCATCACGGTGGTCGAGTAGTCGGGTCCGCCGGGTCCGACCGTCATGATCTGCACGACCGCGAACGACTCGGCGCCGAGGGCGAGGATGCCCATGTAGACCCAGCCGGACTGCACGGTGTCCCACAGCAGCGGCAGGGTGACCCGGAAGAACGTGGTGAAGCGGCTCGCCCCGTCCAGCAGCGCGGCCTCGTACAGGTCCAGCGGGATGGAGGCCATGCCGGCCGAGAAGAGGACCACGAAGAAGCCGACCGTGGACCAGACGAGCACCGCCATCACGGCCCACAGCGCCATGTTCGGATCGCCCAGCCACAGCGGCTGCACGGAGTCGAGGCCGATCCCCCGCAGCACGGAGTTGATCGCGCCGCTGTCCGGGTTGTACGCGAACTGGAACAGCAGGGCGACGATGGCGATGGACAGCACCTGCGGGAAGAAGTACACGATCTTGTAGAAGGCGGAGCCGCGGACGCCGGTGATCACCGGGCCGCCCTTCCGCTTCCGCCCGCCCGCGTTGATCATGAAGGAGAGGAACAGCGCGAGGCCGAGCGTCACCAGCGGCACGAGCAGCGCGAAGAGCACGCTGTGCCAGAGCGACTTCCAGAAGATGTCGTCGTCGAGCATCCGGGAGTAGTTGTCGAAGCCGACCATCTCGAAGTCGGGACTCAGGCCGGTCCAGTCCGTGAACGAGTAGTAGATGGACTGGATGAAGGGCCAGACGACGAAGAGGGCGTAGAGCCCGAGCGGGACCGCCAGGAACCCCACGATGAAGCGGTACTTGCCGTGCTGCATGGTTAGCGACCCCGATCCGCGCGCGGGCGCCGCCGGGGCCCGTCCGGCGCGGGCACGCCGGACGGGCCCCGGTGACCCTTGCTCACTGGTGCTTGTAGTGCTTGATCGACGAGTCCTTGGCCGCCTCGTCGGCGAAGTCCTGGATCTTCTTGATGGCCTCCACCGGGGTGAGCCGGCCGGCCATCATCTCGCCCAGGCCGCCCACGCCGATCTGCTCCTTCTGGAGCTTCGCGTACCAGTCCTGGAGGCGCGGGTTGACCACGTTGTCGCCGGCCAGCTCCAGCGCCGCGACTCCGGCCGTCAGGCCGGGGGTCAGCTCGATGCCGTCGGTGCCGCCGTCGTAGGCGGTCAGCGACTTCACCTTCGAGGTGAAGTTCTTCGAGGACGCCTCGCTCAGCATGACGCGCAACTGCTCCATGCCGCCGGCGCCGTTCTTCGCCTTGGCGGGGACGATGAACGGCTCGCCGCCCGAGGCCCAGATGGTGCCGAAGGGCAGCTTGTCCGAGGAGTCGAGGCCGGTGGGCGCGGAGACGGTCACCTCGAAGTCGGCGGGGATGACCTTCGCCGACTCGTTCTCCACCCAGGAGCCGTTGGGCAGGAAGAGGGCGTCACCCTTGGCCCACGCGGTCTGCGACTGGATGTGGTCCAGGCCGGGCGTGCCCCTGAGGACGTAGCCCTTGCGGTACAGCTCGTAGTACGCCTCGAAGCACGCCTTGACCGCCGGGTGCTTCCAGGCGTTCGGCTCCAGGTTGTCGATGGCTTCGAGGACTTCCACGCCGCCGACCTTGGCGATCATCGGGTAGAGCGAGAAGGGGATGTAGTACGGGTACTTGCCCGCGTACGTCCAGCCCGCCATGCCCTTCTTCTTCGCCTTCGCGCAGACCGCGAGCATCTCGTCCCAGGTCTCGGGGTATTCGGCGTCGAGCGAGTCCAGCGCCTTCTTCGAGTACCAGACGCCGTACACGGTGTAGGCGTAGTAGAAGATCCACACCTTCTCGCCGTCGAACTGGCCCATCTCCACGATGCCGGGGCGCAGCGTGTCGCGGACCTTCTTGTCCGGGTCGTCGTAGGAGGGGGCGTCGAGCAGGGCGGTGAGGTCGGCGAGCTGGTTCTTGCCGACGAGGACGCCCATGTCCATCTGCTCGGCACCCGAGTTGTCGATGAGGTCGGGCGGGGTGCCCTGGTTGAACCGGGGCTGGAGGGTGGACTGGATCTTCTGCGTGGCGGAGAACTTCACCTTGGCGTCGGGGAAGTTCTTCTCGTAGATCTTCACCGCGTCCTCGGCGTACTCCTTGCCGAAGCCGCCGTCGAAGAGGACGAACTCCATCTGGGCGCCGCTGTTCACGCCGAGCGGGTTCTTGGCGGTCTTCTCGCCCGCCTCGGCCTTCTCCTCGCCACCGCCCCCGCCCCCGCTCGCACACGCGGAGAGAAATGCCATCGTGGGGACGGAGATCAGGCCGAGCGCGGCGGACCTCTTGATCAGGTCGCGGCGGCCGACACCGGCGGTCGGGTGGATCTCTGTGGTGCCGGCGTTCCCGGTGTTCTTGATGTGGCCGTCGCTGCCGGTGTTCTCGGCGGAAGTGGATCCCATGCTCAAGTCCTCGCCTTCTCCAGGACTCAGGCGGTGAACCGGATCCTCGCCGGCACCGCGTACGGGTCTGGCTGGGTCGTTCAGGAAGTGCGGGAGGTGCGGGAGGTGCGGGAGGTGCGGGAAGTGCGGGAAGTGCGGGAAGTGCGGATCGTGCGGGTGGCGCTTCGGGGGGCACTGTCGGTGGCGCTTCGGGTGGCACGGCGGCGGAGGCGGTTTTCCTCCGGTGGCCGACAGGTATAGTCCACTTCCCGCCAGCGGAGCAAGATCGAGCACAGGGTTGGCCATCGGTCTTTTCCGAGTTGAGACCTGACGGACATTTGAGTGGCCTGTGTGCGCCTTGCCGGAAAAATCCTTGACATAGGCCCCGAATGCCGCAGGCAACACCCTTGACATCCCTCGGCCCTTGACCCACTACTGTTCTTTGCGCACAGGAATTGACAACGTTGTCCAGCGCGCAGGGAGGGTCCTGGAGATGCAGCGCAGAACTCGGCACAGATGGGGTCCGGCGGTCGTGATGACGACCGCTTTCGCGGTGGCTGTGGGCTCGCAGGGCGCGGCGGTCGCCCTGCCCCGGGCCGCCGCCGCGCCGGAGAAGGGGTTCGCGTCCTCGTTCGAGGCGGACGACCCGGCTCCGGACTGGCTGAATACCGTCGACACCGGCCCGGGTGGTACCAAGCGGTCCTCGGGAGTGGACGGCGGCTACAGCACCGGCATTCCCGGCAATGTGAGCGACCACGTCACGGACGTGCGGGCCAGCGGTGAGAACGCGGACGGCGGCGAGGTGAAGGAGAACCTCGTCGACACCGAACCCGGCTCGAAGTGGCTGACGTTCGCGCCGACCGGCTGGGTCGAGTTCGACCTGGACGCCCCGTCCGAGGTCACCCGGTACGCCCTGACCTCCGCCAACGACCACGACGAACGCGACCCGGCGGACTGGACGCTGAAGGGTTCGGCGGACGGCGAGCGGTGGACGACGCTGGACACCCGCTCCGGGGAGTCCTTCGGCGAGCGGTTCCAGACGAAGACGTACGACCTCACCGAGGGCCCGGCGAAGACGGCCTACCGGCACTTCCGGCTGGAGATCGACAAGAACAACGGGGCGGGCGACGCCCTGCAGTTGGCCGATGTGCAACTGTCCACCGGCGGCGACGACACCACCGTCCCCGAGGACATGCTCTCGCTCGTCGACAAGGGCCCGTCCGGCTCGCCGACGGCGAAGGCGGGCGCGGGCTTCACCGGCAAGCGGGCGCTGCGGTACGCGGGCCGGCACACCGCCGACGGCCGGGCCTACTCGTACAACAAGGTCTTCGACGTGAACGTCAAGGTCGACCGGCGTACCGAGCTGTCGTACAAGATCTTCCCGTCGATGGCCGACGGCGACCTCGACTACGACGCCACCAACGTCTCCGTCGACCTCGCCTTCACCGACGGCACCCGCCTCAGCGACCTGGGCGCCACGGACAGCCACGGCTTCCCGCTGACGCCGCGCGGGCAGGGCGACTCCAAGATCCTCTACGTCAACCAGTGGAACAGCGTCGCGTCGGGCATCGGTTCGGTCGCGGCCGGCAAGACGGTCGACCGGATTCTGGTGGCGTACGACTCTCCCAAGGGCCCGGCGAAGTTCCGGGGCTGGCTGGACGACGTGGCGGTCCGGGAGGCGAAGGCCGAGCGGCCGAAGGCGCATCTGTCCGACTACGCGCTGACCACCCGCGGCACCAACTCCACCGGCAGCTTCTCCCGGGGCAACAACTTCCCCGCGACGGCCGTCCCGCACGGCTTCAACTTCTGGACGCCGGTGACCAACGCCGGTTCGCTGAGCTGGCTCTACGACTACGCGCGCGGCAACAACGCGGACAACCTGCCGACCGTCCAGGCGTTCAGCGCGAGCCATGAGCCGAGCCCGTGGATGGGCGACCGGCAGACCTTCCAGGTGATGCCGTCCGCCGCGGCCGGCCCCCCGGACACCGGCCGGGACGCCCGCGAGCTGGCCTTCCGGCACGAGAACGAGACCGCGCGGCCGTACTACTACGGGGTCACGTTCGAGAACGGCCTGAAGGCCGAGATGGCGCCGACCGACCACGCGGCGATGATGCGTTTCACCTATCCCGGTGACGACGCGAGCGTGATCTTCGACAACGTCACCGACCAGGCGGGCCTGACCCTGGACAAGGAGACCGGCACGTTCACCGGCTACTCGGACGTGAAGTCCGGGCTGTCGACGGGCGCGACCCGGCTCTTCGTCTACGGCGAGTTCGACAAGAAGGTCACCGGGGGCGACTCCAGCGGCGTCAAGGGCCACCTCTCCTTCGACGCGGGCAAGGACCGCAGGGTCACCCTGCGCCTGGCCACCTCCCTGATCAGCGTCGACCAGGCCGAGGCGAACCTCCGCCAGGAGATCGGCTCGCGCACCTCCTTCGAGAAGGTCCGGAGCGACGCCCGGAGGCAGTGGGACAGGCTCCTCGGCAAGGTCGAGGTGGAGGGCGCCACCCAGGACCAGCTCACGACGCTGTACTCCAGCCTCTACCGGCTGTACCTGTACCCGAACGCGGGCCACGAGAAGGTCGACGGGACGTACAAGTACGCCTCCCCCTTCCAGAAGATGCCGGAGCCGGACACCACGACGCACACCGGCGCGAAGATCGTGGACGGCAAGGTGTACGTCAACAACGGCTTCTGGGACACCTACCGCACGACCTGGCCGGCGTACTCCTTCCTGACCCCCTCCCAGGCGGGTGAGCTGGTCGACGGGTTCGTGCAGCAGTACAAGGACGGCGGCTGGACCTCGCGCTGGTCCTCCCCCGGCTACGCGGACCTGATGACCGGCACGTCGAGCGATGTCGCCTTCGCCGACGCCTACGTCAAGGGCGTCGACTTCGACGCGAGGGCGGCGTACGACGCGGCGGTGAAGAACGCCACCGTCGTGCCCCCGTCCTCGGGTGTGGGCCGCAAGGGCATGGAGACCTCGCCGTTCCTCGGCTACACCTCCACCGAGACGCACGAGGGCCTGTCGTGGGCGCTGGAGGGCTACCTCAACGACTACGGCATCGCGAAGATGGGCGAGAAGCTCTACCGGGAGACCGGCGAGAAGCGCTACCAGGAGGAGTCCGCCTACTTCCTCAACCGCGCGCAGGACTACGTGCACATGTTCGACCCGAAGGCCGGCTTCTTCCAGGGCAAGGACGCGTCCGGCGCCTGGCGGGTGGACTCCGAGAAGTACGACCCGCGTGTGTGGGGCTACGACTACACGGAGACCAACGGCTGGGGTTACGCCTTCACCGCCCCGCAGGACAGCCGGGGCCTGGCCAACCTCTACGGCGGCCGCTCCGGCCTCGCCGACAAGCTCGACGAGTACCTGGCCACCCCGGAGACGGCCGGCAGCGAGTTCGTCGGCTCCTACGGCGGGGTCATCCACGAGATGACCGAGGCGCGGGACGTGCGGATGGGCATGTACGGGCACTCCAACCAGGTCGCGCACCACGCGCTGTACATGTACGACGCGGCCGGGCAGCCGTACAAGACCCAGCGGAACGTCCGCGAGGTGCTCTCCCGCCTCTACACCGGCAGCGAGATCGGGCAGGGCTACCACGGCGACGAGGACAACGGCGAGCAGTCGGCCTGGTTCCTCTTCTCCGCGCTCGGCTTCTACCCGCTGGTGATGGGCAGTGGCGAGTACGCGGTCGGCTCCCCGCTGTTCACCAAGGCGACCGTGCACCTGGAGAACGGCCGCGAGCTGGTGGTGAAGGCCCCGAAGAACAGCACGAAGAACATCTATGTGCGGGGCCTGAAGGTCAACGGCAAGAAGTGGACCTCGACCTCGCTGCCGCACTCGCTGCTCGCCAAGGGGGGTGTCCTGGACTTCGACATGGGGTCGCGGCCGTCCTCGTGGGGCACGGGCAGGAACGCCGCGCCGGTCTCCATCACCGACGACGACGAGGTGCCGGCCCCGCGCGAGGACGCGCTCTCGGGTGACGGGGCGCTCTTCGACGACACGTCGGGGACGGAGGCGGCCGTGTCCTCGGTGGCCCTGCCGGTGGCGAAGACCGTCAAGGCGGCCCAGTACACCCTGACCTCGCCGGCCGACCGCACGAAGGCGCCGACCGGCTGGAAGCTCCAGGGCTCCACCGACGGCACGACCTGGCGCACCCTGGACACCCGCTCCGGCGAGTCCTTCGCCTGGGACCGCCAGACCCGCGCGTTCTCGGTGAAGACACCGGGGAGGTACGGGAAGTACCGGCTGGTGCTGGACGGGGAGCACACGCTGGCGGAGCTGGAACTGCTGGCCTGACCGGGCGCGAGGGCCGCGTCCTCGCGGTCCCTCGCGGTCCCCCGCGGTCCCCCGCGCGAAGAGGCTGAGGGCCGCACCCCCGTCACCGGGGGTGCGGCCCTCAGCCTCTGTGACTACCGTGTCGCGCCGTGCGGGCTACTTGCGGATCAGGCTGCGCAGCACGTACTGCATGATGCCGCCGTTGCGGTAGTAGTCCGCCTCGCCGGGGGTGTCGATGCGGACGACCGCGTCGAACTCGACGCCGGTGTCGGTGGTGACCTTGACCGTGCGGGGGGTCGTGCCGTCGTTCAGGTCGGTGACGCCGGTGAAGTCGAAGGTCTCCTCGCCGGTCAGGCCGAGGGAGGCCGCGGACTGGCCCTCCGGGAACTGGAGCGGCAGGACGCCCATGCCGATGAGGTTCGAGCGGTGGATGCGCTCGTAGGACTCGGCGATGACGGCCTTGACGCCGAGCAGCGCGGTGCCCTTGGCGGCCCAGTCGCGGGAGGAGCCGGAGCCGTACTCCTTGCCCGCGAGGACGACCAGCGGGGTGCCCTGCTCGATGTAGTGGCGCGAGGCGTCGTAGATGAAGGAGACGGGGGCGTCCTCCTTCGTGAAGTCGCGGGTGTAGCCGCCCTCGGTGCCCGGCGCGATCTGGTTGCGCAGGCGGATGTTGGCGAACGTGCCGCGGATCATGACCTCGTGGTTGCCGCGGCGCGAGCCGTAGCTGTTGAAGTCGCGGCGCTCGACGCCGTGCTCCGTGAGGTACTGGCCGGCCGGGGTGTCGGCCTTGATGGCGCCGGCCGGCGAGATGTGGTCGGTGGTGACCGAGTCGCCGAGCTTGGCGAGGACCCGGGCGCCGGAGATGTTCTCGACCGGGGCCGGGTCCATCCGCATGCCCTCGAAGTACGGGGGCTTGCGCACGTAGGTGGACTCGGCGTCCCACTCGAAGGTGTTGCCGGTCGGGATCGGCAGCGCCTGCCACTGGGCGTCGCCGGCGAAGACGTCGCTGTAGGACTTGGAGAACATGTCCTCGCCGATGGCGCTGGCGACGACCTCGTTGACCTCGGCCTCGGTGGGCCAGATGTCCTTGAGGAAGACCGGGTTGCCGTCGGTGTCGGCGCCCAGGGCATCCTTGGTGATGTCCACCTTCATGGAACCGGCCAGCGCGTAGGCGACGACCAGCGGCGGGGAGGCCAGGTAGTTCATCTTGACGTCGGGGTTGATGCGGCCCTCGAAGTTCCGGTTGCCGGAGAGGACCGAGGTGACGGCGAGGTCGTGCTCGTTGACGGCCTGCGAGACCTCGTCCGGCAGCGGGCCGGAGTTGCCGATGCAGGTGGTGCAGCCGTAGCCGACGAGGTTGAAGCCCATCTTGTCGAGGTACGGGGTCAGGCCCGCCTTCTCGAAGTAGTCGGTGACGACCTTGGAGCCCGGGGCGAGGGTGGTCTTGACCCACGGCTTGCGGGTCAGGCCCTTCTCGACCGCCTTCTTGGCCACCAGGGCGGCGGCGACCATGACGTACGGGTTGGAGGTGTTGGTGCAGGAGGTGATGGCCGCGACCGTCACCGCGCCGTGGTCCAGCTCGTAGGTGCTGCCGTCGGGGGCGGTCACCAGCACCGGGTTGGACGGCACACCGTCGGTGACGGCCGGGGCGTCGGAGGCCGGGAAGGACTCCTGGCCCGCCTCGTCGACGCTGTCCACGTAGTTGCGGACGTCCTGCTTGAACTGCTCGGCGGCGTTCGCCAGGACGATGCGGTCCTGCGGGCGCTTCGGGCCGGCGATGGAGGGCACGACCGTGGAGAGGTCCAGCTCCAGCTTCTCGGAGAAGTCCGGCTCGGCCGCCGGGTCCAGCCAGAGGCCCTGCTGCTTGGCGTACGCCTCGACCAGCGCGACCTGCTGGTCGCTGCGGCCGGTCAGCCGCAGGTAGTTCAGCGTCTCGTCGTCCACGGGGAAGATCGCGGCGGTGGAGCCGAACTCCGGGGACATGTTGCCGATGGTGGCGCGGTTGGCCAGCGAGGTGGCGGCGACGCCCTCGCCGTAGAACTCGACGAACTTGCCGACGACGCCGTGCTTGCGCAGCATCTCGGTGATCGTGAGGACGAGGTCGGTGGCGGTGGTGCCGGGGGTCAGCTCGCCGGTGAGCTTGAAGCCGACGACGCGCGGGATGAGCATCGAGACCGGCTGGCCGAGCATCGCGGCCTCGGCCTCGATGCCGCCGACGCCCCAGCCGAGGACGCCGAGGCCGTTGACCATGGTGGTGTGCGAGTCGGTGCCGACCAGGGTGTCGGGGTACGCCTTGCCCTCGCGGACCATGACGACGCGGGCCAGGTGCTCGATGTTCACCTGGTGGACGATGCCGGTGCCGGGCGGGACGACCTTGAACTCGTCGAAGGCGGTCTGGCCCCAGCGCAGGAACTGGTAGCGCTCCTTGTTGCGGCCGTACTCCAGGTCGACGTTCTGCTTGAAGGCGTCGTCGGTGCCGAACTTGTCGGCGATGACGGAGTGGTCGATGACCAGCTCGGCCGGGGCCAGCGGGTTGATCTTCGCGGCGTCGCCGCCCAGCTCCTTGACGGCCTCACGCATGGTGGCGAGGTCCACGACACAGGGCACGCCGGTGAAGTCCTGCATGATCACACGGGCGGGCGTGAACTGGATCTCCTGGGACGGCTGCGCCTGGGAGTCCCAGTTGCCGACGGCCCGGATGTGGTCGGCGGTGATGTTCGCGCCGTCCTCGGTGCGGAGCAGGTTCTCCAGCAGCACCTTCAGGCTGTAGGGAAGGCGCGCGGAGCCCTCGACCTTGTCCAGCCGGAAGATCTCGTACGACTCGTCGCCCACCTGCAGCGTGCTGCGGGCGTCGAAGCTGTTCGCCGACACGACAGTCTCCTTCATTCATGTGCGCGTTCCACCGCGTCCTGCCGCCACGCCACCCTGGCCGATCCGCTAAGGTAGGGGCTAAGTTAGGTAACCCTTACCGCCGGACTCGAAACCGGAGTCGAAAGCGGCGTACGGCTGCGGTGCGCCTCGGCAGATATCTCGATGTCGAGATAACTCTAGTACATGAGGGCGGTCCGGTCATGCCCGGACCCCGTGTGGCGTGCGCCCCACAGCCCCGCCGGGGACCCCCGCACCCTTTCGGCGACCCCGTGCGCGAAACCTCCGGCCCGAGCGACCCGGAGTGCCATCTCTCCGCGGACTCGGGGTAGCAGGGTGGTGCCGGGCGGTCCGGCACGCCTTGGAAGGAGCCACGATGCCCCTCACGTTCCGCAAGAGTTTCCGGATACTTCCCGGAGTGCGTCTGAACATCAACAAGCGCTCCTGGTCCATCACCACCGGCGGCAAGAACGGCCCGCGCCAGACGCACAGCAGCACCGGACGCCGTACGACCTCGGTGGACCTGCCCGGGCCCTTCGGCTGGCGCCGCACCACCAAGCGCCGCTGACCGGTCGTCACCCGAACGACCCCCCGGAGATGCGCCATCTCATATCTGAGATAACCTCAGACTCATGGCAGACGACTACCTCGTACGCATCGGCAAGCTCATCCGTGACGCCAGGCAGCACCGCGGCTGGACACAGTCGCAGCTCGCGGAGGCGCTCGGCACCAGCCAGAGCGCTGTCAACCGGATCGAGCGCGGCAATCAAAACATCAGCCTTGAGATGATCGCCCGAATCGGTGAAGCACTCGACAGTGAGATCGTCTCTCTGGGCTACGCGGGGCCGATGCACCTGCGGGTGGTCGGCGGCCGGCGCCTCTCCGGGGCCATCGACGTCAAGACGAGCAAGAACGCGTGTGTGGCCCTGCTCTGCGCCTCCCTGCTCAACAAGGGGCGCACGGTGCTGCGCAGGGTCGCCCGCATCGAGGAGGTCTACCGCCTCCTGGAGGTGCTCAGCTCGATCGGCGTGCGCGCCCGCTGGATCAACGGCGGCGTCGACCTGGAGATCGTGCCGCCGGCCGAACTGGACCTGGCGGCCATCGACGCCGAGGCGGCGGTGCGCACCCGGTCCATCATCATGTTCCTCGGCCCGCTGCTGCACCGCGCGGACCGCTTCATGCTGCCGTACGCCGGCGGCTGCGACCTGGGCACCCGCACCATCGAGCCGCACATGATCGCGCTGCGCCGGTTCGGCCTGGACATCGCCGCGACCGAGGGGCAGTACCACGCGGTGGTCGACCGCTCGGTCCGCCCCGACCGGCCGATCGTGCTGACCGAGCGGGGCGACACGGTCACCGAGAACGCGCTGCTGGCCGCCGCCCGGCACGACGGCGTCACCGTCATCCGCAACGCCTCCTCCAACTACATGGTCCAGGACCTGTGCTTCTTCCTGGAGGCGCTCGGCGTCCGCGTCGAGGGCGTCGGCACCACGACGCTCACCGTGCACGGCGTGCCGGTCATCGACGTCGATGTGGACTACTCCCCCTCCGAGGACCCGGTGGAGGCGATGAGCCTGCTGGCCGCGGCGGTCGTCACGGAGTCGGAGCTGACGGTCCGCCGGGTCCCGATCGAGTTCCTGGAGATCGAGCTGGCGGTCCTGGAGGAGATGGGCCTCGACCACGACCGCACCACGGAGTACTTCGCCGACAACGGCCGTACCCGGCTGGTGGACCTGACGGTGCGGCCCTCCAAGCTGGAGGCGCCGATCGACAAGATCCACCCGATGCCGTTCCCCGGCCTGAACATCGACAACGTCCCGTTCTTCGCGGCCATCGCCGCCTCCGCGCAGGGCAAGACCCTGATCCACGACTGGGTCTACGACAACCGCGCGATCTACCTCACCGACCTCAACCGCCTCGGCGGCCGGCTCCAACTCCTCGACCCCCACCGGGTCCTGGTCGAGGGCCCGACCCGCTGGCGCGCCGCCGAGATGATGTGCCCGCCGGCCCTGCGCCCGGCCGTGGTCGTCCTCCTGGCGATGATGGCGGCCGAGGGCACGTCGGTGCTGCGCAACGTGTACGTGATCAACCGGGGGTACGAGGATCTGGCGGAGCGGCTGAACTCGGTGGGGGCGCAGATCGAGATCTTCCGGGACATTTGATGTGAGGATGCCGCCGCACCCCGTCTGACCTGCGATGCAACGGGTCAGGGAGGGGTGCGGCGGCATCTCTGGGACTTCTCTGGGACTTTGGGCCCCCGGCGGGCCACGCTCCACGGACTCTGCCGACCGGCCGCGGCTACGCGAAGATCGCGTCGATGGCAGCGGTGCCCCGTGCGCCGGCGCGGGGCAGGAAGTGGGAGTACTTCCGCAGCGTGAACCCGGGATCGGAGTGCCCCAGCCAGCGTGCCAGGGAGACAACCGATTCGCCAGCCTCCAGTTCCTCGGAGGCGAAGAAGTGGCGCAGAGCGTGGAAGCCGTGCTCCCGGGACGGCTCCCACACGCGAGCGCCGTCGGTGCTGCCCTCCTCCAGCGGAGCGATCACGCCTGCCGCAGCCAGAGCGGGCTTCCACACGTAGGAGTTGAAGTAGTTCCGGTTGACGGCCTTCCGCTCGCGTCCCGTCACCAAGAGGCTGTAGGTCCTCGGCCGCCGGTGTTTGGCTTCCACCGGCGTCTCGGCAGGAGTCGGGTCGTCCCAGGGCAGCGTGACCGGCACCGGCGCGAACCGCTCCATGTGCTGCCGGATGGCCCGAGCCACGCTGGGCGGCAACGGCACGTCCCTGACCTTGCGTCCCTTGGGAAGCGCGAAACACAGCTTCGTCCGCACCATCTTGACCTGCCGCCGGACGTGGACGACTTCCTTCTCGAAGTCGATGTCATCCGCTGAGAGCCCGAGCGCTTCCCCTTGGCGGAGCCCAAGACCTGCTCCGATCACGAGGAGGAGTCGGTAGCGGTCCGGCATGGCCGCCCGTACCGCCAGGACCCGTTCGGGCGGCCACGCCTCGACCCTGCCGGGGGTGGCGGCCGGCGGGCCGACCGTGCTGGAGCGGCACGGGTTGCGTCCGAGGCGACGGTCCTCGACGGCGGCCTGGAGGACGCTGGAGAGCGTCGCCCAGACCAGACGGATAGAGGTCGGACCGAGGTCCTTCTCCAACCGCTTCTTCCAGTGGCGCAGGACTTCCGTGCCGATGGCGTTCAGCGGCTGAGCACCCAGGTGGGGAACGATGTGCCGGCGTACCCTCTGCTCGATCCGCTCGATCGTGGACGGGTCACCGCTCTGGGTGGGCCACCAGTGGGCCGCGATGTAGTCCTTGAGGGAGATGGCCCCATCGCGGGGATCGACGAACTCGCCTCGGCGGGCGTCGGTCTGAGCCTGGGCGAGCCAGGTCTTGGCGTCCTGGAGGGCGTCGAAGGACCGGTCCTTCACACCGGGGATGCCCTTGACGCGGTAGCGGGTGCACTTGCCGTACAGGGCGGTGCGGTCGCGCTTGCCGGTTTTCGGGTTCGGGCGCTTCTTCAGCCATCGGTCTTCTATGTAGCCGGCCAGGTCGAACTCCTTTACAACGAGGGCGACGGCAGCGTTCTACTGCACTTGGGAGGCGTCAGGCGCTGGCAAAGCGGGCGGAACGCTCCTGGGGACGGACACTGAGCGGGCTGAGGGCCGGATTGGAGCGGGAGTCGGCCTGCTCCTGTTCACGGACCCAGGCGTCGAGCGCTTCCACCCTGTACATGACGCGGCCCCGGGGGCCCATGCGGAAGCTCGGCGGTCCCTGCCGACGGTGGCGCCAGACGTAGAGGGTGTGGGGTGAGAGGCCGAGGTAATCGGCGGCGTCCTTCACGGTCAGGAAGGCCGTGCGTACGGCGACCGAAGAACTCGGAGCAGTGAATGGAACACGCAATGTTTGTGCAGGAATGAGAGGTTCTCCGTGGGGTGTGCGGCTTGGGGACTCATATCGCGGCGGCGCCTGCGCATGGAGGGCGCTCGCCACGGAACAGAGTCGTCGAAATGACGGACGGCGAGACGGAGGAAGGGGTTCGGTAGGCACCCGCACTCCGTGGATCAGCCGGAGCGGGCCGCTTTACCGCTTGACCTTCGGAAGGGCCGTGGCCTTGGCCAAGTGATTCCAGTCGATGTCGGCATCTCCCTGGCGGAAGCAGTACGGGTAGCGCAGCGCCAGACATTCCGGGGTTACGCCGACCAACTCGGCGACAGCGAAAGACGAGCTGCCCACCCTCAGCCACTCCGCCAAGCGGGACTCACGGAGGATGGAGATGGGCTCCCCCAGGCGCCACGAGTACAGCTCATCTCGGGGCAGGACGGCCTCTTGAGCCTGCTGCCACAGCCGCTGGCACACGGAAGTCGGGAGCGGCCCACCGCGCGTGCCAGGAAACAGCAGATCGTCCTCCCGCAGACCAGCCCCACTGATCCACTCCCGCAGGAACTCAACGAACCCGGGCTGAAGCGGGATCTCCCGCGCTACTCCTCGGTGACGGGCTGTCAACTCTCCCGCGTCACCGTCCGGAAGCACCACGTCACGGACTCGCAAGGCGCGAACCTCGCAGGGACGCAGCGCCTGTTCCGCCACGGTGAGCATGAAGGGGTACACCGAGTGATCGACACCCGCGTGCCCACGTATGCACTCGAGCAGCGATCGAACCTGCTCCATGGAAAGCAACCATTCTTCGTCGACCTGTAGGCGAGAAGCAAGCGGTGCGTTCGTCTTCCCGTCAAAGGTCCGGCGCGGCCTACCGTCCGTGACTTCTCCACCGCCAAGCGCAGTCAGTCACTGACACCCTCAATGGTCACCACGATCGCCGGTTTGGCCAACCGGCGATCGTCGGTTACCTTGCGCCCGCTTCCTCTCCACTCCGTCACGCATAGAGCCGAGACGGCGTCTTGAGATAACCGACCATGCATCGCCAGACGGACCCCTTGCCCACCTCACCACCCGGTGGCCGATTGCCGACCATTGCTTCCGGGTGTTGTAGGTTGACATAGCCACGCGGAGGGTTCCAGTAATTCGGGGTTCTTTCTCGTCTGCCGTGAGCGGACGTCGCCTGTTCCCGCAACCGGTGGCCTCGATGGCCCATGGAGATGTGGACCGCTCCGGGCGGGCCACTTGGCACTGCTGGGCCGAGTCCGGCGCATTGCCTCGCTTGCACGTCGCCTTGTTGCGGCATCTCGGCATTGGACGACTCACACGTCCAACCCAGGCTGCACCGAGGCCACTTCCCGGAAGCGCAGAACCGCCGTCATCGCCGTCCAGACTAGCCGCATCCTGCTGAACGGACTGGTCACCGGCGTCAACACCACCTACAAGACCGGCCTGTACCTCGGCGACTGGGCGACCTTCCTCACCGACGCGGAGCGCCGTACCCGCCCCCCGGCCGCCCCAGTACCGGTCCCCGCCGACCCGTCCGTCATCCGCGCCACGAACGTCACCTTCCGCTACCCCGGCAGCGAACTGCCCGCGCTCCACAACGTGAGCGTCACCATTCGGCGCGGGGAGGTCCTGGCGATCGTGGGCGCGAACGGCTCGGGCGATCCACCCTCGCCAAGCTCTACGCCCCCACGCAGGGCTCCGTGACGTGGGACGAGACGGACCTTGCCACCACCGACCCCGAGCAGGTGTGGTCACGGCTCGCCATGCTGACGCAGGACATCGCCCGCTGGCAGGTGACCGCACGGGAGAACATCACTTTCGGCAACGGCGACGGCGATGACCAGGCGGTGCTCGCCGCCGCGAAGGCGTCCGGTGCCGACGACGTCATCGCCCGCCTCCCCGACGGCCTCGACACCAACCTCGCCCCCTCCCACTGGGGAGGCCGTGACCTGTCCGGCGGACAGTGGCAGCGCCTGGCCGGCGCACGAGCCTTCTACCGGGCCGACGCCCCACTCCTGATCTGCGACGAGCCGACCTCCGCCCTCGACCCACGCACCGAGGAAGCGGTCTACGACCGCATCCGGGCGCTGAGCGCGGACCGCACAGTCGTCCTGATCACCCACCGCCTCGGCTCCACCCGCGCCGCCGACCGGATCATCGTCCTCGACGGTGGACACCTTCTCGAAGAGGGCACGCACGAAGCACTCCTGGAACAGGATGGCGAGTACGCGGCCATGTGGCGGACCCAGGCCCGCACCTACAGCGACCAGCCCCAGACATAGACCGTATGGAGGGGTGGCTCCAGGGCCGTCCTGGTGACACGGCCCGGGCGAAGGCCCGTACGCTCCAGGCGCCCGGACGGAAGAGAGTGACGGCTCGCCGTCCGGGCGCCCCGTGCGGAACGCTCAGCGCACGGTCTGAAGGGGACGGGGCGCGTTGCGGCAGGCGCCCGTCGCAGAGCGGGGAGCCGGTGGCCGGCCTGCTCAGGCCGGGTAACGCGGGCAGCAAGACCGCCGCCGACTACATCACCACCACCCCACTTGCCCTGACCCAAGTGCCGAAGTTGTACCGGCGCGGACGCCAGACCCTAATTCGCACCGATTCCGCAGGCGGAACCCAAGAATTCATCGCCTGGCTCGCCCAGCGCGGCCGATGGCCGTCGCACTCGGTCGGCATGACCATCACCGACGCCATCCACCAGGCTGTCCTCAAGACTGGACAGACCTGATTACCCGCGCGCTCCAGCGACTCGCATCCCTGCCAAACCCAAGTTGACCTACAACTTTAACCATTCCGACAAGCCGGAGCAACATCCAGGAGTCGTGTAACCCAGGCGCCCACCCGATGTGACAGCCAGGCCGCCACCCTGCCCCAGCCTACGAAATTCCGCACCTCGCAAGCACAAATTCCCCGTCAGCGAACCGACGAGGACTCATGAACGATTGAGGTTAAACTGCGAAACCAAACTAAGTAGCCTTTCGGAGTTCGTCAGGTCTGGGATCACGTGGTTGGCGCCGGCCTTGCTCAGTTCCTCGGCTGAAGTCGTGCCAGAGGCGACACCGATGACATGAGCCCCACCTTCCCGCCCAGTACGCACATCCTCAAGTGAATCACCGATAATGACAGTGGATCGGGCCGAAAAACGGTGTCCATATTGCGCCTCGGCCCTGCTCTGCGCCACTTGCACGAGCGCAGGGCGATAAGGGTTATCGGAAGCGTATCCACCGATACTGAGGTCGAGATACGCGTCTATACCCAGAGCGCCCAGTTTAACTTCCGCGCTGCCTCGAAGATTTCCGGTCACCACTGTGGAAATACAACGGGGACTTTGCTGCACGAGCGCCAACGCTGCACGTGCCCCCGGCATTACCACGCCAGTGTCAAGTAATTCGCCACGATACAGAGCGAGCTGCTCGGGCATTCTCTGCACGATGCGCCGCGCGAGTTCCTCAACCCGGTGCTCCTCAACAGCATTCGTGCGCAGCAGCTCTCGAACGGCGAGAGGCATCGTCACGCCAGTGCCCCGCTTCGGCAGCGCATCCACAGGACGCCCGACGACTTCTTCGAAGAGTTCCCTATACACCCGCCGGTCCGTGTCGCCGGTGTAGACGAGGGTGCGATCGATGTCCCAGAGTACCAAGATCATACCGTGGCCCGTTCACGCATGACCACGCTCCCCCGCTCTAGGAGATCCTTTCCACAAGCGCCGGGAACCAAGGATCGCGCCTCGGTGAGCATGCTCCGCAAATGGTCGTCGAGACGTGCCGACTGGATTCCGTCAGCAAGAGCCAAAACATCATGCGCGATGGCGCAGCCGGCGTCCGCTTCACCGGCACGCATCTGCGCCGTGGCAGCTCGGGATAGGAATTGCGCCGTGGTCCTGTTTTCCTCAGTGGACAGCACGTCACGGGCTGCACCGAACGCCTTCGCGGCCTGCGCTGGCTGGCCCAAATCAAGGTAACAGCTTCCGGTCTGCCCCAAGATCTCACCTGGATTGATCCAGTAGAGCCAATGCGGATCGTCCTCTCCTCGACCACGGGCACAATGCTCCTCTGCCTCGTTCAGTGCAGCCAAAGCATGGCGGGATTCTCGGAGACGAGCATGACCTCGCGCTTGACGAGTAAGAAGCATGGCGTTCAATGCTGGAGCGTCAAGCATGGAAATATGTTGGCGCGCAGTACGGGCAGCGGCAATAGCGTCACGCGGGTCCCCCACGGAGTAGCTATGGATAGCGAGAAACCCAAGGGCGCCGGCACGCAAGCTTGCGTCTCCTGCCGCATGGGCCGCGCGCAGCGCTCCGAGAAATAGGTGCTGGGCAGCGTCATGGTCACCTCCGTCGAACGTATACCAGCCTGTCTGAGCGGCAGTATCGGCGGCTACAGATGCGAGGCGGCTGCCGTGTTTCTCCTTGTAGGAGCCATTCTTCAGGAGATGCAGAAGCATCTGCAGATGGGTTCGGGCGGTGTGTGCGAGTTTCCCACTTCCGCTCGTGGCGTCAACCCGCCGGAGCGCGTCGGTGGTGCCCTGGAGCGAGTCGATCAGCGCGTCTGTGACCGGCGTGGCGCCGGAGGCCGCGACCGCCTCCACGGGGGCCAGGGTGGCTTGGAGCATGTGCTGGGTCAGTGCGGCCCCGCTTAGGGCGGTAAGCACGCGGCGGCGCTTCATGGTGGAACCTCCGATAGCCACTTCAAGTGACGTCACCATACGATCCGCCGTCCAAGGCAGCGCAGCGTCAACAGAACGGCCAGGTCGGGTGTTAGGTGTGTTCCTCCGAAGCGGGACCAGCAGCAAATGCTGCAGGTCAGATGGCACTCCCAGGCCATTGAGAAGGTCAAGCAGCGTTGTTGGACTGCCGATCTTCTTCTGCCCGCGCTCAAGGCCGGAGATGAAGGACTGCGGCAGCGCTGTCAGGTCGTGCACAGCCACCTGTGACAGACCGGACCGCTTGCGCACCAAGCGCAGCACTTCACCGAAGTCCCAGTCGCTCAGGGCCTCGTAGACGGCTTCATCACGCCACGCCCGATCGGGGACGCTCGGGGCGCCGCCCGTTTTGGCACACAGCGAGCACAAGACGTCGGGGTTGTACTGGCTTAACTCCGTCGCGCACCTGGCGCAGACACGGCTCGACGGTCGCATGGCGTAGCCCCTCGGATGACGCTTCCTCCGCCATCACACGATATGCGGGATCCGGTATCTCTACAGCGATATCTCCGCAGAGATCGGCGCGAAGGCTTCCTCGTCTCACACTCTTGCCCACTGCACTGACCGACCATCAGGCGCTCGCCACCTTGGCACCGGACTTGTACGAGGGGGACCACTTGCGCGGCACAACGAGCACTCTGCCCATTCGCTGCCCCTCTGCCCCCGGGCCCGGTCCACTTCGCCTGACGCGGACGGATTGCTCCTGCCGTGTCCTGTTGGCAGACCGCCGCTACGCCTGCCGCCTTCCCCGGCCTATCACCCACTTCAACGCAGGAGTCTTCGCATGTTCCCCTTACGGGCACGCGACACAGGCCGTCGCCAGGAGAGATGCCTCGGCACTGGCCCTGCCCGGCCTGAACGGCTGCTGCCGGTCAGGCCCCCGGTATGCGGGCGGACGAGCGAACTCGCCGCGGCTGCGTCTGAGACGGCGGCTCGGGTGCTCGGTGAGGACGCTCCTCTGCCGGGAACCAGGCAGGATGTCGAGGACCTCGTCTGTCGGCTGCGAGGGCACATCATGCAACTCGGCGCCGCAGTGGCCGCTGGCAGTCCGGTGCTGGATCAGGCCCAGCGGATGAGCGTGGCCCCAATTCCCGACGGGTACGTACCGTCGCGGGTGTTCCTGGTCCGTCTGGCAGAAGTGGTGCAAAGCCTGGTCGAGCTGAGCCGGCGAAGCCCCCCGACCGGCCCGTCGCCCTCGTTGAAGGGCGCGTGGAGAAACTCCAGTCGCAATGCGGTGCGGATCGCCGTCTTCGTGCTCGCCCTGGTCACACTCGTTATCGCCGCATCCGTTCCGCAGGACTCTTCCGCTGGACCACCATCAACGGTCCAGCGCTCATCGCCTTGATCGTGGGCGTTACGGCGTCGCTCGTCGCTCTTCGTCATAGACCCGTCGGGCGTCTTCCACCAACTTGGCAGCGGACGGCCACGCACACCGCTGAACCTCCGGAGCCCTAGCGCCCGGCTCCTGGACCGCCCCATACAAGCCCCCCGGGCCGCCTCGGCGGCCGGCCCCGACGCGTCCCGCAGCAGGGACCGCCCTTTGGAGAACCACACGCGATGAAACGCTCACCCCGTATCGAGCAGTACGGCTTGATCGGCGACATGCAGACCAGCGCCCACGTCTGCGACGACGGTTCGATCGACTGGCTGTGCCTGCCCCGCTTCGACTCGCCGGCCGTCTTCGCCGGCCTGCTCGGCACGCAGAAGCACGGCACCTGGCAGATCTCTCCGGCCACGTGTGCTGACCGATTTGCCGGTTCCGGAGCTGTCGCCGAGCGCCGGTACCGCGGTGACTCGCTCGTCCTCGAATCCGTGTGGCGCACACCGACCGGTTCGGTCCGCGTCCTGGACTTCATGCCGCCGCGCGACGGGGCACCGCAGGTGGTCCGGATCGTCGAGGGCCTGGCCGGCGAGGTGCCGATGGTTTCGGCCATGCGTCCGCGGCCAGGATACGGAAGCGTCAGCCCGTGGATCCACGAGGTCGACGGGCGCATGGTCGCGGAGGCCGGCGCGGACGCGCTATGGCTCGACACTTGCGTCCAGCAGGTGGACAAGGACGGCGTCGTGGCCAGTGCCTTCACCGTCGCCGCCGGGCAGAGTGTGGCCTTCGTGCTCACGTGGTGCCCCTCGCACGCATCTGCGCCTGAAATTGCTGATGCGGAAGCCGCGTTGGCCGAGACGCTCGCCTTCTGGCACTCCTGGACACAGGAATGCAGCTACGCCGGGCCGTACCGCGAGGCCGTAGTCCGTTCCTTGATCGCACTGAAGGCGATGACGTACCAGCCGAGCGGCGGGATCGTCGCGGCGCCAACCACGTCGCTGCCCGAAGAGATCGGTGGCGGGCGGAACTGGGATTACCGCTTCACCTGGCTGCGCGACGCCTCCACCACCCTCGCCGCGCTGCTGGGCACAGGCTACCGCCAAGAAGCGCAGGCGTGGCGGCGATGGCTCTTACGTGCCGTGGCCGGCGATCCGGAGAACCTGCACATCATGTACGGGATCACCGGGCAGCGTGACCTGCAGGAACGGGAGCTGCCCTGGCTGCCCGGGTATGAGGGATCAGCCCCGGTGCGCGTCGGCAACGGGGCTGCGGACCAGCTCCAGCTCGACGTGTACGGCGAGGTGATCGAAACCCTGTACCTCGCGCACCGGAGCGGAGTCGCCCACTGCGCCGCCACCGCAGTCCTCCACCAACGACTCGTCGAGAACCTGGCGCGGCGCTGGCAAGAACCCGACGAGGGAATCTGGGAGATCCGTGGGGCACGACGGCACTTCGTCCACTCCAAGGTGATGGCCTGGGTGGCGGTCGACCGTACCCTCCGCCTGGTCGAGGCCGGTGCCCTCGACATGGACTTGGCCCCCCTGGTCGGCCTGCGTGCGACGATCCATCGTGAGGTCTGCGCCCAGGGCTTTGACCCTGTGCGCAACACCTTCACCCAGTCCTACGGCTCGAAGGAGCTGGACGCTGCCACGCTGTTGATTCCCCGGGTCGGCTTCCTTCGACTGTTCTTGAGTTAGCTCAGGAAGAGTTCACAAGAT
>NZ_BAABIG010000033.1:0-292208 GCF_039542605.1 Streptomyces ziwulingensis
GGCTCCACGGTGAAATAGGACACATCCCACCCGCCGAATACGAGACCAACTACTACCGCGCAACCACCAAATTCCAGGTCACAACCACAACCTGAAGTCTCTACCGAACCCGGAACGGTTCACCTTGTCATTTAACGACCGGCGTCGAACGCTGCTCGAACTTGATCAGCGTTTTCGCAGTTCGGCGGACATGTAGGCGGCCTTCGTCTGATCCTGTGCTCCGTCACAGAGTGGATCAGCGCGAAGGCCGTGGTCGTGAGTTTGGTGCATCAGGGTGTCCTGCGGGATGCGTTCGCGGAAGTGTCACACTTCCGGTCGGAGCTGTACGCGTGTCTGACCGTGCGGGGCGACGCGTTGTTCGAGTTGTGCGACGCGCTGCTGTGCACGGACGGGCCGGTGCGGACGCTGGTCGATCTCGCGCTCGCGCCCGAACACCGCCGTGGTCACGGGGCTCTGTACGGCGGACTCAACCAGGGCCGGATCGACGTCGCCCGGCTGCGTCGGGCCCTGGCCGGGGTGCCGCTACCGAAGGCGGCGGACGGCCGGCTCGTGCTGGCGGTAGACGTCTCCCCGTGGCTGCGGCCGGACGCCAACACCTGTGCTGACCGGGCCTTTTCCCACACGTTCGGCCGGGGTGAGGGCAAGCATCAGATGGTGCCCGGCTGGCCGTATTCGGTGGTGGCCGCGTTGGAGACCGGCCGCACGTCCTGGACGGCGGTGCTGGACGCGGTCCGCCTGGAGCCCGGCGCCGACGTCGCCGCGGTGACCACGGTGCAGATCCGAGAGGTTGTCGAGCGGCTGGTCGCGGCCAGCCAGTGGCGGCCGGGTGATCCGGAGGTCCTTGTCGTGCTGGATGCGGGATACGACGCTCCGCGCATCGCCCACCTGCTGGGTGACCTGCCCGTCGAGATCCTCGGCCGGCTCCGTTCGGACCGGGTGATGCGGCGTCCGACGCCCTCCCGCGAAGAGTTCCACCTGGCCAACCCCAAGGGTGGTCGGCTGCCCAAGCACGGCGGCGAGTTCGTCTTCGGCGACCCCACGACCTGGGGCACCGAGCAGGCCGTGACGGTCTCGGACACCCGGCTCTATGGGAAGGCGACCGCGCAGGCGTGGGACCGGCTGCACCCGCGGCTGACCCGCCGGGCAGCATGGCTCGACCACGACGGGCCGCTGCCCATCATCGAGGGCACCGTCATCCGCCTGGTCGTGGAGAAGCTGCCCAGCGGCGGAGTCAACAAGCCGGTCTGGCTGTGGTGGTCGCGCACCGGCGCCACCGAAGCGGACGTCGACCGCTGCTGGCAGTCCTTCCTCCGCCGTTTCGACATCGAGCACACATTCCGCCTGTTCAAGCAGACCCTCGGCTGGACCAAGCCCCGGCTCCGCAGCTCGGAAGCGGCCGACCGGTGGACCTGGCTGGTGATCGCCGCCTATGCCCAGCTCCGGCTCGCCCGCCCCCTGGCCACCGACCTCCGCCGGCACTGGGAGAAGCCGACGGAGCCGAACAGACTGACACCCGCCCGCGTCCGCAAAGGGTTCAGGAACCTGCACGCGAAAACCGGGTCTCCGGCCGGTGCACCGGAACCGTCCCGGCCCGGGCAGGCCGCCAGGCTCGAAGAACCGCCGCCAGGCCACCCGGCATGACGTGGGCAGAGTCCTCTCCACCGGCGAGGCGTTCAGTCGTCCCGCTCACCACAAAGTCGGCACGAAACCGCGTCGAACTGGATAAATGACAAGCTCACACCCTCACACCGCGCCTCGCCCGCCTGGGGAAACGGGCTGTGTGCCACACAGGAGCGCCGTGGTGAACGGTCTACAGGACCGTGCCGTGGAGGGCGCGGCGGTCGCCGGACATCGCGTAGCGGCGGGCGGCGAGGCTGTTGTCGAGGTCCTCGCCGATCTGGTCGCACAGCGGGGCGAGGACGTCGGCCGCCTTGGTGTCGGACAGGTACGCGGGGGCGACTTCGAGCATCTACTCCCCGATCTGCTGGGTGGTGGCGGCGAGGGCGTCGAGGACGCGGCGCAGCTCGGTGAGCGCGGGATCGGCCGGCGGATCGGCGAGCGGCGGGGGCGGTGCGGTGCGGACGTCGCGGAGGCTCTGTCCTGCCCGGTTCGTGCCGGGCAGGACGGGCCCCTTCCTTAGGGCTCGCTGACTGAGTGGTGAGGTGGGCCGACGGCGGGCGCACCGTGTGCCCGGGCATCCATGTGGTTATGAGTGGGGGTCTTGCTGAAGGGGAGTGGCTCCTTCGTAACACAACCCGGCAGGCGCGCCAGCGGGGTTGTGCCTTGGTCCTGGCGACAACGGGTGACCTACCACTTGGTTGCCCAGTACAGGGCGTTGCTGGTGGCGCGTACGGGGGCTGCCCCGTTTGCCAGCGTGGCCCAACGGCTGCTTCCGTAGTTGCGGTAGTACAGGCGTTTTGATCCCTTAGCCAGGACGCGCAGTGCGCTGTGTCCGATGCCCTCCGATTTGTGGTAACGCACCAAGTGCTGGGCGCCGTCGGTGGTAGGTGTGGCGCTGTTGCGTGACACCGTTTTGTCGGCGTTGGAGCCGATGAACGTCCAGTCGGTCTTCGTGGGTTGCGGAACCTGCGTGGAGTGCAGCCAGGTCATGAACTGCGAGCCGGGCAGCATCTGTCGGCACTGCAGGTCCGCTCCGAAGATCGAGTCGCAGTCTCTACCCGTCCCGTAGTGCGGGGTTCCCAGGGTGACTGCGTCCTCGACGTAGAGAAACGGCGGCCAGTTCTCCTCGGGGTCGTGGTAGGTGACCCCCAGTACGGCGGCCCGGACGATCAAGCCGCCCATCGAGTGGCCGACCAGGTCAACGCTTTCGCCTTTGCTGGAGTGGTTGCGGTAGATATCCCAGGCCAGTCGGCGGCCGAGCTCTTTCAGGCTCAGGTCGCGGTCGCCGTCCTCCGGCGCGAGGTTGATGTTGCAGAGGGCATCTGCTGTATAGAAGCCGACCTGGACGAATTGTTCCTTCTTCCAGCCCCAGCCCTGCATCGCCTCGATGAGGCGTCCCCACCGTGACTCGCAGTTCACCCCCTGCGAGATGGCAATGGGGTTGTAGCCCTTGACGAGGTACACCGTCTCGTTCGAACTGTCGGTGCGAGGCGGGGGCGTGGCCGCAGAGTCTGCGGCTGCGCCTGGAACGTTGAGCCCTATCAGTGCCGCGAAGCACATCGCCGCGATGGTTAGAGCGCGTTGTCGTCTTGCCATTGTGTCCCCCCTGGTTGTGGTGACGGAGCGTTGTCACGGCAGCGGTGGTGGCGCGTGGCTCACCACCGCTGCCAGCGGGCCTGTTCAGTGCCGCTCAGGCCCCGTCGTTTGTTGTGATGCGCACGTCGACGGCTGTGCTGGTGGTCACTTGCGGGAGGCGGGTTACCAGTCCTTCTCCCAGTACAGGGCGTTCATGGCAGCCCGGATCGGCGCGGCACCGTTCTGTGTCTCCAGCGGCGGCGTGGGCCAATTCCTGTAGTTCATCGCGTAGGTGCCAGTAGTGATGTCCGTGAGGGCCCCGTGGCTCCATCCGTTGCTGCCGGGGTACCAGACATCGTGAGACGCAGACATGCGCAGAGCGGAGTCGTCCACGACGTCGTCGTCAGCGGCACCGATCAGCGTCCAGTCCGTGCCCTGCGTCCCTTGGGGGCTCTGAGCGGCCCAGTCGAGGAACGAGGACTCGTGCCTCATGTCCTGGCACTGGCGGGTGCCATATGCCAGGGAGCAGCCGATCCCGGCAAGGGTGCTCAGTCCGTCGTGCGGGGTGCCCAGCGTCACGACGTCTTCGACGTAGAGCTTGGTCGGCCATCCGGGCAGCTTCTGCTGCACCCCCGTCAGGGCCGCCCGCACGATCAGGCCGCCCATGGAGTGGCCGACGAGGTCCACCGATTTGCCCTTGGAGGTGTACCGCCGGTAGATGTCCTTCGCCAGTGCCCGGCCCAGCGAACGCAGCGAGGCGTCGGTCCCGCGCCTCGCGATGGTCACACTGCAGCCCCTGTCCCTGGTGTAGAAGCCCACGGTGTGGAGCTTCCCCTGCCAGCCCCATTGCGTGAATGCGGCGGTCGCCGGCTTCCAGTACGTCTTGCAGTTGGCCCCGGGCGGGCTGCCCTTGGAGTAGCCCTTGACGAAGTACACCGCCTCGGTGTTGCTGTCGTCGCGAGCGGGCGCCGCCTGCGCCGGGACCGCCGCAGTTCCCAGGACTAACGCGGCGATCGCGGCCGCGAGGAAAGCGCTCCATCGTCTGATCACAGTTTCCCCCGTTTCTTTGTCCCGATGGCGTCCTCGCTCCCGCCGGACGCGCCAGCGAGGACACTGCGCATGCGCATAACTCACCCTTCTCGCTAGCCCGATGGACTCTCGCATGTCCACGGGCTGGTGCCCGACATGCTGCAAAGCCCGTGAACGAACAGCGGACCTCGAGTGACAACACCGAAGTCGGTCTGTGCCGAGGATTTCCGCACAATCATCGGGCTGACAAGGAGAAGCTCCGTTCGCAACTGTTCGGAACTACGCTCATCGCGTTCCGAACGCGCTCGAACAAGGCCGGTTCAGCCGTTGCCCAGTGATGATCTGTGGGGTCATGCTGAGGCAATGAGCCAGAAGGGAGACGGCCTTGCCAAGCCACTGGAAGATCCACCACAACCTACGCAGGCCAAAACGCCTGCCGAGTTCACCGCGGCACTGCGCACACTGCGCATCTGGTCCGGCCTGACGTATCGCCAACTCGAGGGCAAGGCCTCCACACACAGCGACACCCTTCCAGCCAGCACCATCGCGACCACTCTCGGGCGTGTCACCTTGCCCCGAGAACGGTTCGTTGACGCCCTCACCCGAGCGTGCGGCCTCAGCGACGAAGAAGCGCAGAAGTGGCTCGAGATACGTCGTCGCATCGCCACCACCGAGCCCGCAGCACCCGGTGACGATCCTGATGACAAGCCCGACGGATCACTCACCGACGCGCCGGCCCCCGCGCACGTCCCGTGGTGGCACCGGACTGTTGGTTTGCTCGGCGCTGTCGGGATCGGCGTCGCGGGCACGCTCGGCGCCAGCAGTCTCTTCTCCAACCAGCCCACGCACACCTCCCTGCCCGCAATGCCCGTGACCGGACTGCGCATGCTGGCAGTAGGCAGCTGGGCGCACATTCATCCAGCTCGCACACCAGAGCTGTGCCTCACCGAAGGCAGGGACCGAACCGGCCGATACCCAACCGCGATCGCCGCACAACGATCCTGCGAGAAGGCCATCCAGCCGCGCGTGTTCCTCGAACCGCTGGGCAAAAACATCGTCCAGATCCAGTGGCATCACCCGAAGTACGGCATCGGCTGCCTCACCGTCCTGGCGAACGGGCCGGAGCGCAACCTCCTCGAACCTCGCGACGACTGCGCCAGCGACAACCAGGCCCAACAATTCTGCCTCGAACGCTACGGCCCACCTGACACCGCCCATTTCCGCATCCGCCCGGTCATCACAGACCAATGCCTGAGCCTGCGTGACCAAGACACCAAAGAGGGAGCGGAAATCGTCCAAGGCCGCTGCTCCGGCGCCGCCGACCAGGACTTCCTGATCAAACTGACCCCGCCTCCGTAAGCCGCTGTACTCAGCTTGACTCGTCCTGGCGAAGTGCGGGGGAACGGTGGGTGTTGAGGATGTCCCGTACCGCGACTCTGGGCCGCCGAGTCGGATGTGTGCGCGGACGAGCAGATCGCGAGTGTCCTGCCATCCGAAGCCCTTGCGACCGGTGTTGCAGAGTGGCTGGAAGCGGGGCCCGGTATGATCAACCCCGGGATAGATGCCTTGGCTTGTAGCAGAGCACGGACGCGACGGATATCCGGCGCCGGGTGCGTCCCCAGACCCGGAGCACCGGCGTGTGTGCGCGTCGGCCCCAGGCGCGTGCGCGGGGCGGCGACATCACCGCCGACCGCGGCAACAGCCCCGTGCCTCGCCGTCGCCGGGGTCGAGCAGATGCTCCAACAACCTGACCCACGTCCCGCGCGGGCGAGGTGCTCACGGGAGGCTGCAGAAGGCAGGCAAGAAGAAGCCGAACGTCTACCTGCCCAAGCACCAGTACGTCCTGGCACCGACGACCCTCTCCCGGCACGCTGTCGTACACCACCTGCCCCTGTCCCACCTGAACGCAGGGCACTGCATCATCGCCGTCATGCTCCTCATCTCGATCATCCGCGAGACTCAGGAACGCTATGACGGCATCCGGGACGACTTGCTCATGCAGGCCAGCGGCTAGGGCGCATCGTTTGGATCAGCGGGCTGACCAGAGGAAGATGCCCGCGACGTGGAGGCCGGCCAGGTAGATGGTCGCGGTCTTCTCGTAGCAGGTGGCGATACCGCGCCATTGCTTGAGGCGGTTAATGCACCGCTCGACGGTGTTGCGCTGCTTGTATGCCTCTCGGACGAAGGCAGGTGGGCGCCCGCCCCGGCCCTGTCCTCCCGAAGCTGCCGCGAAGTGACAAGTAGCTCTTTGTGATCAGAGTGACGCCGAGTCAGGCGCTGCGGGGCGAGGTTCGGGGACCGCGCCGGTCCGGCTGGCGGCGAAGTCGGCGTGGGCCTGCTCGACGGCTTCGGGGTATGCCTCGCGTTTGGCGTGCTCGGTCAGCGCTCGGTAGATACTGGCCGCCGAGGGGTTGTATCCTTTGCGCTTGCCGGTGGGGATGAACAGGTCGGGCTGGATCTGCTCGACGGACTCGCCGCCCGCGCGGCGCCGGAGGACGGTGTGGAGCATGTCGTCGGTGATGACCGGGGGCCGGCCGCCGTGCTTGCCCTTGCGGGCCGCGGTGTCGAGGCCCTCCAAGGTCGACTCGCGGATGTTCTCCCGCTCGGTCTCCGCCATCGCGGCGAAGAACGCAAACAGCAGCTTGCCCGGCCCGGTGGGGTCGTAGATCCCGGGCAGGGGCCCAGCGAGCATCTCCAGGATGAGGCCGTGGGCGGTGAGGTGGTCGGCCAGCGCGGTGAGTTCGGCGGCGTCGCGGCCGAGGCGCTTCATCTCGTACACGGTGAAGATGACCCGGCAGTGCGGGGCATGCGCCTTGACCTCCCGCGCGCTCAGCAGCGCCTCCTCGAACCGGGGCCGGACCCGGACGCGGGTGCTGATCTTCTCGCTGAAGATCTTGTCCCGGGGGATGCCGTGTCCCGCGAGCGCGTCGAGCTGGGAGTCGAGTTCCTGGCCGAGGGTCGAGCAGCGGGCGTAGCCGATGCGGATGTTCGCGCCCGGCAGGTCCGGGTCGATCGGCGCGGGGGGGGCGGGGTGACGGGCCGCCATGGCCGGCCCGGCCCGCGGTCGGCCGGAGTCGGCACCCGCAGCGCCTTCTTCAGCCGGGGCACCATGGTGAAGCGGCGGGTGTGGTAGGCGGAGGCGACGGCGCCGCCGCGCGAGCGGCAGGGCGATCCGGGCTGGGCATCACACTTCGGGCAGGTGTGCGCTTCGACATCGTCGCCGTCCGACCGGTCGGCCTTCGGGGGTGCTGAGGGTTCGTCATGAGCCCGGATTTTCGCACAATGCAAGTCTCAGAAGGGGGTCCGCGCTACTTCCGGGTGAGAACGGGTTCTGAGAACGAAACCGGGCCCGGAGGCGGTCCGGCGACCCGTTCCTGATCTTGCTCGGGCAAAGGACCGTTTATGAGAACCGGACGGTGCGGTTGCGGGCCTGGACGCGATGATGCGGTATGGATGCGGCGACCTGAGTGCTGAGAGCGGCCGTTTGCGCTGGTTGCTCCCAGGAGAGTGCCATGACCGTTAGAGGCCGTATGGAGGCAGCGTGAAGGTGTCGGCAGGCGGTACGAGGAAGCGGTTGAGGGCTTTGGCGATGCGGGACCGGGAGGCGGCGCGCAGGACGGTGTTGAGGGCGTGGATGCCGGCCCGGGTGCGGGGTGAGGCGATGCGGGGCACGCCGGGCGGCAAGTGCTGGGCGCGGGTGACGTAGGGGCGGAGGATGTGCTCGTAGCGGGCGAACGCGATGCCGTGATGCGCGTGGTGGGCGAGTTCGCCCGCCAAGACGTAGGCGCCGGTGGGGGCGAGGCTGGTGCCCATCCCGCTGAGAGGTGAGGCGCAGTACGCGGCGTCGCCGACGACGGCGACGCGTTCCCGGGCCCACGAGGGCATGCGGACCTGGGTGACGGAGTCGAGGAAGAAGTCGTCGGGGGTGCCCATGGCGGTGAGGATGCGCGGGACCTCCCAGCCCGCGCCGATGAACAGGCGGCGCAGGAGCTTCTTCTGGGCGTCCGGTGCCAGGCGTTCGTCTCCGCGGGGCGGGGAGGGGTAGGACAGGGAGGCGCGGGTGGTACCTCGGTTGTCGGGGCGCGGGGTCGCTGTGCGTCCTTGGGTGGCGTTGTGCCAGCGTGCCCAGGTGCCGTCCGAGGGCTGGCGGAGGATGGTGAAGTACGCGGTCGTCAGGCCCACGGGGCGAATGTCGGTGGTGTCGCCGAAGATCAGGTCGCGGGTGCGGGAGCAGGCTCCGTCGGCGGCGACAACGAGGTCGAACGTGCGGTCCGGCCCGTTGCGGAAGGTGACGTCGACTTTCTTCCCGGTGTCGGACAGCTGGGTGATCTCGTCGTCGAACAGGTACTCGGTGTGCGTGTGGGTCGTCTCGTAGAGGATGCGTGACAGGTCGGCGCGCAAGATCTCCAGGTCGGCGATCGGGCCCTGGCCGCCGAAGGTTCCGCTGGCGAAGGCGGCTTTGGTGCGGTTCACTGCGTCGACGAAGCGGATACCTTCTTCGCGGGTGGCGTGGGCCCGGAGGGTGCGTCCAGGCCCATCTTGCGGGCGACGTCCCGCCCGGCACCGCGCAGGTCCACGGTCTGTCCGCCTTCCCGCGGGGCGGGGGCCCGCTCGACGAGGGTGGCCTGCATTCCGTGCCGCCGTCCGAGCCAGTGGGCCAGGGCCGGACCGGCGATGCCGGCTCCCGCGATCAGCACGTTCCGGTGTGTCATGACGCTCCCTTCCAACTTCCTCGCCGTTTCCCGCCTCGGGTTGTGGCCCCGGTGCGGTCCGTTCGGGGGCGGCCGGGGCCGCACGGCCCCGGCTTGGGCTCAGATGGCGAGGTGCTGCTTGGTGCCGGAGTCGTCGGCAGTCGTCTCGGGGGTGATGCCGTGCTGCTCTTCTTCGGGGCGGCCCTTCTTGGGCAGCAGGAAGGTGATCGTGAAGAAGACCACCAGCAGGCACGCCTGGACGATCAGCGCGCGGTGGAAGCCGCCGCTGAAGTCACCGGTCTTGACCTGGGCGAAGAACACCGAGCCGAAGACCGCGACGCCGATGGAACCGCCGATCGCCTGGACCGCCGACAGGACACCGGAAGCGGAGCCGATCTCGTCGTCGTCGACCGCGGCCAGGATGAAGCTGAACAGGGCGGCGATCACCATGCCGGCGCCGACGCCCGCCACCGTCGTGCCGGGGACGATGTCCCAGATCGAGAATGAGGCGGAGTCCAGGCCGTCGAGCTCGAACCACAGCACGGCCGCGCCGGCCAGCTGGACCAGCGGTCCGATCTGGAGCACCTTGCGGCCGATCTTGTCGGCGAGGAACGCGCCGCTGATGGCGCCGCCGATCGCGGTTCCCACGGCGAGGGGCAGATTGCCCAGCCCCGCGTCACCGGCAGTGAAGTGCTGGCCGATCTGGAGGAACAGGGTCAGGACGAGCTGGGTGCCGATCAGTCCGCTGAAGAACAGGGCGATGCCGCCGAGGCCGACGGTGAAGGCCGGCTTGCGCAGCAGACCCGGGGTCACCAGCGGCTCGCGGCCCGCAGCGGCCGTGCGGCGCTGCTGGAGGGCGAAGAGGGCGAAACCGATCGCCGAGGCGGTCATGGACAGCCACGTCCACAGCGGCCAGCCGTTCTCCTGGCCCTGGTTCAGCGGCAGCACCAGCAGGGCACAGGACGCCACGATCAGGGCAGCACCGGTCATGTCGACCCGTACCGCGCGGTCGCCCGCCTTCCTGGGCACGAACTTCGCGGCGACGATCAGCGCCGCGATGCCGATGGGCAGGTTGATCAGGAACACCGACCGCCAGCCCAGGCCGAAGAAGTCGCCCTCGATGAGGAAGCCGCCCAGGACCGGGCCGATGATGCCGCCCAGGCCGAGGACGGGTCCGAAGATCGCGAAGACCTTGGTGAGCTCGGGACCGGAGAAGTTCTCCCGCAGCAGGCCCAGGCCCTGGGGCAGCAGCAGCGCTCCGGCGGTGCCCTGCAACAGACGGAAAGCGATCAGCGACTCGATGTTCGGCGCGATCGCGCACAGCAGCGACGCCGCGGTGAAGGCCGCGAGTCCGATCAGGAACATCCGGCGCCGGCCGTAGCGGTCGCCGAGGCGGCCACCGAGCACGAGCCCGGCGCCCAGGGTGAGGGCGTACCCGCCGATCACCCACTGCAGCCCGACGGAACCGGCACCGAGGGACTTCTCCAGGTCCGGCCCGGCGACGTTGACGATCGAGGCGTCCAGGAGATCCATGATCTCCGCGACGATCATCACCGCCAGGATCAGCCACCGCCACCGGTAGGGCTCGGTCGTCTTGTCAGGGGTGGGGGACGGGTCACGCACGCCAGATACCTCCATGGTGAAGTAATTCCATCATAAAGGTAAAGTGGTGGCGGTAGGTTGTCAAAGCGGGGTGAGTGGACCGTGCGGACCGCGTGGCAGAAGAGAAGGGCGAAGGCGTGGAGGAAGCAGTGCGCGACGATGTCGCGGAGCAGCGTGAGCGGCTGATGGAGTCGCTGAGGATCTACGGCGGCCACTACGCCGAGCTCAGCCGGCGCTTCGCCGCCTGGCTGGGCCTGCACTCCACGGACGCGACCGCGGTCCTGGAGATCGCCGCCGCCGAGGAGCGCGGCACCCCCCTGTCGCCGGCGCGGTTGAGCGAGCGGATCTCCCTGTCCTCGGGCGCCACCACCGCGCTGCTGAACCGCCTCGAAGCGGCGGGGCACATCACCCGTGCCCGCGACCACTCCGACCGGCGCATCGTCACGCTGCACAGCGGCGGGCACATCCAGGAGAGGGCGGACGAGTTCTTCGGCCCGCTCGCCAACCGCCTCGACGCCTCGATGTCGCACTTCCCGCCCCAGTTCCTGGAACAGGTCGAAACGTTCATGGCCGACCTGAACACCACCATGGACAGCCACCTCACGGAACAGGACGCGGTGACACCGCGCTCCCCCCACACCCCTGATGGACGAACTCCCTGACCGGCTCGCTCCCAGCCAGCTTCCCCTCACCCGCTCATCCTCTTCGCCCGCGCCCCGCCCCACGCACCCGAGCGGCAGCCGCCTTCGCGACGGGGCCGACCGGGGCTACTCCTCCTCGTCACCGTCCTCGGGCGCGTCCGGATCACGGAAGGGCCGCAGGCCCTGGCCGGGACCGCTGGCAGTGATGTTGAACAGGTATCGGCCCAGGAACCCGCTTCGGCGCCGTCCGGCTGCTCGTCAGGCCGGGGCTGTGGCCGGCTCGCCGCTGCGCGGGCCGGGCACCGAAGCCGCCACGGCGGCGACGAGGTCCAGGTGGGAATTCATGTCCAGCTCGAACCGGCCGTACGGGTTTACGTGCGTCCAAAACAGCGGGGACAGGGCCCGCCGGTCGGCGTCCTTCTTCTCCGCCCGCGTGTTGATCCGCTGCACCAGCTGGATGAACAGCTCCACCAGAGAATCGGTGATCTCCGTCTGCCGCACATGACACAGCGCGGCCAGCAGCGTGTACCGCACCGGTCCGGCTGCCGCCCGCAGGTCCGAGGGGTACTCCTTCGACGCCCGCGCCCGCCACGCCGCCACCAGCTTCTCCGACACGTCCCCGAACAGCTCCGGCGCCAGCTCCAGCGCGCGCACCCGCTGGAGCTTGTTCACCTCCGCCAGGAGACTGTCCAGGCCCAGCGCGCCGGGGTCCGCCTTCAGCTCGGAGAAAAACGACACGCCGCCGCCCGCAGACTCCTCGCCGCCGGCGTCCTCGGCGACCAGGTCGTCCAGCCGGGAACGGGTCGCCGCCGACAGGCGGTCCACGGTGGCCGCGCAGAACTGTTCCTCGAAGGTGCTGACCGCCGAGCCGACCAGGCGGGCGATGCGTCCCGGCGTCGGCGGCTCCATCCGGTCGCCCCGCAGCGCACGACCACGGCCTCCGCGAGCCGGTCCCGGTTCAGCTCCACCCCGCACAGCTCCGCCGCCAACCACTCGGCGAGCTGGGCCTGGTCCTCCGCAGTGCACTCCCGGAACCCGAACGCGCCCCGGATCTCCACACGGTGTCGCTTACTGATCGTTTCAGAAAGAGGTTCGCAGGCGGCGGAGGCATATGAGGATGCAGGCCAGTTCGAGCGGTCCTTGATGGAGATCCGCGCGTTGCTCGTAGCGGGTGCGGAGTCGTTTGAACTGGTGGAGCCAGGCGAAGGCGCGCTCGACCACCCAACGGACCTTGCCCAGCCACACCCGCACGATGACGTCATCGGCCAACCCCATCGATCGCATCAACTCGACGACCGACCGCTCGTCCCCCACAACCGCCCCCGCTCCCCTGCACACAGCCAGTTGCGCGGCACTGTAAACGGACCCACTGACAACGAGCCCGAAGCCCAGCCCCGGGGGACCACACTCCACCCGCCGGCCGACGCCCCACCGGGCTGCTCCCAACACACAGCAAGCCAAACGAGGTAAAGGAAAACAGGTACCCTCGCCTGCATCACCGCAGATCAAGAAGTGTCGTCCCCGCGCCCGCGGGGGTAGCTCGTCCTTCTCCACCTGGCTCCCGCCCGGCCTCTAGGGCGTTTCGTTTGGATCAGGGGGGCGGATGATGGCGGTCGTTCGTGGGTGGCAGTCTGGGGTCATGAGATCCTGGGACACCGCCCCCGAGGACGAGCTGCGGCGTCTGCTCAATGAGTGGGACCCGATCGGCGTCGCTGACGATGTGCGGGACGAGTACGACTGCATGCTCGCTCCTCTGCTCCAGCGGCTTCGTTCCGGCGCCGACCGGGCCGCGATCGGTGAGTTCCCGCGGCGCGAACTGGAAGATCACTTCGGTCTGGACCCTCTGGGCCTGGGGCCAGACGTCATGGCCACCCGAGTGATCGACTGGTGGGCTTCGACCAGCCCGGCTGGTGACGTGGCCGGCGCATAGCCGCTCCCTTCCGATCGTCTGATCGTTGGTCCGGGTGTGCCGTTGACTGACGCGCGGTGGGCGCGGATCGAACCGTTGCTGCTGGGTCGCACACCGAAGCGGGGTGGCCGGTGGCGCGATCACCGCGAAGTGATCGACGCGGTCGCGTGGAAATTCCAGACCGGGTCGCAGTGGGGGCACCTGCCTGAGAAGTACGGCAACTGGCGGGGCGTCTACAACCGGTTGCGGATGTGGGCCGCGGATGGCACGTGGGAGCGCGTGTTCACCGCGCTGATGGCCCAGGCCGACGAGGAAGGCGGCCTGGACTGGGTCGTATCGGTGGACTCCACGCTCGTCCGTGCCCACCAGCACGCTGCCGGAGCCCGGAAAAAGGGGCCCCGGCGGGCGAGCCAGCGGACCATGGCATCGGCCGGTCTCGCGGAGGACTGACTACCAAGATCCACCTCGCGGCCGACGGCCGCTGCCGCCCATTAACGTTCGTGTTGACCGGCGGGCAGGCCAACGACGCGCCGGCCTTCACCGAGGTGATGGCCCGCCTGCGCGTCCCCCGCCGCCGGGGCCGCCCCCGCACCCGGCCCGACGTGGTCCTGGCGGAGGCGTATTCATCCCGCGCGATCCGCAGGCACCTGCGCGGCCGTGGCATCAGGGCTGTCATCCCCGTCCGGGCCGATCAGAATGTCCACCGGCTGAGGCGCGGCAGCCGGGGTGGGCGCCCACCTGCCCTCGACCGAGAGGCATACAAGCAGCGCAACACCGTCGAGCGGTGCATTAACCGCCTCAAGCAATGGCGCGGTATCGCCACCCGCTACGAGAAGACCGCGACCATCTACCTGGCCGGCCTCCACGTCGCGGGCATCTCCCTCTGGTCAGCCCGCTGATCCAAACGAAACGCCCTAGTTGACTCTGTCGGGGATCTTGGAGTTCCTCGGTGCGGCAGCATGATCAACGGGCATGCTCGGGTGGTTCCGCCGACCGATGTAGTTGTCGAGGTGCCCGTTGTCCCTTCGCCCACGTTCCGGTGAGCAAGTCCCTTCTCTGACCGCGCGGATCGCGCGGGCGAGCAACCCGGGCGGTACGACGGCGATATGGGTACGCGATCGCCTCGATGGGCTGTGGTGCGACGAGGACTTCGCCGACTGGTACCCGCGGGATGGGCGCCCGGGGCTCTCGCCTGCTCAACTGGCCACCGTCTGTGTGCTGCAGTTCCTGCTCGGCCTGTCGGACCGGCAGGCCGCCGAGGCGGTCCGCTGTCGCATCGACTTCAAGTACGCCATGGCAATGGAACTGGACGATCCCGGGTTCCACCACAGCGTGCTGGCCGACTTCCGTGACCGTCTCGCCGAAGGCGATCGCGCTGACCGCCTCCTCGACCTCGCGCTGGCCCGCCTCACGGAGGCCGGACTGGTGCGCGAGCGCACCACGCAGCGCACCGACTCCACCCACGTCCTGGCCGCGGTGCGCGACCTGACCCGCCTGGAGCTGGTCACCGAGGCGGTCCGCGCCGCACTCGAAGAAGTGGCCGGTATGTCCCCTCACCTGCTGGACGAACTGGTCGATGAGGAGTGGGGCCGCCGCTACGGTCGGCCAGTCCGCCTGGGCAAGACCCCCAACAAGCCCACGACCAGAATCCTGGCCACCGGGAACGATGCCATCCGGCTCCTGGAACACCTCTACCGGCACGGAGCAGGCCGCACGTCCGGCCCTCGCGTCCAGGCCCTGCGCCAGATCATGGTGCAGAACTACCACCGTGACCAGGCAGGCCGGCTGCGCTGGCGCACCGCCGAGAAGGAAGGCGGACCCGGGCTGCCACCCTCGTCCCGGGCAGTCGTCTCGCCCTACGACACCTCGGCCCGCTATGCGAGGCACGGGCACATCATCAACTGGAAGGGGTTCGCCGCTCATCTGACGGAGACCTGTGCTCCCGACGGCCCCAACGTGATCACGACGTGGCCACCACCGCGGCCACCACCCACGACAGTCAGGTCCTGCCCGGCATCCACACCCGTCTGGCGCGGCGCGGGCTGCTGCCCGCCGAGCATCTGGTCGACGCCGGCTACACGTCCCTGCCCCACCTCGAACAAGCCACCCGTGAACACCAGGTCACGGTCTCCGGGCCGCTGCGGAGCAACCCCACCCGCCAACACCGGCAGAACGAGGGCTTCGCCCGGGACGGCTTCCACATCGACTACGACCGTCAGCAGGTCACGTGCCCCCAGGGGCAGGTCAGTGCGGGCTGGCACGGCCCTCACCCGACCTCGTCACCCACCGCGGCCCCGCTGATCGTGGCCAGGTTCACCAAGAGTCAGTGCCGTCCCTGCCCGGCCCGCACCCAGTGCACCTCCACCGCCGACAGTGCCCGAACCGTGGGGTTTCCCCCGAGAACTCCGTGACCTGCAACTTCGCGTCCGCGCGGAGCAACAGACGCCCGAGTGGAAGACCCGCTATGCGGTCCGCTCGGGAGTGGAGGGCACGGTCAACGAGTTCGCCCACGGACACGGCATGCGGCGCTGCCGCTACCGAGGACAAAGAAAGGCCCGCATCCAGCACGTTCTGACGGCCATTGCCGTCAACATCGAGCGCCTCAGCGGACTGCCACCGGCCGAAGAAGCGCCCACGTCCCGTCGACCGACTGCCTTCCAGCACCACCTCGACCAACGCGAGATACCTCGGCTGAAGTCCTGGCGAACCCTGGGAACCTGACCGGCATCTCCAAGATCCCCGACAGAGTCAAGCCGCGCAGACAGGCAGCGCGGGGTACCCGGGTGGCGAGGCGGGCACCGGTCTCCGTTACGTGGTCGCCTGTGCGTCCAGGGCCATGGCGGACTCCAGCGAGACCAGACGTGAGTTCTGCAGCGTCGCGATCTCCCAGCGGTCGTTCTGCCAGACCATCGCGAACAGCTGCAGGAAGTAACGGGTCGGCGGGGGTTCCTCTTCGCCGGCCATCACCATGCCGAAGCGGTGGTGTACCACGGCGCAGCCCGGCGCGACGAGCCGGGTGAACTCCACCTCGCTCCGCACGAGCCGGGAGCCCTTCAGTACCGTGTCGAAGACCGGCTGCTGAAATGCGATCACCGTGTCACGTCCCTTGTGGACAGTGCCGTCGAAATCAATGAGCTCGGCGTCCTGCGCGAAGTCCGCGGCGAACGCGGCCGCGTCACCACGGTTCCACCCCTCGATCATTCGGGCAGGGACAGCACGCAGAGTGTCGAGCGACGGATTCATTTTCAGGGCCCTTTCCGCTTTACGTCTTTTCAGCCACCATCCTTGCCGGGTTTGACGAGGTGGTCATTGACGATCAGTGCACCGTCGTTGGACATGCGTGCCCCCGGGCTGTGTCCGTAGGTGGCCTTGAACAGCCGACTGAAGTGCGCCGGGTCCGCGAAACCCCACGAGGCGGCCACCGCGGCGACCGTGGTGTGCCCGCGGGCCAGATCCGCGCAGCACCGCTCCAGGCGCCGCCGGCGGATCAGGGCGGCCACGGTCAGGGGCTGGTCCTGGAAGAGCTTGTGCAGCCGGCGCACCGACACATGGTGTGCCGCGGCCACCTTGGCCGGGGTGAGATCCCGGTCGGACAGTCTCGCCTCGATGAAGCCGATGACTCTCGCGCGGAGTACGTCGTCGTCGACCGGCCGGACGTCACGCAGGCGAGACTCCAGCGTCACCGCGATCAGTTCGATCACCGCAGCCGCCGACCGGTCCGCTTCGTGGGCGCGGAACCCGTCCAGGGTCCGCGTCATGTCCCGTACGAGCGAGGACACCAGCGCTCCGGGGCCCCGGTCACCACGAATCCCCACGCCGACCAGCCGCGCCGCGTCGTCCACGCCGAGCCGCAGCAGGTGTCGCGGCATCAGCATGGTCACGTGGGTGGTCGCGGAACTGGCGAACCGCACCGGCCGTACGGGGTCGATGAGGACCAGGTCCATGGGTCCCAGCACGGAGGTACTGCCGCCCTGCTCGACGCGTACCTGTCCTCGTGTCACCACCTCGACCTGCCACAGCTCGCTGTCGCGGGCACGTCCGGAGCGGGCGTCACGGAAGCACTCCCCCTCCGGGGTCACCAGCTCGGTCAGGCGCAAGGGGCCCAGGTCGCGGCTCACCACGTCGGCGTGGAAGTCCTCGCCCGTGTGCCGGTCACCGCGCAGCGGCGGCAGACCGCTGCGCTCAAGCATCTCCAGAAAGCCGTCGGCGCTTTTCATGCTGGCCTCGGCTTGCGCGACGCCGCTCAGCCGCGGCCCGTCACCGTCCATCACGGCAGTGTTCCATGTTCACCGCTGCCGCGGTCACGGGGGCCGTGTGCGTGACGCCCGGTCCAGCACTGGAGGCACGTCAGAGCATTGCGGTGAAGGTTCCGGCGCGGGGAGGGGGAGGACGGAGCGATGACAGTCCTTGGCCGTGATCGCCCCGCGTGATTGGCCCACTCCATGACGATTCAGAACCGGCCGGCTGATCCTGCGTGATGGCCGAGGTCATCGTTCCCCTCTAGTTCACAGAAGACGAGCGGCACATCATCTGTCGCCGCATCGGAAGCCACGACATCTCTGCCGGGCCCTGACGGTCACAAACGACCGCTGCCCCCGGCGGTCCGGGGACAGCGGGCGGGGCGGTGGTTCACGCCGTAAAGATCCAGCGGTACAGCTTCGTCTGGCGGCCGATCTTCGTGTATGCCTCGGCTGCCACAGTCGAGGGGCTGTAGAGGGTCACTGGCCGAGCAGCGGTGTACGCCTCCGGGACCCGCACGTCGGCCCGCACCGTCTCGGCACGATGTCCTCGTACGCCTCGGGGAGCTGGTCCTCCATGTCCTTGCAGACCTTGCCCTGCGAGCCGTGCTTGACCCCTTCCGGTGATGACCACCCAGTCGACTCCTGCTGGCATGCCGATGTGCCGTACGCGGCCGCCAGGCCGGCGATCTTGTCTTCCGGCTCGGTTGAGTCCCCGGGCTTCCTTCTCCTGGGACGTGGTGCGGCCGACGACTCCGTCCCCGGCAACGAGCGCCCCGGCGGTGGCGAGCTTCACGTCTCCGGGGCAGTCGATGACGATCAGGTCGAAGCGGCCGCGCAGCTCGCCCAGGATCCGGTGCAGTCACAGCTACCGGGCGGTCTCGCCGGCGAGCTTGAACTCCAGCGTGTCGACCTTCTTGGATTCGAGCACAGCCCACAGGGTCGGGAAGAACTGCTACGTCTTGCTGTTCCGAGCCGGTACGACCGCCTCGGTGAGGGTGAACAGCTTGTCGATGACGTCGCGTCAGGCTGCTCGGTGGGCGGGGGCGCCGTGCTGCGCTCCCCGCGTGAATTACGCGCGCCCACGTGAATAACGCGCCTCTGGCGCCCTTGTGCACTCCCTGGACGCCACCGGCCGCCCGGTGGACGGTGCAACCCACAGCGCAGGCCGTCCCGGCAGGGAGCACCACAGCCGGGCCCGGGATCGACACAAGCGACCCCCACTGCACCCGCGGCTGTGCCTTCAAGGGGGCTTACTGAAAGGCCCCACCACGGCGGAACGTATCAGCGTCTCCAGAGGCCCTGGCTCGCGTGCCGCACTCACGGGGGTGAGCGCCCTGCTGTTTCTGCTCGTCAGTCTCCTGATCACAGCGGGACCTGCCAACGCACGCGAGAACGCAATCCTCGACGTCACCTGCACCCCGCCCAGCAGCGACACCAGCGTGTACACCCCGCCGCTGACCAACACCCCGCAGTCGGTCGGGACAACGTCGAGCATCCAGTTCGGCCCCCGCATCTCCCTCCCCGCACCAGCCGTCACCTCAGGGACATCGGCCATTACTTTGCCCCCGGCCTCGCGCACCTGCCTGGACCTGCTTTCCGCAGGCACCGGAACCAGGACCATCACCCGGAACACCGGTGCCACCAGTACCCTGCCGACGAACCGGACCACCCCAGTGGTCGGCGCGGTCCTCGTGGTCACTCTCACCGGCACGGTCACTTCCGGGCTGTTCGCCGGTGACACCGTCCTGATCACCGTCACCGGACCCGCCACCGGCATCACCCTGCGCGCCCTCGGACTCGGCACCGTACCCAGCACGTACGGCTGCGTAACCATGGAGATCACCTCCGTGTGATCCCACCCCTCTCTCGCCGATCGGGACGAACGACCGCTCCGGTCCCGCACCTGCGGAAGGGAACCTCGATGACGAAGTCCAGCCGCCCGCGTGACGGGGGGGGGCGGGAGGCGGGAGTGAACAGCCTCTTGTCACGCGGCACCGCCCAGAGCACGTCGATCCGGCGTCGGGCGAACGCGAGCAGCGCCTGGGTGTGCAGCAGCCCTTCGCCGCGTTTCCTGAGGCAGTAGTCCCGGGAGGGGCCGGGCCGCATCATCGCGTTCTGTGCGGCCATGTGGAAGAGGTGCCGCAGGCGCCGGTCGTAGCGCTTGGGCCGCTGGTAGTCGCCGGTGCGGCGGCCGGAGTCCCGGACGACCGGGGCCAGGCCGGCATACGAGGCGAGGCGGTCGGCGTCACGGTAGCTGGACAGGTCGCCGACGATGGCGACGAAATCGGCGCCGAGGATCGGGCCCATGCCGGGCATCGACTCGATGACCTCCGTGTGGTCGTCGGTTCGGAAGGTCTCGCGGATCTCCCGGTCGTTGTCCTTGAACCGCTCGTCCAGGGGCAGGGGCAGGTGGACAAGGCCGCAGATCAGTTTCGCCGCCCGTCAATTTAACGGGCAGCACGATCTGCTGGGACCGGGCGGCCTCCACCGCCTTCGCGGCGACCGTGCCGACGCCGCGACTCCCGCGGCGTTCCAGCCGGGTCAATCACCTCCGTGTGACCCCCGCCCGTCCGGGTGCTTCCGCCCGGACGGGCGCAGAACCGACGCCGGCACCATGGCTGCCGGGGCCGGTACCGGGTCGCAGTACGGAAAGCGCACGGGCCCATGCCCGTACGCGCGAGCGCTTCACACCGATGACCGCACCGTCCACATCCACCCGCAACGCACGCCACTCGACACGTCCGTGCCTCTCAGCTCAGGAAGATCCCCCTCATGCTCCCCAGCACAGTCCACCACGACCACCACCGGCAGCGGCGTCCTAACAGGCGTCTTCTCGCCCTTCCAGCCGTAGTCACCACCCCGACGCTCGGCCCGCTCCTGCCAGCAGTCAGCGCGCGCGTCCCCCAAGGAGGCCGCGCTCACGCAGGTCTCCTGCCTGGTCGGCCCCGCCGACCAGGGCTTCAGTCCCGCCCTGACCAACACCCCGCAGGCCACGACCACCGGTGTCACCAGCCACTACGGCTCCCGCGCGTCGCTCACCCACCCGTCGCTGACCTACGGCGACACCGTCACCCTGTTCCCCGCCCCCGCGGCCTCCTGCCTGACCCTGCTGAGCTCCTCCGCCAGCACGAACACCATCACGTGGAACACCGGGGAGACCAGCGTCGTCTCCTTCGAGAACAGCGTGACCGTCGTCGAGGAAGAAGTCGTGGGCACCTCCACCGGCACCGTCGTCTCCGGCAAGCTCACCGGCGCCTCCGTTTCCGCCGGCGCTGAAAGCCATGCCGGGCAGGGCTGATAGCGGTGGAAGTTCTGCGAATAACGCGGCCGAATATTTTCGAGCACCGGCCTCGTGACCTGAAGTGATCTAGACATGACATGGTGATGGCATAAATTCGTGAGGCACGCACCACTCACCCCGGCATAAGGAGATCTCATGCGTTTCAAGCAAGTCGGTGCGACTCTGGCGGGTGCCGCCGCGGTCACCGTGCTCGCCGCGGGCCCCGCCCTCGCCGCTACCACCACCTTTGCGGTTTCCTCCGGCGGAGGCACCCACTCGGCCTCGGGTAGCTTCACCTGGCTCAACCGCTCCGTTCAGGTCCAAGGAGGGGTGAAGAACATCGGCGGCGCGGGAACGCAAGTCCTCTTCGACGCGTGGGCCGGCAGCACCCCGGTTGAATCCCAAAGCCGCCCAACTGGCGGGAAGCTCGCAGTCAATGAGACCATAAGCTACAACTTCACCCTCGATGGTTCGGCGTACTCGGGTGGTATTACAGAAATCGATGTCTGGCTCTACAACGCCCATGCTGACTTGTGGTCAGGCCCCACAACCTATTTCCGGCCGTGATCCCGTATCGCCACGGCAGTTCCCGTCGGCCCCCTGCGGCATCGCAAATGGCGGGCGTGCAGGCCCTGGACTCTTGGGCCGCTCCCCTTGCGAAGAGCTGCCCGCTCCGGCCTCTCCTCTCGTCGGCGCCTGACGGCGCCTGCGGTCAGTTGCCGGCGCGGTTCCTCTCGGCAGTGCGCATCCTGCGGGCCATGTCTACCTGCGCGCGGACCACGGCCTCGAACAGGGTGTCCGGAACTCCGTCGGGTCCGGCGTTCGCGGACAGCAGCGCGGTGAGGAGACCGCCAAGGACGGTGACCGAGCCGGCCGCCCCCACCGGGCTGCGGACTTCGCGCAGTTGACGTACGGCGACGTCGATACGGTCCATCGCTTCCTCGCCCCGGAGGAACAGCCCGAGCCGGTCGGCGAGGAACATGCGGACGACTGCCACGCCCTCGGCCAGGGCGGTGTCCACGTTGAAGTCGGCGCGCGCCCTCTCCGTCTCCCTGAGCACGGCCGGCATCGTGTACGTCCGCTGCCCCGGAATCAGGCCCTGCTGCCGCCATTCCTCCTACGGGACCGGGCCGGCGGCGTCACGGCGAGCCCGGTGGCGGTCGGTGGCGGTCGGTGGTGGTCGGTGGTGGTCGGTGGTGGTCGGTGGGGTGGCCGCCCGCGATGCGGCAGGCGCGTCCTACGGCGTCTTGCAGGTGGGGCACTCAAGGCGGCGGATCCAGAAGCGGATGAGATCCATTTCATGATCGAAGCGGAGGTGCCCTCGCCACTGGCCGCCCCACGGGATGCTCCGCGGCCCGTTCTCCCCGCCCACCGGCCCCCCTGGGTCCGGTGGTGTGTACCGTCCTGCCTGCCCTGAAGCCGACCGTACCTGCGGTGGCGCCCCTCAGCGGTCGACCGGGGATATGCCGTCCAGGCCGCTCTCGGCGAGAATCTGCTGGACCGTGTCGTCCAGGGTGCCGGCCGCGTCGATGACGGTCTCCAGGCCGTTGGGGAGCAGGTCCCTCTCCCGGTACCAGTCGCGTAGGTGCCCCTCGTTGACGTGCGCAAGGTATTCGGCGTCTGGTTTCGTCGCGTGCCGAAGCACCGTCTCCTCGAAGGGCACGTGGAGGTAGTAGCACCGTGTGACGCCCTGGTGAGCGCGCACCAGGTCCTGGAGCATCGTGCCGTAGCGGTCGGCGTACAGGATGCCTTCGACGATGACGTGGAAGCCGTTGTCCAGTGCGTAGCGGGCGGTGAGGTCGATCAGGCCGATGTTCGCGCCGCCGGGCCGGTCGCGTTCGCGCAGCACCAGCCTGCGCAGGTTGTCCTGGGCGACGATCGCGAGGTTGCGGCCGAATTTCTCGCGCAGGGCGGCCGCGATGGACGACTTGCCCGAGGCGCTGTTGCCGCGGAGCACGATCAGGCGTGTGCCGCTGGTCCCCACGGTACCGTGCGCGTCCTCAGTCATCCGCGGCTCACCCGGATGCGGTTCTCGTGGAAGTGCTCCCAGTCCATGACCAGGCGGAAGCGGCGGTGTGCCGCCAGGCGCTCCGCGTCGGCCGGCTCCTCACCGCGCTGGACACGGGCGTCGCCGGATCTCACGAGTCCCGCGAGAGCGAGCCGGACGTCGCCGACGTCCTGGCCCGTGGCCGCCGCAAGCCGATCCAGGGAGGTGAGGGTCTCTGCCGGTTCACCCAGATCGTCGACCAGGTGGTCGATGAGGGTGTCGAGGAGCGGGCCGGTGTGCACCGTCCAGCGAATCCTGTCGAGACGCTCGGTGAGTCCGGGGTCCAGAGGCAGCAGATCGCCGGGCAGCGGCAGCGCCGCGGGCATGGACCACCGGGCGCCGTCCGGCGTCTCCTCGCGGCCGGCCAGACCCCACGTCAGATACAGCTCGGACAGGTCCCGCACGGTTCGGGGCACCGGGAAGCCGGCTGTCGTCAGCATGGTGCCGAACTTCTCCCAGCGGTTCGCCTCGTTCGCTTCGCGCCCCTCCGGCGCGTTCTCGTAATCCCACTCCTCATCCGGCCAGGAGAAGGTGAGCGCACCATCGAGGTCACCGCCGATCATGTCCCAGTGCCCGTCGAAGATCTCGTGCACCAGGTCGTCCAGCGAGCCGGTGAAACCGGGTCGGCACGCCGTCCCGACCAGCATGGACAGCGGGAAGCCCTGACGGGGCAGGACGTGCTCCCAGCCCGACACCCACCAGTCGTTGTGCATCGCCAGGTCCCGGCGCGGCCCGGGAACAGACGCCTTCTCAGTCATCCGCGGCTCCTCCTCGAAAACACCTCGATGCCCGCAGCGTACGCAGCGAGACGCTGCAGGTTCTCACGGACGTCCCACCCACGCCTGGTGCTCGGGAGCGACGCGCGGTTGCTCACGGAGGCGGCCGCGCGGCACTCCGACGCGCGTACGGCCCTCCAAAACCTGCAGTCCGCTGTCCGCCGGGTCCGGGAGGCGCCGGTCAACGAGGAGCGGCGGGCGCAGCCACGTCCCGTGCTCTTCCCAGTACCGGCCGCCTTCCGGGGGCCGCACCGCACCTTGACCCAGTACACCTGGTCGGCGGCGTAGCTCTCGATGCCACCGGCGTCGCTCTCGCCGGTCCGCCCGGCCCTGACCTCGTGGTCGGGCGCAGCCAGCGTGGTTGTCAGGCGGGGAGTGCGTCGATGGCGGCCTGCCACGGGTAGGCGTCGAGGTCGCCGTGCTTCGGTTTGTTGGGCACGAATCCGCCCTCCCCGAGCAGTACGGTGACGCCCGCTTCGCGCGCGGGAAGGCGCCGTGGCCGGCCACGGCGGGGTGTGCTGCTTGGGCGTCGTTGAAGTGCGGCAGGGCGGTGATCGGCAGGCCAAGGCCGATGCCCTCGGTGATCAGGCCGAGGGCGAGGGTGTCGCTGATCGCGGTGGCCCATTTCGCGAGGGTGTTGTTGGTGAGCGGGGCGGGGCCACGAGGATCGCGTCCGGGGCGGGCAGGACGTCCGGCTGGGAGAGCAGCTTGTACTGCCGGCGGACCGGGTGTCCGGTCAGCTCCGTCAGAGCCTCGATCTCGCCTTCGGTGTCCTCACTGAGCCATCGGTACGCGGACGGCGTGAGGATCACGCACACGTCCCAGCCCGCCGCCTCGGAGGCGCGGACGGGTACCGTGTTCCGCTCCGAGGAGCGTGGCGACCGCTTCGGTGCGCAGGCCGGCCTGCTTCTCGCCGATGGCTCGGTCGGTGAGCGAGAAGCCGCCCGGCGCGGGCCGCGCGGGACAGTGCGGCGTCGGCGAGCGGCCCTTTCGGCGAAGCCGTTGCGTGCGGACAGGCCGGGCTCGATAGAGATCATGGTGACGGTCCTCTCCGCCCGGCCGCGCGTGGTCTCCCCGGGTGGAGACGCGGTCGCGGGACCGAGCGGGCGGGAACGTGGAGCACCAACCTCGTTGGCGTCGCATCGTGGTGCCGAGCGACACGCTCGGCTTCGAACTGGGCGAAGTGCTCGTCCTGGTACGGCCCGCACCGCCCGTCGGCACGGTTGCCCCAGGACCTTCCCCGCCCGGGCTGCTACTTCCAGCGCTCGTCGGTGAACTTCGCGCCGCAACCGGCGCACATCGGACGCTGTGCCTCGCGCTCCGCGGCTTCACGCTCTTCCCGCCGGCGCCGGGCCTCCTTCCGCTGCACGGCATACAGCCGGTCGCCCTCGGGGCTGTCCAGCGCCTCGGCGAGCGTCTGCCACTGGTCCTCATCCCGCCCGAGCCTGCGCCACACCTTCCCCGCGGCCCCTTTCGGGGTCGGCGGTGATCCGCTCCAGCTCGGTGAAGACCACAGGCACCGCCTGGTGGTGGTCGACAGCCGTGATGCCCTCGCAGCAGCCCGGGCAGGGCTCCCCGGCGAAGCAGGTACGGGCTGCCTGCTCCAGGCGCTTCATCCGGCTGGCGCGCTGCGCGGCGGTCGTCACGGTGAAGAGGGACCCTTGGAGGGGGCCTGTGGGACCTTGGTCCACGTCGGCGGAGGGCCGGCGGCCGCAGGGGCGCGGTGCTCGTGGGCGGGGTCGGGTGTGGGTTCGGCGGACACGCTGTCCTCGGTTTCTCCGGTCTGCGGAGCGGGTCGGCGGTCGTGCGGCCCCCGCGCGGATCTGCGCACGGGCCGGGGCCGCCGTGGGAAGCCACCCCTTGACCACGGTCCGACGGCCACCGACGAGAGGTGACCGATCTCTCCTTGACCGCACCTTGCGGTCCGAGTTTGTCCGGGCCTGGAGTCAGGCGCGTACCGCGTCCCGGAGCGCGGTCTCTGTCCACAGGGCCGGACGCGCACCGTGGGGCGATTGGCCGGGCGCACCATGCGTCCGGCCGGCGAGCAGCAAGGAGCCGTCATGGAGACCACGTCACTCAAGGTGGCCCAGCTCGCCCCGGAGCAGATCCTGCGGGCCGCCGACTCACCCCCGCGCGGGTCCGCCGGGGGTTCAGAAACCTCCGCCCCAACTTGCGCAACGTGACCAGGTCGGACTGTGAAGAACAAGTTGAGTGCCTGGTACTCAGCACGGCCCGGGCGGAGCCGGCCGGGTACGACAGAACCTCCGCTGCCACCCCCGCGGCCACCGCCGGCGGCAGCGGGGGTGGCAGCGGAGGCTTCACTGTGCACTCCGTACGGTGGCAGCAGGCGGGCCCGGGTCACCGGGTGTGGGTGTGGTTCCGGCTGCGTGTCCCGATCGTCGGGACGTCGGAGTAGCGCAGCGAGGACCGGGACGCGCCGGTCGGGGACACCGGCCCGTCCGTGTCGGGCCGCGCGCCGGGGTCGAGACCCAGATCGCGCAGTGCCCGCTGCGCCTGCCCCAGCCGGCCGTTCGCGTTGCCCAGCACGCGTGCGGCGTTGCGTGTCCGCCGCGCGGCGTGCTGTTCGGCGAGCGCCTCGTGGTACTTCGTCAGCGCGTCCGCGAGGCTCGCCAGTTCCGGGTCCAGCACCAGGGGCGGCACCGAGGCGGCCGGCACGGCGGGAGCAGCCGGGGCGGCGCCCGTCCCCTTCCTGCCCTTGCCCTTGTCCTTGTCCTTGGCGCCCGGGGCGCGCGCCGCGCGCGCCCCGGGCTGCCGCGCCGCGTCCCGCGCCAGCTTCGTGGAGGCCACCAGGGCGGGGTGGTTGTGCACCGCGTCGAGCTCCAGCGGACCGTCCACGAACCGGGTGCCGTGGCCCGACCACTGGTACTTGTTGCCCTGACGTGACGTGCTGAGAGCGTAGACGAGCGTGTCCACCAGGCCGTCCGGGGCCAGGACGTACGCCAGCGAGGCGCCGCCGCCACCGCCCTCCAGGTGCACGTGCAGTGCCCGGTTGGCCCGCACCTCGCCCTCGCGTGGCTGCCGGTCGCCCGTCGCCACCTCCCGCACCACCCGCAGCGACTCCTCCGACAGCCACTCCGGCCGTACGTGCCCCGCGTAGACCAGACGCCCGCTGTACTCCCAGGTCTCGCTCAGGTGCGGGGCGAACGCCGCCAGCCGCTCCGCGACGTGTACGGCCTCCTCCGCCCGGCGGGCCTCGCGTTCCGCGCGGGTCCGCGTCCACACCGCGTGTGCCGCCTCGGCGACCCGGCTGTGGTAGTCCCCCTCCAGGACCATGCCCATCGCGTCGAGCCAGCGGTGGAAGTCGCTCTCGAAGTCCTCCAGGGCGGCCTCGGCGGTACCCAGGAAGGGGCCGAAGGTGTAGTCGCGCCACAGGGCGGGGTCCTGGCGGAGGTCCTCGGTCACCGTCGGCGCGCCGAGCAGCAGCGGCAGCAGTTCGGGGTGGCCGCTCAGCGCCCCGGCCGGTGCCGCGCCCGCCGGGCTCAGCAGCAGTTCGGCCGTCTCGGGCACCGAGGCGAGTGCCCGCGCCCACACGGAGCCCCGCGTGGACCGGGGCTCCGCCGTGCGCGCGGACGTGTCGGCGGGTGCCGCCCGTCCGGTGTGCCGCGGTGCCCGGTCGGATGCCGCCGCCGCGCCGCGTGCGGGGCCGGTGCTCTCGGACAGGGCCGCCAGCAAAGGCTCCGCCGAGGTGGCCTCGGCCAGTTCCCGCAGGCGGCCCTTGCGGGCCAGCTCGCGCAGCGCGCCGGTGAGGTCGGTGTCCCGCAACGCGTACGCCGACCAGGCCGGGGTGGCCAGGAAACGCTCGGCGAACCAGGGCTCCTCGTCGAGGAAACGGGTCAATGCGGCGTTCGACAGCAGCCGGCGGAGGTCCGCGGCCCCGGGCCCGGGCGCCGTCCCCGCTCTGCGGGCCAGTTCCGAGAGCAGGGCCTCGCGCTCGGCAAGGCGCCGTACGAGCTGAGCCGTCAGCGCCTCGGCGAGCACCCGGTCGGCCCGCGCCGCACGCCACAGCGCACTGTCCGCGCGCGCCTCCTCCAGCAGGCGGTGGCTGCGCAGCAGCGCGTCCGCCAGCCACGGCGCCTGGCGCAGCTCCCGCCAGATCCGCGGCTGGTCCGTCATCGCCTCGGGCAGGCCGCGCACCGCCTCCAGGGCGGTGCGCAGGGAGCGTCCGCCGTTACCGAGCCGCTCGGCCATCTCGGGGTACTCGCGCAGCAGGCGGTGCACGGCGGGGCGCCGCGTCAGCAGCCGCGCGACGGCCTCGTCCGCGGCCAGGGCCGCCACCACCTGCGGGGCGGCCATCGCGGTCCGCACCAGCGCGGTGTCGCCGAGCACCACCGGCACCTGCGCGGGCCTGGAGGCGAGCAGGTCGAGCAGGGGATCGTGGTCGAGCAGCGTCACATAGTCCGCCACCGTGGCCAGCAGGTCCGGCTTGGCGGCCAGCGCCTGCGCCATTCCCGGCACCCTGGTGAGCACTTCCACCCGCTGCGGCCGCTGCGCCAGCGCCTGCGCCAGCGGCAGGCTGCGCACCGCCGCGCGCACCGCGTCCTTGCCCCGGGGTCGCGTCAGCGCCTGGGACAGGTGGTCACGCAGCTCCGGGTGCGCGAGCAGCACGCCGGCGACCGGGCCGGCGTCGGCGAGCACACCCGCGGCGTCCTCGCTGTCCCGGATGAGAACGGAGTCGCTGAACCCGTTCATCTGTGAGGCGATGTCCTCGCGGTACATGACGAGCCGGCTCAGCTCGGGGTTGGCCATGTAGCCGGGGATCACGTCGGGGGCGTTGAGGAGCCACAGCCGGGTGTCGGGGTTGGTGACGAACAGGTGGTGGAAGGGGTCGTTGGTGCGCAGCGCGCGGGTCAGCCCGGGATCGTCGTGGACCAGCGACAGGCTGATGTCGGACGGATCGGCGATCAGTTCGAGCAGGGCGCGGCGGGTCCGCAGCGTCTCCAGCAGTTCGGCGTTGTGGTAGAGGGCGGCGCCCAACGCCTGCCGGGAGCGGGCGAGTTCGAGGAGCCGCGGAACGCCCCGGGTCTCCCGGTTGACGGTCAGCAGCCGTTCGAGGACCGCCGGAGACTCGGATGCCCCCTCGGCCTCGATCCGGGTCCGCAGCCGCTGCTCGGCCTCCCGCTCGGGGAGGGCGAACAGGCTCGCCAGCCAGTCGTCGTTCTCCCGGAGTTCGATGCCCTCCGGTGACAGCGCGGGCCGGCCGGTGCCCCGGACGGCTTTCAGCAGCTCGTTGATCCACCCGCGGCTCTTCTTCGTCCTGCTCGCGTTCCTCCTGGTCTCGGCGGCCCGGTCGAGGGGGCCGTGGAGACTCCCGTCGGCCAGTGCCTTCGCGAAGTCGGGGCGGGCCACGGCCTCCACGAGTGCCTCGGGTGCGGCCAGCAGCAACTCCCGGGCCGGGGTGGCGGGTTCGAGGGCGTCGAGCAGTGCGGTGTCGTCGTAGAGGCGTTCCCAGTGCTGGACGGCGAACGGAATGCCGGGCCGGTCGGCCAGTTCGCGCACCAGGCCGGGGTGGGTGCGCAGGTTCCGCAGTTGGTCGCGGTGGGTCAGGGCGGTCAGTGCCTTGGGGTTCCTGGTGAACAGGGTGAGCAGCGCGTTGCCGTGCTCCAGGACCGCGTCCTCGACCTCGTGCTTCGCGTCACTCAGCCGGCTCAGCATCACATCGGCGCCGGTCACGCGGAGGAAGCCGATCAGGCGGTCGTCGGTGGGCAGCGCCGACGCCAGACCGGTCAGGGAAGCGAACAGGACGACGCTCGCCGGGATCATCGCGACGGCGTGCGCCATGGCCGGGTTCCGGTACAGCGCCTCCCCCAGGGCGGAGCTCGTACGGTTGATCTCCGCCACTCGTGAGGCGACCGCCGCGGCGTTCGGACCGAAGGTCTCGGTCTCCAGCGAGGAGTGGCGCAGCACCGTGCGCAGCACCCCGGGCGCCAGCAGGGCCGGGACCTCGCCGCCGGCCAGCAGGGCTCGCAGGGGCGCGTGCCGCGGCCGGAGCAGGCGGCGGTACTCGTGGGCTCGGCTCAGCAGCCCGGGATTGTTCCCGAGGACGGCCGTCAGCCCCTCCTGGTCTTCCAGCGCGGCCACGAGTTCCGGGTCGGTGAGGGCCCGGTCCAGGGCGGCGTCGCCCGCGCGCAGCCGGTCCAGCGGCGCGCCGTCCCGCGCCTGTCCCGCCGTCCGCCGCGGTGGGGGGACGGCCTGCGCGAGGGCCTGGGCGAGACGGTCGTCGGGCACGTCGTCGAAGGCGCGCGGGTCGTCGGAGAGCGCGGCGGCGACCGCCGGGTTGCGCGCCGCGGCGCCGAGCAGATCCTTGGACGCGGCGATCCGGGCCCCGAAGCCGGGTACGTCCGGTAGCAGGTCGATGAGTTCCGGGCTGTCCGCCAGGACGTCCAGCACCGAGACGTCGTTCATCGCGAGGTCGAGCAGACCGGGCACTTCGAGGAGCGCGTACGCCTGGTCGGCATGGGTGCGCAGGGCGGCGCGCAGTTCTCGGTGGTCGAAGAGCCCGCGGAAGTCGATCGGCCCGGCCTGGGCGGAGCCGCTGGTGGCGCTCAGGAGCCCGGCCATCAGGGCGCCCTCGGACGAGAGGGCCTCGGCGCGGGGCACCGGACGGTCGGACCTGCGCAGCGCGTCGGCGACCCCCGGTACGCGTTCGGCGAGCGTGGGGAGCGCCTTGGTCGTCAGGAGCATCAGGGCGCGGATCAGGTCGGTCTGCGAACGGAGCCGGAACGGCAGCGCGGGGAACATGAACAGATGTCCGGCCCACTTCACCCCGCTCTCGATCGCGTCGACGAGTTCCCGTCGGCCCGACGGGGACTTGGCCACCAGGGCGGCCAGGAACTCCGGCCGGTTGTAGAAGTCCCGGGCCCGCGGCTCCGCCCGCAGGGGCAGTTCCTCCAGGTGGTCCAGCAGGACGGGCGAGGCGGCCAGCACCTCCGCCATGTCCTCGTGGGCGAAGAGGTAGTGGGCCAGCCATGCGTCGCCGGCCGCCCGCTCGACGATGTGGACGGCGTCGGGCTGGAGCATCCGCGACACCGCGGCGCGGTGCTCCTGCTCACTCCAGCGGCTGTCGGCGAGCAGAAGCTCGCTCAGCGGCCGGACCGGCCACTCGTCGTGCCAGCCGGAGTGCCTGGCGGCGTCCAGCAGTTGGCCGCGCAGCCAGGTCTTCTCCTGGACGGTCCGCCCGACGGCACGCGCCGCCGCCTCCATCTGGGACCGGCCCGCGGGGGTGAGCGGTGCCGGCTCGGTGGCCCGGGGGGCCTGAGTGCTCGGGCCGTCCTGGGGCTGGTCCGCAGCGGACCTGTCCGCCGCCCGCCTCCCGGGCGCGCCGCCGGGCACCTTCGGCTCCGCCGCCCGCAGAGCGGGGTTGTCGGCGGCCAGCAGGTCGGCGAGTTCCCCGGCGGCCTCGGGTCCCTGGTGGTGGAGAGTTTCGGTGATCCGGGCGAGGGCGTCGCGCCGGGCCTCCCGCCGCGCCTCCACCTCCGGCTCCCGCCCGATCTCCAGCGGGGCGGAGAGATATCCGCCGGCGGTGGTGAGCAGGGCCCGCAGCTCCGCCGCGGTGACCCCGAGCCGTTCGCCCAGCCGCCGCGTCTCCTGCGCATCCTGCTCCAGAACCTCCTCCGGGTCCTGTTGCGGAGCCTTCCCCGGGCCCTGCTCCAGGACCTCCCCGAGGTCCTGCTCGGGGGCCTTCTCCGTGACCGGCCGCGGCGCCTTCTCCGTGACCGGCCGCGGCGCCTCCTCCGTGACCGGCCCGGTCGGGACGGGCGGGTCGTCGAGGGTGCGCAGCACCATGGAGCCGAGGACCCAGCGGGTGCCGTCCGGCCCCTCGACCCGCAGCACGGCCAGCGCGTGGACCAGGTGACCGGGGGTGGGTCCGGCCTGGCCGGCCGGGGCCGGTACGCCGTACTTCAGGTAGTCGCGCCGGTAGTTGTTGGCGGTGCCGCTCTGCCCCTGCCCGGACCGGTTCTGGGCGTGCGGCACCGTGAGGCGGACGCGGTCGGCCCCGTCGGGCCGCAGTTGCACGGTGGAGCGGCTGCTGACCGCGGGGGTGACCGTGGTCGTGGCGCTCGCGCCGGACGCGTCGGTGGCCACCCGGACGTCGTCCAGGGCGGTGGGGCCGTCGGCGAGGATCTCCCGCGGCAGCAGCCGCAACCGTACGGAGGTGGTGGGATGGGCACCGGTCCGCCCCATGAGACGGCCCACCGCGTGGGAGTCGAGGAGCCGACCGGCGTCGCCGTGTCCCGGCCGCACCAGCCGGGCGAGCCGGACCATCAGGGCCTCGTACGACAGCGAGGTGTGGGTGCGGCCCGGTCCGGCGAGCGCCGGGTCGACGTCGCGCAGTGCCTGCGCGAGCTGCTCGGCGGCGTCGAAGGCGTACAGCGTGAACGGCCGGGCGGGCACCCAGTCCTCGCCGTTCAAGGCGTCCCGCAGGGCGGGTGTCAGGCCGTCCACGCGGATCCCGACCGCGCCCAGCGGCGGTTCGGCCCGCTCGGCGGGGTCGCTTGCGAGGACGGCGGGTGCCACCAGCGGCACCAGGCCGCCGGGCGCGGCGGACACGTCGGCGCGGTCGAACCGTACGGTCACCGTCGCGTCGGCGGACGCCTCCGGATCCCGCGTCCGTGTCCCGCTCAGAGCGCTGCCGACGGCGTCCACGAGCCGTCCCGCGGCGGTGCCGGTCAGCAGGCCGGCGCGGACGATGGCGGTGTACCGGTACGGGACCTCGAACTCCACCAGTTCACCGGAATGCTGCCAGGACCGATTCTCGCGCATTGACGTCACGGTGGCGCCCACCGCTCGCTCGGTGGTCAGGGCGAAGATGCTCTGCAGGCGCTGGCCGCGGTACTGCAGCACCGGCACGGCGTCCAGTTCGTGGCTGCGGGTGTGCGCGATGCTCCGCGCCGCCGCGCCCGGCACCGGCAGGTCCCCGTCCCGCCCGCCGCCGTGGGCGGCGGAGTGGGTCAGCCGCACGGTGTCCTCGACGACGCCGCCGCGCAGCGCGCCCAGGTCCGTGCCCGGGGCCGGGCGCGCCGTCAGGGTCACCTCCACCACCTGCGGGCCCAGCCAGCCCCGGTGCACGAAGTGGGTCGCCACCCGCCCGCCGGGGCCCGAGCCGACCAGGGTGCGCAGCCCCGCCGAGGACGTGCGGTCGGCGATCCAGGCCGCGACGCCGGGCAGGTAGGTGGCGTGTCCCGGCACGGTCGCCCCGGGGGCCGCGTTCTCGACGGCATCGAGGACGCGTCGGCGGAAGTCACCGCGCGGACCGGCCGGTACCACCTCGGTGACGGCGGCGTGCCCGAGCTGGCCGGTCGCCCGGTACCACGGGGGCAGCGGCAGCGTCCTGGCCGGGGCGGGCCGGTCGACACCGGCGACGGCCGCCAGTACCGGGTGCTTGGCCAGCTCGCTCTCCGGGATCAGGAACTCCACGCCGTCCGGTATGCCGAGGCCGACGGTGCGCACCGAGTGGGGGCCCGCGGCCAGGGTCCCGGACACGGCGTTGCGCCGCCCCTGGCGGACCGTCACCCGGTAGGCGACTGTCGCGGCGAACCGTTGGAGGCGGGTGTTGTCGTAGGTGGTGACCCGGGTGTCCGCGGCGTTGTCCGCCACGGTCGTGCCGGCCGACGTGCCCGTGCCGTACGCGTAGCGTCCGCTCGGGAAGAGGGAGATGTGCGGCTCGTAGGCGCCGCCGACGGTCAGGCCCCGCTGCTGTCCGCTGCTCAGCGTCCGGGTGACGGACGAGGTGTCCGACGCGTACAGCCAGGTCTGCAGGCTCATGGGGCCGGGGGCGTCGAGCCGGCGCACGTCGATCAGGTGGCCGCTGACCTCCACCGACACGTCCGTGCCCGTGAGCAGTCCGAAGCTGCCGGCGCCTTCCAGCACGAACCCGTCTCCGAAGACGGCCAGGGCGTTGGCGTTGAGCTGGTTCGAGGTGAGCGCGGAGCGCAGGACCTGCTGCGCCATGCTGTCCGGGTCGGTGAGGGAGCCGCCCACCGCCGTGCGTGTCGTCCACCGCCACGCTCCGTCGGCCGCGCGGTGGGCCCACCGCAGCGGTCCCGGCTGGTCGGCCGACGCCCAGGACGCGACGGGGTCCGCGTCGGCTGCGGCGCCGGTTGCGGCCCGCTGTGCCGCGTCCGGCGCGGACAGGTCGAGCACCTTCTCGGCACTCGTGCCGGAGGGGGCCGCGCCCAGCAGCCGGCCCACCGCCCGGACCAGGGCGTCGCCACCCTCGGCCCGTTCCACGAACGCGGTCTCGGGCAGCCGCGGCAGCGTGTCGGTGACCGTGGCGTCCAGCAGCCGGGTCAGCTCCTCCTCCGTCAGCTCCACGACGGTCCGGCCGTCGGCGATGTCCGAGCGGGCCGCGTCCGAGCGGGCCGCGTCCGAAAGAGGCACGCCCGAAAGAGGCGCGCCCGAAGCACCCCTGCCCGAAGGTGACGGCTCCGAATGGGCCGCGCCCGAAGCGTCCGTGTCCGAAAGGGCCGGCTGCGAGCCGGTCGGCTCCCGCGCGGCCTCGGTGCGGTAGGTCGGCACCGCCAGGGTGAGGGTGCCGTCGGTGAGGACGGGGCGGGGGGCCGGGCCGTGGCTCCACGACACGTCCAGACGCAGGCGGACCGGGACGTCGAAGACCTGCAGACCGTCGGCGGCCGAGGTGACGGTGTACTTCTCCTGGCCGACCAGCGAACCGGTGCCGGTGGTGACGGCGGTCGTCCCGCTGTACGCGTACTCCCCTCCGACGCCCTGCAACGGCAGGTCTCCGTGGCGCTCCAGGGGATTGCTGACCTGCGCCAGCCCGGACACCGACCAGGCCAGGGGGGCCGTCGTGCGCTGCTCCTGGCCCGGACGGACGAACCCGGACCAGTTGTCGATCTGCATACCGGGCAGCGCCCGGACGGCGGTGACCGGCCCGGTGCCGCGGCGTTCGGCCGACAGCCGCACCTCGACCCGCTGTACGTCCACCGTGCCGGGAAGTTCGAACCAGACCGAGTGGCCGCCGTCGACCAACTCGTCCGCCGCGGCCCGCAGCAGGTGCGCGGACCGTACGTGGTCCAGGGCACGGGCGTTCACCAGCCACCTGGCCCGGGTCGCCTCGCCGGTCCAGCCGCCACCGCCCGTCCCGGGCGGCAGGAACCCGTGCCCGCGCAGCCACCGCTCGGCCATGTCGAACAACGGCTCGGCACCGTCCACGCGCAGGGTCGTCGTCGACATGCCCAGGGAACGCAGTCGCTCCAGTTCGGGCGGCAGCCGCCGCGGCTCGGTCTCCCGTACGCCCTCCAGCGCGGCCCGGGACGGTACCCGGAACATCACCGGGTACGTCACCCGGCCGCGTTCTCCGGCGCCGTCCAGCGGGCTGCCCCCGGCGGGCAGGACGACGCCGTCGTGCGGCCGGACCAGTTCCGTCTCGAAGGCGACCCGGCCCCGGACCTGGAACAGCGGCCCGGCCCACTCCAGCGCCTGCGACCTGGTGACATCGCCGCCGGACCCGAGCCCGTAGGAGACCTGTCGGCGGGCGCCGGCGTTCAGTGTCACCGCGCCGCCGGCCGAGACGGCGGCGCAGTCGCCCCGCGGGTCCGAGAAACCGAGCGTGACGCCGAGGTCGGCGCCCGCGGCGTTGGTGACGGTCGACTGCCCGGTGACCCGGACGGTGCGCACCACCATGTGCGCCAGGCCCGCCTCGGGCGCCGTCGGGCCCGCCTGCGCGCCGTCGTCGGTGAGGGCCGCGCGCACCCGCACGAAGCCCAGCACCGAACCGTCGCCGGCCAGGAGCATCGGCGAGCTGTGCCATCCGTCCAGCATCCGCGGCAGGGCGTCGCGCAGGTTGCGGGAGCCGAAGAACCGCCGCAGGTCCTCCCGGGAGGCCCCCGACACCCCGCCCAGGTGGGGGGCGAAGGACTGTTCCACGTCGTGCAGGACCCGCTGCGGGTGCAGCACCGTCTCCACGGCGTACAGCGGCGTGTCGTGCACCGCCGCCCGCAGGGGGGCGTGTTGTCGTTCGGCGGCCGTCCGCACCGCCGTCTCGCCGCCGCCGGTGGCCGCGGTGTCCTGGACGCTGTCGGCGGACTCGGCGCGGGTCAGGTGTTCCGGGAACCAGACGGCGATCCTGCCCTGGTCCGGGCTCTCCCGCTCGGGCGTCCAGTCCGCCCGGTGTGGTCCGGCGTCGGTCCGGAACTGCCAGCGCATGCGGTACTCGTAGGGCACCGCTCCGCCGAGGACGGTGACCATCGACAGCGTCTGCGCCCCGCCCACGGCGCTGACCTGCGTCGAGAGCTGGTTGCGCACCAGGTTCACCTGGGGCTGCACCACCACCTGGCGCAACGCGCCGGCCGTCGGCTGCCACACGTGGCTGTGGTGCAACTGGAACGTCCGCAGGTCGGCCGTACCGGCGGTGTTCCCGGCCTCCGAGTACCCCGCGCCCCAGCGCACCACCCGGTTCGGCACGCCCTCGGCCAGTTGGCCGAGCAGCGTCGGCGCGGGCCTGGGGCCGGTCAGCCGCAGCCGCACCTGGACCGTCCGCGGCACCCCGCGGTGGACCAGGTGCAGCGACAGCCCGCTCTCGCTGCGCAGATCGGACCACTCATGGGTGAGGTAGGCGGCGGTCAGCCCGGCACGGATGCGCTCGCGCAGACTCTCGTCCCGCCCGGTGGCCCCCTCCAGTTGCCCGGTCACCGTCCGGTGCAGCCAGTCGACCGTCGCCTCGGGGACCGGTCCGAGGTTGACGGTGCCCTGGGAGCCGTCGAACTCCGACCCGTACGTACGCACCGGATCGCTGAGTTCTTGGGGGACGCGGGCCGTGCCGGCGGCCGTCCCGACCTCGGGGGCCGCGCTCCGCCGTGTCCGCGGCCGCTCCTGCGACTGCTGTCCTCGCTGTCCGACGTCCCCGGCGAGCGGCGCCTCCTCGTCCGCCGGCCGCGGCGTCAGGGCCTGCCGGTGCGGGTCCCCGGTCCGGGCGCCCGTGTCCGCCCGGCCGCTCGGGCCGGCCTGACCGCTCGGGCCGGCCTGACTGTCGGACCCGGTTGCCGCCGTTCCGGGTGCCGTCGTCCGCGCCTGGGGCGCGGTCCCGGCGGCTTCGGGACGGAGCCGGTCCAGGGCGGCGAACAGGCTCCCGTGCTCCGCCGGGCGCGGCTCCATGAGCCGCTGGTCCAGTTCCTCGGCCCGGGCAAGCGTTCCCGCCTGGTCGCTCGGACCCGCCTGCGCGTCCCGGTCCGCCGCGTCCGCCTTCGACGGGACGGGTCCCGCGCCGGCCGGGAACGGGCGCGTGCCCGGTCCGGCCGGTTTCCCGTCCAGTTCCCCGGCGAGTCGGTGGGCCGCCTCCGCGCCCCGCGTGTGCAGGACGTGGGCGACCTCGCTGAGCTTCTCGCGGTAGGTCTGCCGCAGCTCCTCGGTCCCCGGGTCGCGGTCCAGCGTCATCGGCGCGCGCAGGATGCCGCTCGCCCCGGTCAGCAGCGCCTCGGCGTCGCCCGTGGGCACATCGAGCCGCGCCGCGAGGTCCGCCACCACGTCCGCCGGGAACCGGCCGGCCCGCGTCCCGGGATCCAGGCCCAGGTCGCGCAGCGTCCGAACCGCTGTGTCCACGGCGCTCTCGGCCGCCTGCCGGCGGGCCTGTGCCTTCTTGTCCCGCGCCTGCGACGCGGCCCCCTGCTCGGCCACGGCCGCGTGGTACGCCGACAACGCCTCGGCCAGCCGGGCCAGTTCGGGGTCCACCGCCTGGACGGGCGCCCCCGCGACCTGCGGGTGCGCCGTCTCCGCGCTCTCTTTGTCCTTGCCCTTGCCCTTGCCCTTGCTCCGGTGCTCCGGTGCCGTTCGCGCCGCCTGCTGTGCCACTCGTTCCACGGAGGACCGCAGCGCCGGTTCGTTGCTGACCGCTCCGATGTCCAGCGGACCGTTCACGTACTGTCCGCCGTGCCTGTCCCACTGGTACTTGTTGCCCTGCCGCGTCCTGCTCAGGGCGTACACCAGGGTGTCGACCTGGCCGTCGGCGGCGAGGAGGTACGCGAACGAGGCGCCGCCACTGCCGCCGTCCAGGTGGACATGGAGCGCCTGGTCGACCGCGATCGGGCGCTGCCGCTCCTGCTGTTCGCGCGCCCGCCGCTCGCCGCGGGCGACCTCCTGGAGTACCCGCAGCCGCTCCGGCGCGAACTCCTCCTCCCGCAGGTGCCGGGCCTGGATGAGCCGCCCGCTGTACTCCCAGGTCTCGGGGAGGTGCGGCTGGAAGACCGCCAGCCGCTCCGCCGTGCGCGCGGCCTCCTCCGCCCGGCGGGCCTCCCGCAGCGCCAGTTGCCGGTCCCACACGCCGCGCGCCATGTCACGGACCCGGCTGTGGAAGTCGCCTTCCACGATTGCGCCCAGCCGCTCCAGCCAGGCGTGGAGGTCGGTGTCGAAGCTGTCGAGGCCGGCCTCGTCCGAGGCCAGGAACTCGTCGAACGCGTAGTTCCGCCAGGCCGCGGGTTCCCGTGCCAGGTCTTCCAGGACCGCGGGCGCGCCCAGCAGCAGGGGCAACAGCTCCGGGTGCCGGCCCAGTTCGGCGGCCGTGGCCGCGCCCGCCGGGTCGAGCAGCAGGTCGGCGGCCTCGGGCACCGAGGCCAGTGCCTCGGCCCACACCGAGCGCGTCCCTGGCTGGGTCCGCTGCCGTCCGGCCGCCGCCGGTTTCGTGGTGCTCTTGCCCCGGTCCTTGCGGGAACGCCCCGCCGCGGCGGTGTCCCCGGCCCGGTCCTGGGGTTTCGGCACGGTCCGTTCCCCGGCCGGGACGGTGGCGGTGCCGCGGGGCAGGGCGGCCAGCAGCCGTTGTCCGTCGACGTCCTCGGCGAGCTGCCGGAAAGCGTCGGGGTCCCGCGCCAGTCGCCGCAGTTCACCGGCGAAGCCCGGTGTCCGCAGGGCGTGGTCCCGCCAGGCGACGGTGGCGAGGAACCGCTGCGCGAACCACGGCTCGTCGGCGAGGAACCGGGTGAGGTCGGCGTCGGACAGCAGTCGCCGGACGTCCGGCGGGGCGACGTCGGCCAGCAGGCCGGGCCGCTCGGCGATCTGGCGCAGCAGCGCCTCGCGGTGGGTCAGCCGGCGCACCACCTGCGGCGTCAGCGCCTCGGCGAGCGCCCGCTCGGCGCGCGCCGCCTGCCACAGCGGGGTGTCCTGGACCGCGTGGGCCACCAGGCCGTGAGCGCGCAGCAGGGTCCCGGCCAGCCAAGGGGCCCCGCGCAGGTCCCGTCCGATCCGCGGGTCGGCGACCATCGCGTCGGCCAGTCCGCGCACCGCGCCGAGCGCCGAGCGCAACGGCCGGCCCCCTTCCGCGGTGGTCACGGACAGAGCGGCCGCCAGGTCCGGCTGTTCGCGCAGCAACCGGTGCGCCGGCGCGCTCTGCGGTCCGCGTTCCAGCAGCCGCGCCAGTTCCTCGTCGGCCGCCAGTGCCGTCACCACCTCGGGGGTGCGCAGGGCCGTCTCCAGCAGTTCCGCGGAGCGGAGCACCGTGCCGGCCCGCTCCGGGTGCCGCTGCAAGGCGGTCAGCAGGTCCGTGCGGGCCAGGAACCGCCGGAACTGCGCCGCGTCGGTGAACGCCCCGGGGCGGTCGGCGAGGCTCGCGCCGACCACCGGGAACCGCCGCAGTTCATCGGCCAGCTCAGGGGCCTGTGCGACCGCCCGGGCCACCGGGAGTCCGCTGAGCACCGCCCGTACGACCGTGGTGTCCTCGTCGTCACCCGTGTGGAACCGGAGCAGCACGGCCGCCAGCTCCGGGGTCGTCAGGAGGAGGTCGACGACCGGTCCGCCGTCCGCCAGGACGCGGGTCACGTCCGGCCGCTCCAGCGTCAGCCGTTCCAGGACGGGGTCGGTGGAGGCGCGTTCGTACTCCCGCGGCGACATGGTCATGAAGCGGGCGAGGTCCGGTACCCGGGCCAGTTCGCGGGCCCGGTCCGGGAAGCTGATCAACTGGCTGAGGGAGACCGGGAAGCGCACGTACCGGTAGAGGTAGTCGTCGGTGCGCAGCGCGGCGGTCAACTGCGCGTTGTCCTGGAGCAGGACGAGTATCGAGGTGGCGGCGTCCTCGGCGAGGGGGAGGAGGCCGGGCCGGGCCTCCAGGGTCTCGGCCAGTTCGGTGTTGTCGAAGAGCATGGCGCCCATGGCGAGGCCGCGCCGGGCGGCGCCGAAGAGCACCTCGTCACGCCGGACCCTGTCGTCCACGGCCAGCAGCCCCGCGAGCCTCCTGTCGTGTTCCGCCGCCGGGACCGCCTCCTCGATCCGGGCCCTGGCCTCGTCCTGCGGCAGGTGCCACAGTCCGGCCCAGAAGGCGTCGCCGGGGCGCAGCCGGACGCCTTCGGGCGACAGCACGGCGTCGCCGCCGTACGTCGTGACGATCCGTTCCAGGTCCTTCGTCCAGGCCTTGGTCTTCTTCTTGTTCTTCTTCGCGTTCTCCGCCTTGCGGGCCGCGACGACGGCGGACACCTCGGTCCGGAACGCGGGATCCTCCAGGGCGGCCACGAGACCGGGGCGCGCGATCGCCTCACGGAGCACCTCGGGCGCGGAGGCGAGCAGGCTCAGCAGGTTCTCGTTGCGGCTGAGCCCGTCGAGGAGGCCGGGCGAGCGGAAGAGCGCGTGCCAGTGGGCGACGGCCAGCCGGAAGCGCGGCCGGGAGGCCAGCTCCGCCAGCACCGCCGGGTTGGCGTGCAGCGCGGGCACCGTCGAGGTGTCGACGGCGTCCAGGACCCGCCGCTCGGACGCGGCCAGCCGCAGCAGCGCGCTGTCGTTGCGGAACATCACGTCCAGCAGGCGCGCCCGGTCCTCGACGAAGAGCAGGTCGTGGAAGCCGGAGAGAAGGTAGTAGCTGAACAGTCGTTCGTCGGTGGGCCGGTGTTCCCAGAACATCCTCATGTTCTGGTAGTCGGGCGGATACGTCGAATTCAGCCAGAGGAGGATGCCCAGCGCGGGGTTGTCGAAGGCCATCTCCCCGACCCGGGAGTCCTTCCTGACCGCCTCCGTGAACCCCAGGCGCCCGTCGTAGGGGCCGGCGTCGAGGAGGGGCGGGGATTGGGTGAGCCAGTTGCGCAACGCCTCGTGGCGCAGAGCCGCCCTGAGTACGTAGGGGGCCAGCAGCGGTGAGTTCTCGCGCACCAGCGCCCGCAGGCCCGCCGCCTCGACGCTCAGCAGGCGCCGGTACTCGTGGGGCTCCGACAGCAGGTCCGGGTGGGCCAGCAGGGTCCGGGTGAGGGCGCCGTCCTCCTTCAGCACCTGCGCCAGGGCGGGCTCGGCGGTCAGTACGGTGTCCAGGCCGGGAAGGACGTCCCGGACCCGTGACAGCGTTCCGCCGCGTGCGGTCCGTGACGGCTCGGCGGCCCCCTCGGCCGCGGGGAGCCTCGCCTCCCGCACCGCGTCCGGCAGTCCGGTCTCCGGCACCGCGTCGAAGTGGCCCGGGTCACGGGAGAGCAGGGCAGCGACGGCCGGGTTGTCCACCGCGGCGTTCAGCAGGGCGTCGTCGGCCGCGAGCCGGTCGGCGAAGCCGGGGACGTCGGTCAGGACGTCGATCAGTTCCGGGCTGCGGTCCAGGACGTCCAGCAGGCCGAGGTCACGGGTCACGGCCTCCAGGAGCCGGGGGGCCCGGAGAAGGAGCGGCGTCTGGTCGGCGTGGCCCTGGAGCGCGGCCCGCAGGTTCCGGTTCGCGTACAGGGCGCCGTAGTCGACGACGACGGCGTCGGCGGCGGTGTGGAGGATGGTCGCGGTCAGGGTCCACTCGCGGGTGAAAGCCCGTGCGGTCTCCGGCGATGCGGCCAGAACGGCGGGGACCAGGTCGGGCAGGGCGTTGACCACATTGGCGGCGAGCCAGTCGCCGGCCACGGCGAGGATGTGCGGCGTGCTGCCCTTCAGGGCGGTGGCCAGCCCGGCGGTGGTCAGCAGGTAGTTGGCGTCCGGCGACTTGTTCTCGATCGCCTCCACCAGCTCGCGGCGCCCGGGTCCGGAGGGAGCCAGCAGGTCGTCCAGGTACTGCGGGTTGCTCGTGTACCTGTGCAGGGCGCCGGAGGCCAGCTCACTCAGCCCCTTCAGCAGCACACCGGACTCGGAGAGCACCTCCAGGTGCTGCGGGCGCAGACGGATCAGCGGTCCGAACGCGGGCTGCTCGACGACGGCCTTGAGCACGTGCAGATGAGCCGGCTGCATCAGCGTGTCGATCAGCCCGTCGTGTTCGGGCGCCGTCCAGTCCGGGTCGGCGGCGGCCATGCGGGCGAGGTCCTGGGCGGGCCAGTCCTCGTGCCAGGTGCGGGCGGCGGCCCGGGCCAGGTAGTCGGTCAGGGTGTCCGGCCGCAGCCTGCTCCGGTCGGTCTCCCGCAGCGCTCGCCGCGCCACGTCGGTGAGTGTCTGGCGGATCCGGGCGGGTGGCTGGACGGGCGGTTGGACGGCGCCCGACCGGGGGGTGCGCGGCGGCGCCGCCGCGGGGAGTCCCTGTCGTGGGGAGCGGATGCCGGGATTCTCCATCTCCGCCCAGACCGCCACCGCCTCGGCCTGTTCCCTGGCCTGTGCGTCGTCCACGGCCCAGGTGAACACGTGCATGATCTGGAACAGCGCCCGTTCCTGCGCCTCCCGCAACGCGACCTCGGCCGGCTCGGCTCCGAGCACCACAGCGGGCTCCAGCACCTCCACCGCACGTTGCCACACGGTCTGGAACCACTGCGGGCCCAGCATCCCCAGGAGACGGCTCTCCATCTCCGAGGCCGTCTCCCGCACGCCCGCCAGCCCGAAGTCCACGCCCGGGTTCAGGTGTGCGTTCAGGTGCGGGTCCAGGTCCATGCCCAGACCTGAAGTCGTACCCAGGTCCAGATGGGTGCCGGGGTCCACACCCGGGTCCGGTGTCTCCAGCCCCAGCGTGGCCAGCCATTCCTCGAAGCCGCCCGGGTCCCCCTCCCCCTGTTCCGGCCAGACCTGGGACGGGTCGGGCAGGCCAGGCACTTCCTCGTCCAGCTCCATGCCGTCCCGGGGCCGGCCCATGCCGGTCAAGTCCATACCGGTCAGGTCCATGCCCGTCAGGTCCATGCCCATCAGGTCCACACCGGTCAGATCCATGCCCGTCAGATCCACACCGGTCAGATCCATGCCGGTCAGGTCCATGCCCGCCAGGTCCAGGCCCGCCAGGTCCACACCGGTCAGATCCATGCCCGTCAGATCCACACCGGTCAGATCCATGTCGGCCAGGTCCATGCCGGTCAGATCCATGCCGGGCAGGTCCACGCCCGTCAGGTCCGCCTCCGCTGACCGCCCGCCCGCACCCGAGGAACCGGCCATGCCCGAAGGACCCGCCAGGCCCGAGGGCCCGGACGCACCGGCGCCCGCCCTCCTGCCGGCGCCCCGCGTGCTCGTGCGCTGTTTCCCGGGAACCCCGCGCAGGATGCTGTCGGCCCAAGCGTCGCCGAACACCTCACGCAGCGTCTGCTTCTGCTCGCGCCCCAGAACGTTGCGCTTGACGTGCGCCAGCGTGCTGATCCAGTGCGCGACGTTCACGGTGGCCTGTCCGCCGGGCACGGGGATCGCCCGGATCTCCGCATCGGGCAGCGGCGCGCTCGGCACCCGGCCGCCCAGGTAGGTCCTGACGGCATCGAACACATGCTGGGTGGACCAGCGCATGCCGACCGATTCCCACCAGTCCACGACGTCCTGCGGCAGGCCTGCCACACCTGGCTTACGGCGCAACGTGTCTATGTAGCTGCCCAGCGACGGGTACGCCTGTCTGTCCACTTCCAGGTGCTGGTGAATCTCGTAGTGCCGTCGGGCGGCCTCGCGCCGGAGCAGCGTCCTTTCCGGCAGGTCGGCGTCCTCCACCCTCCCGTCGACGACCACAGCCGCCCCGGGCTCCACCGCCGACTGGTACTCCCAGTGGAGCCTGTCGACCTGTGCCTCGTCCAGCGCCGTACCCAACGTGTCGTGCACCCGGTCGGCGACGGCCCCGAAGGTCACCTGCCCCGACTGGCGTACCTGGTCACGCACATGCGCGAAGAGTTCGTCCCGCTCCTCCGGTGTCGGATACCCCGGCCAGACGGGACGCGCGAAGGGCTGCGACTGCGCGGGGGACACCCAGGGCCGGGCCCGCCACGCCTCCGCGGGCTCCCCGAGGGTGTCCACGTCGATCGGCGCCCCCGGGCCGCCCGGCGTGGCCGCCGCGTGGTCCGGCTCCGGCGTGGCCGCCGCGTGGTCCGGCTCCGGTGTGGCCGCCGCGTGGTCCGGCTCCGGGCTCGGGCCGAACAGGTCCTCCATGCCGTCGTCGGACACCGGCGCGGGAACGAGGGGCCGGTGCCGGGCCGGGTGGCCCTCGCGCAGGGCGGCGTCGCGCGCCGCCTCCCGCGCCGCCTCGCGCGTGCGGATCAGCCAGTCACTCCACTCCTGACCGAAGCCGGTCAGAAGCTGCGTGCGGTCCGCCGGTCCGAGATACGGCTTGGCCGTGAACGCCCTGCTCCACCGGGCGAGGTCGAAGGCGGCCACATGCCCGGCGACGACCACGGCCTCGATGTCGGCGTCCGGCGGTGGCACGACGACGTCACCGTCACGGTCGGCGAGGTAGGCACGCGCCGCAGCCGCCGCGTCCGAGATCGACCACCGCATGTCCAACTCGTCCCACGCGTCGACCGCCTCCTGCGAGAGCGACCATCGCCGACGGCGCAGCCGATCGAGCACCTTACTGAGGTCGTAGCGCTTGTCCGGGCCGGCGACCATGGTGTTGTGGGGAACCTCAAGGTGCCCGTTGGCCTCGGCGAATCCCTTCGCGGCCTTGTAGTACCAGTCTGCCGGCACCTCGCGGTGCGCCTGCGTCTCCTGGCCGGGCCGCGGCTGTTGCCGGACGGCCTGCCCGCCGCTCGGTCCGGCCTGGGGCACGTCGGTGGGTGTGGGGGCCTGGTCGGCGGGTGCTTCGAAGACCTTGTCGGCCCACACGTCACCGAGCGTTTCCCGGATCCGTGTCCTGGTTGCCGTCCTCAAGGGGTGGCGTCGCAGCATCTCACCCCAGTGCACCAGGTCGGCCGTGGCCCGCCAGTCGGGCACCGTGACGGCACGGATCTCCCCCTCCGGCGGCGGTGCGGTGAGCGTCCGGCCGCCGAGGTACTCCGTCGCGGCGGCCAGCATGTCGTCGGTCGACCACCTCATGCCGACCGAGTTCCACCAGTCGACGACACCCTGGGGGATTCTGGCGAACTTTCCCTCGCGGCGCAGGTCCCGGACGTACGGCCCCAGGGGTGTGCGAACACCCCTGACCTGCTTCTCGTACTGTTGGGGCACCTCCAGGTGACGGTGGTCGCGGAAGTACTCCCAGGCGGCGATGGACTGGCTCGGCGCCCCCCCGGCTGAGAGGCGGGTCGCCGGCGCCGCCGCGGACCGGCGGTATTCCTCGTGCAGTTGAGCCCACTGAGCCTGATCGAGGCGCAGCCCCAGCGATCGGTCGGCCCAGTCGGCGACGGCGCCGAAGGTCAGCACGTCCTCCGCGGCGGAGTCCTGCTCGCGCAGAACCAGTTCCCGGAACAGCAGTCGCCGTTCCTCCCGCGTCGGCCGGCCGCCTTCGTACTGCTCCTGGACGGGTCGCGGGGCGGGTTCGGAGAACCATGGCCGGGACCGCCACAACCGCTGTTCCCACGTGCTCCCGGGCCCGTCGGGGGCGTGTGCCCCCGTCGGGTCTCCGCCGGTGTCCGTCACCCGCGGTGCCGCGTCGAGCCGCGACGGACCCGCCTGCGGAGACGTCCTCTCATCGGCGGAGGGCCTGCGGATCTCCTGGTTCCCGGTCCGGCCCCTGGCCTGGTTCTCCGCCGTGCTCTGCGCCGCGCTCTCCACCCGGTCGCCAGTCCGCTCGGCGTGCTGCCGGGCCCGGACCCGCTCCTCGGCTTCGGCCAGGGCACGGACCCACGGCAACGCCCGTGCCTGCTCCTCAGCCCGTTCCCGGGCCCGCTCCAGCTCCCGCTCCTCGGCCAACGCCCGGACCCGTACCCGTTCCTCGGCCTCGGCCCGTGCCCGCTTACGCTGTTCCTTCTCGATCAGCGCCCGGGCTCGCTCCTGTTCCGCGGCCTCAGCCGCCACCCTGGCCCGCTCCTCGGCCAACACCCGCAGCCGCGCCCGCTCTTGTGCCTCAGCCCGCGCCCTCTCCTCAGCCTCAGCCCGCGCACGCTCCTCAGCCGCCACCCTGGCCCGCTCCTCGGCCTCAGCCCGCGCACGCTCCTCCGCCGCCACCCTGGCCCGCTCCTCGGCCCTGTTCCTGAGCCATTCGTCCACCTGTGTCACGGCCTCTGCCTGGATCTCGGAGGGCGAGGCTGCGGCTCGGGCGGCTTGCCCCTGGACGGCCTGAGCCCGGCCGCGCAGCCAGGTCTGTGCATCGGCTTCGACTCTGGCCCGGTCGAACGCGGCCCGGGTGAAGGCGGTCCGCAACCCCTCCGGACGTTGCGGGTGGCGCAGGATGTACTCCTCGTTCAGCCACTCCAGCAGTTCGAGAGTCGGCTGCCACTTCCACGTGTTCATCACCATCTTGGCGACATCGTCGAACTTGAGCAGCGTCGAGCGCTTGTTCTCTCGTCCGCGCAGCGTGGTCATCAGCCAGTTGATCTGCGCGTTCGACAACGCCGACGCGGGAGGGCGGTGGTCGGGCCGCGGCGTCGCGGCCACGGCCCACAGCCGCGTCCGCCATGCTTGCGGGGCAGGACCGTCGAAGCGCGCCGACAGGAGATCGGCGGCCCATACGTCGCCGAGTACCCATCGCAGTGCCGCCTGCTCGTCATGGCTCAGGGTCGTGTCGCGGATGTGGGCGAACGTCCGCTTCCACTGCGCCAGGTCGAACGCCGTGCGCCAGCCTGGCACCACGACCGCGCGGACCGCCTCGTCCGGCGGCACCCGGGTCGGCTTCGGGCTCGCCCCCAGGAACACCTGTGCCGCCCGCAACGCGGTCCGGGTCCCCCACCGCATCCCGATCGAGTTCCACCAGCCCACCACCGCCGGGGGAAGAGCGCCGTAGTCCGCCTGGTCGCGCAGGTGCTCGATAAAGGCGATCTGTGAACCGAGACCGTCCGCCTCCAGGTGCCCGTGGAGCAGGAAGTGGTTCCACGCCAAGGACACGTGTACAGGGTCCGTCGCCGGCGAGGAGACCCGGTCACGCGGGGGAAGCGGGGCGACCTGGAGGTACTCCGCGTGCAGCGCCTCCGCCTGCGCCCGGTCGAGCCGCAGGCCGAAACCGCGGTCCACCAGGTCGGCGACCGTCCCGAACGTCATGATGTCGTGCTGCGCATCCGGCCCCCTTCCGCTCAGGTCGGCGAAGACCAGATTTCTCTGACTCGCGGTCAGCACTTCCTCCACCGGCACGGGTTGGGCCGGCTGCGGGGTCCGCCCGGTGTACCACGGCCTGGACCGCCACATCTGCTCCTGGCGCTGCCTCGATGCCTCGGCGTGGACCGGAGTCCGCCCCGCCGGAGCCGGCGCCGCGGGCCACGAGGCCGGCGGCGCGCCGCCCAGGACCCCATGACGTGAGGAGCGGATGCCCGGGTTCTCCTTCGCCAACCGGTCGGCGAGTCTCCGCGCCGCGAGAACGTCCCCGGCCTCAAGTACGTCCCCGGCCTCGCCGAGCCTGTCCACGATCCGGAGCAACGCCCGTACCTGGCGCTCCCGCAACGCGACTTCTTCGGGTTCCCGTCCGATCACCACCGCCGGCCGCAGCAGCCCGACCGCCCGGTCCCACAGCGACCGGAAACGGATCCCGCCGAACGTCTGCCGCAGCCGGGCCTCCGCGTCGGCTGCCGACTCGTGGCCGTGGTCGCGGTCGAGGCCGGCCGGTTCCCCCACCTCCCCGAGGCTCCACAGGTGGGCGGCGGCCCGACCGCCGGTGAACGCGTCGGAGTACGCCGCCTCATGGGCGGCCCAGGAAGCGGACAGGGCCTGCGGCGCCCACAGCAGTTCGTAGGCGGCCAGGAAGTCGCCGCGGAAGTCGTCGGCGAGCTCCGTCAGCCGGTCGGCGTCGATCTCCCGGTCGCCGCGCAACGCCTCGAAGGAACGTGCCGCGCTGCTGAGCGCCGCGCCCGTCCCGGACTCGAAAGCGAAGTGAGCGGGCAGTGCGCGGGCCTGGTCGGCGAGGACGGTGTCCCACTGCCGCAGCGCGCCCGCCAGGTCGTCTCGGGTGACCGGCCGGCCGGTGAACAGCGTGTCGAAGGCGGACAGCAGCCGCTCGTCCAGACCTGCCCGGGCGCGGGCGGCATCGGCGTCGGTGAGTTCCTGGCCGGGGTGGTCCGCCCGCCATCGGTCGAGCCGCTCGTCGAAGACGCGTCCGGAGACGGTGACCACGTGGTCGCGGGCGTGCCGCACGGTGAGCCAGGTGTGCAGCCGGTCGGGGTCGGTCAGCTCCTGGTACGCGGTGCGCCACCGCTCCAGCCGTTCCCGTCCTCCCCCGTGGCCGGCCGTCGAGTCGTCGGCCCCGAAGATCTGCTCGAAGCGGTCGTTGACGGCGGCGGCCACCGAGATGTCCAGCTCACGACGGAGCATCGGACGTATCCGGCCGAAGCTCACCGGGAAACGGTCCACGAGCGCGGGGCCCACCCGGTGACCGGTCTCGGCCCAGGAGGCGACCGCGTCCGCGACGGCCTCCCGCGCGCGCAGGATCTCCGCCTCCCGGGTCGCCTGGACGGCCAGCCGGGCCGGCTGCGCGGTCAGCAGCGCGCGCAGCCGGTCCTGCCACTCCTGCGGCAGCGCGCGGCCGCCCGAGACCAGTTCGGCCACGCTGTCCGTGGTGGGGAAGGACCGGTCGAACATCTCCTGGAGCGTCCGGCGGGCGTCGCCGAGAAGTTTCCCCCGCCCCGGGGCGGAGACCTGGGCGTGCTCGGCACCGAGCGCGGCCGGCAGCACCCGCTCCTCGCGACCGAGCCGGTCGTGGAAGGATTCCGCCAACTCCTCGAACACCGCGTCGAGCCGGGCCGACTGGCCGAGGAGCAGCGCGTGCCGGTCGAACTCGCCGGGCAGCCCGCCGATCAGGGTGCGCAGCCGCCGGCCCGCCTGCCGTACCGCGCCGTCCGTCGCGGTACGAGGGCCGAGGCCGGCAAGGGTGTCGCGCAGCGCCTCGTCCCACCGCTCGCGGAAGTCGGCGGCGGCCCGTTCGCGGACCGCGCGGGCCAGGTCGGCCGTCAGCTCGAACGGGGCCCGCGTCCCGTCGTCCAGTCGGTTGCGCCAGGCATCGGTCAGCCGCTTGCCCCAGTCCCGGAACGCGCGCTCGAACGCCGCGTCGCCGCGGTCGAGGGCGACCTCCCGGGCCGCCGCCACGGTGAAGGCGTCCCGCAGTTCCCGCGTCACCGACAGCGGGTCGGCCGGGCCGGCCGTGCTGATCCGGCCGTGGCCGTCACGGACCCGCTCGTGGACAGCGGCCATCTGCTCCTCGGACAGCTCGGGCGCGTCACTGCGCGCCCACTCGCGGAACGCCTGGTCGAAGGTGTCGTCGCGGAGCACGCCGGTATCGGGTACGTCCGTCCCCTCGGCCCGGTCCTGTCCGGCGCGGGCCTGTCCCAGCAGCTCGGCGTAGTGCAGGTGCAGTTCCCGCTGGGCCGTCCGCCAGGCCGGGGTCCGCCAGTCGTGGGCGTCGGCGTGCGCAGGGGGCGCGGCGAACTCCACGGCCACCCCGGTCCCGGTGTCTCCCGTGCCCGCGGCGGCCTCGGCCGCCTGGACATACGCGTCGCGCAGCGCGCCGATGTGGCGCCGGGACCAGTCGGCGGTGGCCGCGTGGGACATCCGAACCGGGTCCTCGGGCCGGTCCACCGGCGACCGCTGGAAGTCCTGGTGCGCCCGGTGCCGGGTCTCGGCGACCTCGTGCAGCGCCGTGACCTGCGCGTGCAACCGCGCCAGCGCCTCGGCGCGGGCCTGCGGGCCGTACCGCTCGAACTGTTCGGCCAGCGGTTCGGCGAGCAGCCGGCGTCGGCCTTCGTACCAGGCGGTCAGCTCGCCGTCCCAGGCCGGGCGGGCGGCGAAGCGGTCCGTGTACTCGGCGAGCAGCCGGTCGGCGGCGACCGCGGCCGGTGCCCGGCGCTGCTGGTACAGCGAGGCCTGGCGGACGTCATCGTCGAGCAGTTGCAGCCGCTGCCGGCGCTCGTCGGCGTCCTCCGAGGCCGTCGTGCCGGTCCACTCGGCGACGTACTGCTCGCGCAGGACGGCGAGTTGCCGGGTGTACCAGAGGTGCACGGGGGTGCTCCACCCCGCCCTGCCTTCGGTCAGGTCGGTCCGCTGTCCGTCCGGCCCGGTGGTGCGCAGCGCGGCGTCGAAGGCGGCGCGCGCCCGCCGGTCGGTCTCCCAGGCGCGGTGGGCCTCGGCGTAGCGGTCCTGGAACTCGCGGACCAGTTCGGTCGTCGGCTCGGCGCCGGCCGTCGCGTCGTGGAACCGGTCGGCGAGCGCGACGGCCGCCGGGGCCGCGGCGAAGGTCAGGCTGTCCCGGCCCTCGGGCAGGACCGCGGCGACCTCGGTGTCGAAGACGAGCCGGGTCCGGGCGCGTGCGGCCAGATCGGCGCGCACCGACTCCAGGCGTGCGGTGAGGTGTTCCAGTGCGCGGGTCCGGCCGGCGGTCGGCTCGGCCGGTCCGGCGGTCCGGTCACGGGTCCAGGCGTCCGCGAACTCCTCCCGTACGACGGCGACCGGGTCCTCCGCCTGGCGGGTGCGCAGGTCGGGGAAGTCGGCGAGGCGGCTCGTGAACTCGGTGTAGGCGCGGTCCCGCGCCTGGACGGCGCCGCGCAGGCCGGCGAGGGCCTCGGCGGTGCCGGCCTGGGCGGCCGGCGACGGGCGGGACGTGGTCGTGGGGATGGTCGTGGGGTTGGGGGTGGTCGTGGTGACGGTCCGGTCCGGGCGGGGTGCCAGGGTCTGTGTCTGTGTCTGTGTCTGTGTCTGAAGGTGCTCCTGCCCCACGGAGGGGGTGCGGGTGACCTCCAGCCGTCCCAGGTCGAGGGTCCAGGACGGTGTGTTCTCGCGGGCCGTGTACTCCTCGTCGCGCCGCCGGGTCCGTTCGGCCAGGGCCTGCCAGCGGTCCCGGGCCGTTCCGCTCAGGGCGTCACGGGCCGCGGCCTCCTCCTCGGGGGTGGTGTTGCGGGCGGCGGCGTCCCACTCACGGGAGAACCACGACCGCAGCTCCCCCGCCTCCCGCTGGTACTCCTGGAGCAGGCGCGGCGAGCGGACCTGGCCGGCCGGGATCTCGGCCTGCGTGGACAGCTCCCGCAGGACGGCGCTCTTGCCGAGGAAACCCTGGAAGTTGGCGGCGACCTGCGAGCGCCAGGCCAGGTTCTCCCGTTCGGCGGCGGCGCGCGCGGCCTCGGCACGGGCCCGCCCCTCGTCGCCGAACGGCCTGGCGGCCTCCGAGCGCGCCTGCTCCTCCTCGAAGCGGACCGTCTCGCGGAAGGCGTCCCCGCTCTCCCGCTCACGCTCCAGCCAGGCGCGCACGTCCCGTTCGGAGGGGCCGAAGAGGTCGTGGTAGCGGCCGGTCCAGTCCTGCCGGAAGTCACCGGCCAGCCGGTCGTACGTCTCCTCGCCGACGTCGAAGCGGCGTTCGGCGCGCTCGGTCAGCTCGCTGCGGTGCGCGGTCAGGGAGTGGAAGGTCTCCCCGCCCTCGCGCAGCGCACCCCGCAGACCGTGTTCGAGCGCGATCCGGTCGGTGAGGGAGCGCTGGACCAGCGGCAGGTAGTCCCGGAGGAGGACGCTCTCGCCCTGCGCCACCTTCTCCCGCGTCCAGGTGCCGTCGCCGTCCCGGCCGGCCAGTTCACCGAAGACGCGGGTGACGTCCTCGCGCAGCCCGTCATGGGCACGCTGCGCGGCGGGCCCCTCGGCGTCCAGCCGGGCGAACATCAGGTCGGCTTCGGTGAGGGCGCGTTGCAGGCCCGCCTGGAAGTCGAGTCGTATCGGCAGTTCCTCCACCAGCCGGTGCTGGGCCTGCCGCACATGGAAGGAGTACGCCCGCCAGTCCGCCGCGGCCAGTTCCCAGGGCCGCTGTCCGGCCAGGAACCTCTCGCCCTCGGCGGTCAGGTCGGCGCGGTGGCCGGCGACCACCGCGTCGGTGTCGACGGCGGCCGTCTCCCCCGGGTCGCGTCCGGCGGAGCGCGCCCACTCGGCGCGGGCCGCCTCCACCTCGCCGGGGACCGCCTCCCGCAGCCCCTCCTCGACAGCCCCGGCACGCAACCGGGCGGACCAGCGGCCGTGCACATCGGCCAGACGCGCCTCGACGGCATCCCGGTGCGCCAGCCACTCGTCGTAAGCGACCCTGCGGACCTGACGGGTCTCGTCGCCGGGCAGGGTACGGGTCAACTCGGCGAACTCGGTACGGAAGTCCTCCCGCGTCCTCTCCACCCACGACAGCGGCGTCTCTTCCGGGCCGTCCCCGGCCCGGCTGAGCGTCGGCCGTTCCACGCGGGCGGTGTCCACGGCCCGCAGGAAGACATCATCGGCGGCGGCCTCCAGCTCCAGTCGGGTGCGCAGGCCCCGGTTCAGCTCGCCGATCCCCGTGCCGAACTCATCGCGCAGCCGGTCCATGCTCAGCGGCTCGAAGGCGTCGTCCTCCCCGGCCCGCAGCCGCTCGGCTGCCCGGTACACCTCCGTCGTGGCGTCCCTCACGTACGCCTCACGGGCCCGCGCCCGTACTTCGTCCGGCAGATGCGTCCACGTGCCCTCGCCGCCGGCCGTCTCCGCCTGCCGCCACGGCGCCGCGGCCTCGAACTCCTCGCTCCTGCCGCCCCGGGCGCCGTCCGTGTCCCCGGCGTCCGGCCCGTTCCCGGCGGCCCGCGCCGCCCTGACGTCCGCCAGGCGGGTCAGGCCGGCGCCGGCCAGGCGGTCGAAGTGCTGTCCGGCGGTGTCGTGCGCCAGGCGCGCGGCGGCCGTGATCTCGAAGTCGTCACGGAGTCCGGCGGACAACCGGTCGAACCGCGAGAAGAACTCCGACCGGGTGAGGTCACCACGCCGGTACGCCTCGAAGTCGGGCCGCCACCGCTGTTCGAAGTAGGACTCGACCTCCTGACGCCAGACCTCGTGGAAACCCCGGGCCGCCGGGTCGGGCGCCCCGTCCTCGCCGGCGAACACCGGTCCGGCACCGGCCCGTTCCGGATCGTTCGTCAGCTCCGGAGCGGCCGTCCCCCTGCCGCCCGGCGGCACATCGGCGTCCGGACGCGGGAAGACCGGCTCAGGGTCGGCCAGGTGGGCGGCGAACGCCTCCCGCACCCGCCGGTGCGCGGCGTCCTCGACCTCGAACCGGAGGCGGTGGTCGGTGACGACGCTCTCCTGCGCCTCCCGCCAACGCCCCACCAGCACCGGGTCCTCACCACGGAAGACATACGGTTCCCCCGGACGCGGGTTCGGTAGGACACCCGCACCCTCGCCGCCCGGCCCCGGCGGATCGGCACCCAGAGCGTCCCGTGCGTCACCCTCGTCGGCGCCCGGACGCGGGGAGTCGTCCAACGGGCGCGGGGCCGGTGCGGTGCCGTCGGAGGCGGGTCGTCCGGACGGCTCCGGGGTCCGCACGGTCCGGGTGGCCGGCGGCGGGGTCTCGGCACGCGGCCCTGTCGCGGTCTCCGGGCGGGCTCCGGCGGGCGTTTCCGCCTGTGGCCCGGCCGGGGATTCCGTCCGTGTCCCGGCTGACGTGCCCGGTCTGACGGGCACGGCCTCCGTACGCGGAGCGACGGCCTCCGCGCCGGGCCGGGGGCCGGGTGCGGTCGTGTCGCCGGTACGGGACGGTACCGGTCCCCCGTCCACGGCAGCCGCACCCGTCCGCACGGCAGCCGCGCCCGACCGCACGGCGCTGCCCGGCGCGGCGCCGCCCTCCGGCCCCGGCGCCCCGTCCCGCACCGGGCCCGTGCCGGTGACCACTCGGGGAGAGGACTCCGGACGGCCACCGGGAACGGAGGACGCGGCGGCATCAGCGGCCGTACGGCCACCCGTGCCATGCGCCGTCGTGGTCTGCGCACGACTCCCCGCTCCCGGTGCCATCGCAGTCTCCGCACGACTCCCCGCTCCCGGTGCCATCGCAGTCTCCGCACGACTCCCCGCTCCCGGTGCCATCGCAGTCTCCGCACGACTCCCCGCTCCCGGTGCCATCGCAGTCTCCGCACGACTCCCCGCTCCCGGTGCCATCGCAGTCTCCGCACGACTCCCCGCTCCCGGTGCCATCGCAGTCTCCGCACGACTCCCCGCTCCCGGTGCCATCGCAGTCTCCGCACGACTCCCCGCTCCCGGTGCCATCGCAGTCTCCGCACGACTCCCCGCTCCCGGTGCCATCGCAGTCTCCGCACGACTCCCCGCTCCCGGTGCCATCGCAGTCTCCGCACGACTCCCCGCTCCCGGTGCCATCGCAGTCTCCGCACGACTCCCCGCTCCCGGTGCCATCGCAGTCTCCGCACGACTCCCCGCTCCCGGTGCCGTCGTGGTCTCCGCACGGACGACGGGTGCCGGACCCGGCTCGCCCACGCCGGGTCGCACGGGCGCCGGGGTGGAGGTGACGCGGGGCGCGGCGGTGGAGGTGGACGCCGTGAGGTCCGCACGGGTGGGGGCGGGAGTCGACGCGCCGTCCGAACGGCCGGAGGCCGGCGTCACGTCCGCACGTCCCGCGGGCGTCGGCGCGCTGATGGCCGGGGTCCGGGCCGAGCCTGTGCTCCCGGGGGCAGTCGGATCGGTCCGCCCGGCGGTGACCGGTGCCCCGGTCTCCACCGTCCTGCCGGGAACGGCGGCCGGCAGGACAGTGGTGCCCTCGTCGACGGGCCCCACGGTCCGCGCGGGCATCGCCGGGGTGGTCTGCGGCGCGGTGCCGCCGGGTACCGCGTCCGCGCCCCGGTCCGGCAGGGGCGTCGGGCCGGACGTGCCGGGGCCGCTGGTCCTGGCCGCAGCGCTCTCCGCCCCGTTCCCGGAACCGCCCGCCTCGGCAGACCTGACCGGGACCCCGGCCCCACCGCCCCCTGAGCCGCCCGCCTCGGCGGCCCTCCCCCGGACGGCGGCCGGGCCGGAGGTCTCCGTCGTGGCGGTTCCGCCGGGACGGGTCGTACCCGCCGCCCCGGGCGACTCCGCACCGCCTCGGCCGGCCGGCCGGACCACCGCCCCGGCAACCTCCGGCTCCGCGCCGCCCGGGCGCGGTCCCGTACCCGTACTCCCGGCCCCGCTCCCTGTCCTCCCCACGGTCGCCGGTGGCACCGTGCCCGGAGCCTCGGGCAAGCCACCCCCCGGGTTCGTCCGGACCGCGCCGCCCACCGGAACCCCCGCGAGCGGCGTCGACTCGAAACCCGGCAGACCCGTCCGCGCAGGCCGGGGACCCGACACCGTCCCCTCATCCACCACGGCCGCGGGCCGGACCGTACCCTGTTCCGCGACAGCGGGCCCACGCTCGGCCAGCGCGGCGGGTGCCGCGTCACCGGACTCCGGGCCGGCTCCGCCCCGTGTTCCCGCGCCCGGCGCAGCCGGTTCGTGCGCCGTGCCGGAAACCCTGCCCGTTCCGCCCGGTGTGCCGGGGACGGACGCGGCGGCCCCCGCCGAAGCCCTCTCCGGCACACCCGACCCGCCGGACCCACGGGACCCGCCAGGCTGCCCGCTCACCGTCGGCACCGTGCCGCCCGGCGACGCGTCCTCGGCGCCCTTCCCCGCAGACACCACCGGCGAATCCGCGACCGACCCGCCCTTCGGGCCACCCGCACCCGTGAAATCCGCCTCCTGCGGCAAGGACTTCACCAGATCCGCCACCCCGGCGGCGGGATCGTTCCCACCCTGCCGACGCCCCCCGCCGAACCCCGGCGCGCCCAGCGCCGCACCCGCCGCACCGCCCAGGAACGCCAGCCCCGGGTCCACCGACCCACCCGTCGCCGCACCGGCCGCGACACCACCGGCCACACCCGCCGCGCCACCGATCACCGTCCGCCCGATCAACGTGCCGGACGCACGCGGGGCCACCACCCGGCCCAGGCCGGACAGCGCACCGAACGCAGCACCGCCGATGGCACCACCGATCGCCATGTCCGCGATGGCCTTGGGATCGAGCTCCTTGCGATGTCCCTGAAGGATCTCGATCGCCTGGAGCAACGTCTCCAGCCCGGTCATGACACCCGTGCCCACCGCCGCCGACATCAGCAGCCGCTTCATGATCGCCATGATGATCTGGCGCACGCCCGTGATCAGCGCGGGCACGGCGGCCATACCGAACAGCGTGTTCATCAGGAAGGCGAGTTCCACCAGCATCCAGGACAGCATCGCGATGACCAGATTGGTGGCGTGCTCGACCTGGAGAGCGAAGTCGTCGCTCATCGTCTCCAGGTTCGCCGCGGCCTGCGCCAGCGCCGGCAGCGTGCTGTTGAGCTGCCGCATGTAGTCACCGAACGCCTCCGCGGGCTGCCCGTTGACATGCCCCTGCACCTGGGAGTTGACAGCGTTGATCTCACCGACCATGCCCACGACCTCACGGCCCAGCTCGGCCCAGATCTGCCCTTGGCGGCGCAACCCGTCGGGGTCCGCCTCCGGCAGCTCGGTCCCGGTGAGGTAGGCCGCCCAACGCAACGGCTCGGGTACCTCGGCCACTAGCGACGACCTCCGCTGCCCTTGCCGCCGCCCCAGGGGGTGCGCGGACGCGGCATCGCACGCGTCGCGCCCCGGTCGGCGGCGTCGACGAGAGGAACCATGAGGGGGCCGCCGCGACTTCCGCGTGGCAACGCACCGGACCGCGCCGGCTGTGTGCGAGAGGTCGCCCATGGTTTCGCGATCTGCTCGCCGAGCAGCGTGGACACCCGGTTCCTCCTCTCGCGTGCCGACCCGACGGGTCCTTGGAATGACGGTGGTGTACACGGCTTGTGCAGCCGCACTTCATCCAATGAACACCAGGGAACGGCGGCAAGAAGCCGCAGGTCTCCATCCTTGCCCAGGCGCACGTCACAGTTGTCCGAACAGACGTCGGCCCGGCCGCAAGGTCCTCTGCGTGAGGCGAGCGACGGCGCTGCCCCGGACGTACGGCGCGGAGCGCCGCGGGTGCTCGGCGACCGGGACCGGCAGCACGCGCTCCAGCGGGGCGTCAGCGTCGTAGAGGTCCTTGAAGCCCCTCAGGGCGTCCAGCAGCGTGCCCCCTTTGCCCAGCGGCTCGGCGGCGATCGCCGTGTCGCCAACCTCGCCCGCCGCATCAACACCAACGAGATCACCACCGAGGGCACCGGAGAGCGAAGGAAGAGCGGCACAGCGGTCGGCGCGGCACAGACCGAGGACGACTCCGAACGGCATGTCAGACGATTTCCGCCGTGGACACCGGCCGATGACCAGCGCGCGCATCTCTCGCGACCCTCCAGCCAGTTCCGTGACCAGCGGCTTCACGATGCACACCACTCCGTAGTCCGGAACGGTCAGAGTGTGGCGGCGCGCAGTGCGATCAGGGCGAGAGCGATGAGGGTGAGAACGATCGCCGGGGGTGTGCCCCTGTGGTCACCGACGCGCAGGTGGGAGGCGACCGCGCCGGCAAAGTAGAGCGTCAGGCCGACGGCCGCGGCGATCCCGAGCGGTCCCCACCAGACGCCGATGACGAGGCCCACCGCGCCGGACACCTGAGCGGCGGCCAGGAACAGCAGCATGCCCTCAGGGACGCCGAGGGTGGCCATCTGGCCGGTGATGTGTTGCGTACGCAGGGACTTGGCGCCGGCCGACACGACCAGCACCGTCGACATGAGGATGGCGACGACAACATATGCAGTGAACATGGCAATACCTCTGCTGTGCATCGGACCGGAGCGCATGAGACATCCGGTGGAACCCGTCGGGCACTGACGACAGTAGGCAGCCGTTAGGTACCTGAAGGTAACCTTCGGCTCATGACCTTTCGTCCCGGCAACGTCTTCCTCGCCGACTGTCCCGCCCTCCTGGCCATCGAACTCCTCGCCAGCAAGTGGGCCGTGGTCACGCTCTTCGCGTTGACCGACGGCCCCTTGCGCCATGGTGAGCTGGTCGAGCTGAGCGGCGGCATCTCGCGCAAAGTACTGACCCAGACGCTGCGCCGGCTGCAGGACAACGGGCTCGTCGAGCGGCGCGCGTACGCCGAGGCGCCACCGCGCGTGGAGTACAGCCTGACCGAGCTCGGGCGCACCCTGGAGGAGCCCATCAGGATGCTCACCGCCTGGGCCAGGGAGCACGGTGAGACGATCGCCGATCTTCAGGAGGCAGCCGGGAGGAAGAAGACATCCGAAGGACAGACCGCACAGTGACCGCCCGACCCGGAAGTCCCCGGAGGTTGACCGAACTGCTGGGGCGCCGGGGGATTCCTCGCTCGCCCTGGGCGAACTGCAGGACTGCGCCACGCACGACCCCGCCGGACTCGGCCTCCAGCCCTGCACCGACCTCCGCGCATGGCCCACCGTCCAGACCGGCGCCGACTTCCCGCCGCCCAAGGACACCGTCCAGCACGACGGCCGAGGACGACCCGTCCCGGAACTTGTCACTCGTCACTCGTCACTCGTCACTCGTCAGTGACACCGCCGCGCGTCTCGCCTACGTCGCGGTCACCCGCGCCCGCCACCACTGCGCCCCCGCCCGGCCTGTGCGCCGGCGGTACGGCCGGTTTACGTCTGGGCGCGGACGGGCGGGACGAGGAAGCTGGCCGGAACACCATCCGCAGCACGCGAGGAGTGCATGGTGAGACGTCCCCTGCGCGGCGCCGTAACCATTGGAGTCGCGGGCACCGTGGTGAGCCTGGCGCTCACCGGCACGCCAGCTCAGGCGGCTCAGGCCGCGACGACGGCCCACTGCCCGACGTCCACCTCCATCGCGTTCCTGCCCGCCGGCACCGGCTACCTGTTCCCCAACCTCTTCGCCTCCGTGAGCGCCTGCGGTTTCGTCGATGGCGGGGCGCCGTACCACTTCACCGTGGACCAGGCCATGTCGAGTGTGCAGACGCCTTCGGGCCTGAGGAACTACACCCTCTACAACGTGGCCATCACCTGCACCACGGTGACGGCCAACGCAGACGCCCTGATAGCGACAGGCTGTCAGCCGGGCTGACGGACCGGAGCATCCACAAGAACGCTGGGAGAAGGGTCTGGCCGCCCGGGCGGACTCCACCGACGAGATCGACCGGACGGTCCCCTCACCCTCTTGCTGGGCCACATCGCAGTCCACCCGGCACCTCTGCACCGGGGGCGTTGTGCGTCGGCGCCGCTCCCAAAGCCTTGGCGGCACCCCCATCACGCGCATCGAGCGCACCTGTCACCGGTCGAAGTGGGCCCGTGGTTCGACGACGCAGTGATCGATCTCGTCCACGCGTCCTGTACTGGCAACGGGCACGCGGTAGGTCGCGGTGTCCTTCGCCGGCGCCGACACCTGATCGACGGTGTCGATCAGGGTGAAGCCGGTTCTGTCCTTGAAGCTGATCCGTACGGTGAAGAGGCCCTCGCGTCCGTTCGGATTGCGAACCTCGACGGTGGCGTAGGGGTCGTCCATGCTGGCGCAGTGCTTGAGGACGGCGGTGCCGTCCTTCATCGGCGCCGCGGTGTCGCCGGAGGAGGAAGCTGTAGGGGTGGAACGGTGAGCGGACCCCGAATGGTCCGTACCGCCGCCGCTGTCACTGGTACTCGTTGCCGAGCCGTGGCCACTCGCCGGCTCGCTGTCGTACGTGCTCGGCGTTGATGAAGTGCCGTGATCCTGACTGGCGCTGCTGCAACCGCCCCCGCTCTCGCGGTCTCGACTGCTGCTCCCGTCGCCATGGCTGGACGAGAACCCGGTCAGAGCCAGCACGATCATCGCCGACACCGTCACGAATCTGAGTCTGCGTCCCCCCATGTACATGTCGCCACTCTATCCAGGGCTGTCACCGGGCCGTCATACGCCGATGAACGAAGCCGCCCGCTCAGCCACCATGATCGTCGGCGCCTGTGTGTTACCGCGTGGGATGGACGGCATGACCGAGGCATCAGCCACGCTGAGCCGGTCGACGCCACGGATCGCCAGCCGCTCATCCGCGGGGAGGTCCTTGTCCTGTCCGATGCGTACTGTTCCGGTCGGATGCCACTGCGTCTGGACATTCGCGCGGATCCAGTCGTCGATCTCCGGTCCGGCCGCGTCCGCGGGCGGGAACAGTCGCTCGCCGACGATTGCGTCGAGCGCGCGGGCGCGCGTCAACTCCTGTATCCGAAGCACCCCTTGGCGCAGCCGGGGGAGATCTCGTGGATCGCTGAGGTAACCGGGGTCGACGACCGGCCCGTCCGTGATGTCGGCCGAGGACAACCGGACCGTCCCCCGGCTGTGCGGGGTGAGGAGGGCGATCGTGGCCGTCGCGGCCGGACGGGACAGCGGCCGCATCCGGCCGTCGAGGCCGAGCAGGTAGAAAAGTGCCTGAACACTGGGTGCCGGACCGTCCCCGGGAAGTGGGAGCATCGCGCCGACCGTGGCGAAGCCGGCGAGTGGCCCGCGCCGCGACAGCCGGTAGGCACGCACCGAGGCTTCGTCGTGAGCGTCCAGGTAGGTGCGACCGGACGTGATCGCCCACACCGCGGGCACCATGGGATGGTCCTGCAGGCCCTGACCGACCTGCGGGCTGTCCACGACCACCTCGATGCCGTGCTCGCGCAGATGGCGGGCCGGCCCGATGCCGGAGAGCATCAGCAACTGGGGTGTGCGCAGCGCTCCGGCGGTGAGCACCACCCGCTCCTCGGCCCGTACCACCTGCCCGCTCTCAAGGACGACACCGACCGCCCGGTGCTGCTCGATCAGTATCCGGGCCACTCGGACCCCGAGTGCGATGTGCAGGTTGTCGCGGGTGGCCGCGGGCTTCAGGTATCCGTCCACGACGCTGTGGCGCGCACCGTCGCGGATGTTGACCGGCACGGTTCCGATGCCGGTGCGGTGCTCCCCGTTGAAGTCACGGGTCACCGGCAATCCGGCCTCCTCCCCGGCGGCGATGAGGGCAAGGTGCGACGGCTCCAGATCGCGTGGCGCGTCGATGACCATCGGTCCCCCGGCACCGTGGAACCGGTCCGGGCCGCCCGCGTGATCCTCGATCTGCCGGAACACCGGCTGGACGTCGTCCCAGTCCCAGCCGGACGCTCCGGAACGCGCCCAGGCCCTGTAGTCCTCCGGGTGACCGTGAAACCAGGCGAGCAGGTTCACGGAGCTGCTGCCGCCGAGACCACTGCCGGTGGCAAGCGTGATCGTGCGGCCGTCGAGCGCGCGCTGCGGTGCCGTCGTGGCGGCATGGAGATTGTCCGGGCCGAGGGCCGCGAACGCGTCACCGGGCGTCGAACTCGCCTCCGTGGGCAGCGCCGAACCTGCTTCGAGCAGCAGCACTCGCCGGCTGCGACGCTGGGACAGCCGGCTCGCGACGACCGAGCCGGCGCTGCCGGCCCCCACGACGATGACGTCGACCTGCTCGGGGAGTTGGTCCTCGGTGACCAGTAGGTCAAGGCGGAGCGACATGAAGAGTCCCTTTCGAGCAGGAGAAGTAACGAGAGTCCTGCCGTTGGCTCGTGGTGGTGAGCATGATCGCTCGTGCCCGCTCCGGCCGGGCGTAAGCGTCTCCGAGCGCCGACTTCGCGGCCTTGCGACAGCGCGAGCACAGCCAAGGTAGTCACTTCGTGCGGCAGGCAACCTGGCGGTGATCGAAGCTGACGGCCAGGCTGCGGCCATGGCCATGGGCCTCCTTGACCATGCGGTCACGGCGTGTTCGGGTTTCGCCGGTTTGCAGGCGAAATCCGGACCGGAGAACTGTGCAGGCACGGATCACCGCACTTCACGGGAGGTCCGCAGGGCCGGTGATGGACCTCTTCGAACACGGGGATTACACACCCGGTGGTGGCGTACGGCAGGCATGTGGGCGCGGTGGCGTACTACAGGGTGGTCGGCAGCGAGTCCACCGGCTGGGAGATGGCTTGCGGGATGCAGGCGGGAGCGGTGCGGCCCGCATGGGCACAGGGTCCGAGCAGGAACCGGGCGAGCCGGGCAGCAGAGGCCTCACGCTCGCGGGATGCGCGCCGTAGGTACGGTGCCGGTCGCTGGTGCAGAGCAGCGTACTGTCCTTCATCAGATCCATGTCCCGGTCCCAAACGCCGTCAGGCTCGATGTCGGCTACGGCGTCACGGACGTCTTGGCCCTCCTGCGGGGAAAGAACGCTCGCGAGGGCTTCCGCGGCGGCCTGGGCCTCGGGCCGGCCGGCGGACTCGAAGCTGCCGCCCCGGGCGTGGGACGCGCGTTCTCCCTCCGCCTTCTGCTCCGCCTTCTGGAAAGCCACCTCTATGGCCCGGCGCGGTCGGCGGTCGGCGGTCGGCGGTCGGCGGTCGGCGGTCGGCGGTCGGCGGTCGGCGAGTCGCCGGGACTTCTCCCGGCACACACCGAGGAGCCCGTCGAGGTGTACTCCGTGCTCAAAGAACGTGCACCTGGTCGGGTGGACTCCCACACCCGGCCGGGGCCTCGGCCGGGTAAGTTCACCGGCGGTTCCGAATGGCGCGCGCCCCAGCACGAGCAGGTGAAACCGAGATCACCGGCCATGACCTGGAACTTGAGCGCTGGGTCGCCGCCTCCGAGCAGATCGCGGCCGGCGCGCACACCGACCCCGTGGTGATCAGGCGGCTGCTCGACGAACTGCGCGAGGCCGGGCTCGTGGGGTCCCGGTGGGGCGTGGGCGCGGGCTGGCCGGCCGACGCGCGGGCTGGGGTCGATGGCATTGCTCGACGAGCCTGACAGCCAGTCATACCGAAGACCGTTCCGGTCGCCCCTCGTCCGACACCCGACGCTCCTCCTCTCCCGCCGCGACCCGGAGGGCACGTCCCCGCTCCGCCCTCCCGGCCCTGACACCGCCCACCGCCCACCGCGCGCCTGCTGCCTCCCGGGTCGGCCACCCGCGGGCCCCGGGTCGAGCCGGGAGACACGGCAAGCGCGAGGGCGTGGTGGTGGAAAGCCGTTCGGGTGAGGAGCGAGCGCCTGCTCCGCTCCCCAGCTTCCCGAAGGCGAAGCATTGACGGATCCGGGCCAACGGGACGAAGATCGACGGGCAGCACTTTTGACAACGTTGTCGAACGAGAGGATCGCGATGAGAGCGCTGAGACGCGCGTTCACCGCCGCTTTGGTCGTCACCACCGTGGCCACCGTCTCCGCCACCTCCGGCGTCGCGAACGCCAAGGAGCGGGAGCCGGTGTTCGCCGCGGATCCCACCACGCTGGTCGACACCTCGATCGGCAACAACGGTGACGGGACCACCTTCCCCGGCGCGGCGGCTCCGTTCGGCATGGTGCAGCTCAGTCCCGACACCCAACTGAACAAGTACGCCTCCTACGACTACGCACAGGACACCATCCTCGGCTTCAGCCACACCCACCTCTCGGGTGTCGGCTGCCAGACGATGGGCAACATCCGCTTCATGCCGACCACCGGCGCGGTCACGTCGTCCGATCCCGCGCAGTACGGGGCGAAGTTCAGCCACGACAACGAGACCCGCTCGCCGGGCTACTACGGGGTGAAGTTCGACAACGGCATCGAGGCCGAGTTGTCGGCGACCGAACGGACCGGCCAGCACCGCTACACCTATCCCGAGGGATCGGGCCGGGAGAACGTGCTCATCGAGGCCGGTGAGAGCAATGGCAGCACCTATGCCGGCGACATCAAGGTGGTCGGCGACGACACCGTCGAAGGCTGGGTCCAGGGAGGCAACTTCTGCGGGGAGACCGGCAAGGAGCGCTACCGGGTCTTCTTCAGCGCCAAGTTCGACCGGCCGTTCTCGGCGTTCGGGACCTGGAGCGACGACACCCTCACCGCAAACCGGCGCACAGCATCGCGCGGCGCCGAGCGCGCCGGTGCCTGGCTGACGTTCGACGAGGCCGAGGGCGACCAGGTCGGCGCCTCCGTGGGACTCTCCTACACCTCGGCCGACGGGGCGCGCCTCAACCGCCGGACCGAGCAGCCGAGATCGTTCGACAAGGCACGGTCCGGAGCGCACGGCGCCTGGCGGAACGAGCTGAACCGGATGCGCGTGGCCGGTGGCAGCAGGGCCGACCAGCGCACCTACTACAGCGCGCTCTACCACTCGCTGCTGCACCCGTCGATCGGGTCCGACGTGGACAACCGTTACCGCGGTTTCGACGACAAGGTGCACCGCGCGGACTCGACGTACTACCAGATGTTCTCGCTGTGGGACACCTACCGTTCGCAGAACCAACTGGTGGCACTGCTCAACCCGGACAAGGCCACCGACATGGCCAAGTCGGTGCTGCGGGTCTACGAGGACGGGGGCTGGCTGCCTCGCTGGGGGCTCGGCAACGGTGAGACCAACGTGATGAGCGGCGACCCCGTCACCCCGTGGGTCGTCGACCTCCACAACCGCGGTCTGCTGGACGACCGCACCTCGCGCAAGCTGTTCGCGGCGCTGTGGAAGAACGCCAACGAGGTCCCCGAGGACCAGTCCGTCTTCCGCGGCCGGGACGGCAACCCGACGTACGTGGAGAACGGCTGGGTCGGTTACCAGGACCTGCCCGGGTACAAGTTCGGCGACAGCCGCCAGGCGGGGTCGGCGACGCTCGAGTACGCCCTCGGTGACTGCGCGCTGTCCACGATGGCCGACGACCTCGGTTACGAGGACAAGGCCGCGACGCTCGCCTCGCGCTGTGACAACTTCGCCGAGCTGTGGGACCCGAGCGTCACCTCGCAGGGCTTCACCGGCTTCCCCGTGGCGAAGAACGCCGACGGCACCGTCGCCGGCGACCCGGACCCCACTGCGTCCGGCGCCTTCCACGAGGGCACGGCGTGGCAGTACCAGTGGCTCGCCCAGCAGGACCCGCGGACTCTCTACGACCTGATGGGCGGACCGGACGCCGCCGAGCGGCGGCTCGACAAGTTCTTCGACCTGCCGACCGTGCTCTCCGATCCGGCGAAGGCGGCCTCGGACTCGTGGGTCACCGGCGCCTACGACTACCACAACAACTTCGCCTTCAATCCCAACAACGAGCCCGACTTCCACGCCCCGTGGATGTACACGTGGACCGGCTCGCCGTGGAAGACCTCGGCGGTGCTGCGGGCGATGCGGACGCTCTTCACCGACGACGCCTACGGCATGCCCGGCAACGACGATCTCGGCGCCACCTCCTCGCTGCTCGTCTTCGCGATGGCCGGCATCTTCGAGGCGCAGCCCGGATCGGCCGACTACATCATCACCGCGCCGATGTTCGAGAAGGTGGAGATCAGGCCGGAGCACGGGCGCACGGTCCGGATCGAGGCGCCGGGCGCCGACGCCTCGGCGCTGCAGTACGTGTCCTCCGTGCGCACGGACCGGGGCAGGACGAGCCAGAGCTGGCTCTCCCACAAGGACCTGCTCCGCTCCGGCACCATCAGGATCAAGCTGTCGGACCGGCCGACCGGTTGGGGCGTCGGTGCCGCCCCGCCCGCTCTGGCCCACGACTGAGGCTCAGGGCGCGGAGCGCCCGGCCCGGCCTTCCGGGCCGGGCCGGGCGCTCCGCGCCCCCTGATGAGAGGGAGTTTCGGGCTGCCGCCCGGACCGGCTACACCTCACCGGTGGCGAACAGTTCCAGATGCCCGCACGCGGGGCAGCGGAAGGCCTCGATCTGCCGTCGGGGCCGGCCCATCCGCTTGGCTCCACCGAGGAGCCCTCGCTCCAACGCGCCCTCGATCCAGCGCGCGTAGCCGCGCGAGTGCTCGCCGGCGTCCTCGATGAAACCCTCCATCAGGCCGACGTTGCCGCAGTGGGTGCACGTGTGATCGTTCATGCCCTGAGTGTAGGAAGCGCTATGGCCCTTGGGGGAACGGGCCCGGCCGGCGGGGCCCGGCCGTCGGAGCAGAGACGCGAGGGTGTGTGGACCCAGTTGCGGATCAGCGACGACCGGGCCGAGCCGGGGAACCTGAAGTGGCCCTCGTACAGGCACTTCGCCCGGCTTATGCGTCTCCTCGGTTCGCTGGGACCGCGGATCCGTCAGTGGGTCCGCAGCCCCGCGTGCCGGGGTGTCGCCGTCCTGCGCGGCGCGGCATGGTGTGCGGGGCGGCGGGGTCCGGTCCTGTCCAGGCGCCGGGCCCAGAGGGAGGCCGTGAGCAGCAGGCCGACGAAGACGGCCAGAAGCAGCGCGGAGGCCCACATCTGCCCGCTGCCCGGGGACTCCAGTCCGGTCCAGGCCGTCGACACCGTCCACAGGGCGATGCCCGCCGCGTAGAAGGTGCGGGTCCGGCGGAGCTGACGCGCGGCCTGCGGGGGCGTGAGGTGATCGTTCTTCGGTGCCATGCCGGGTCGTGTACCCGTGGCGGGGCGATCCTCACGGGGCGGACCCGGCCGCCGCGTCATCGGCGTTCCTCGAAGTCCCGCCGCACCGCGGCGCCCGGGTCCTCCACCAGCCCGGCTTCGTCGGGGAGTTCCAGCGTGGCGCCGCAGTGCTCGCACAGCCCACCCGTTCCGGCCGGTGTACCGCAGGCCATGCAGAACCGCTGGTCGCCGTGGTCTTCGGTCTTGTCCGTCATGTGCGCTCCCGGGTCGATGGACGGTGACCGCGAGCGGGTACCCGAAAGGCCGCCGCGGCGAACACGTGGTGCGGGAGGAACCTGCTGCGACCGGGACCCGGCGTGACAGCATCCGCTGACATGTCACCGTCATACGCGCGTTCGCCCCTGGCCGGCGCATCTAGAGCATCTGGCACATCTGTCATGCCCCGCAGCGGCCGGTCGCGTGGTGGAAGGCGGCGAAGATGCTGGGGTGTCATAAAGCCAGGTGGGGGTTCGCGCCGGTGAGACGGCGGGTTACGACGTAACTCGTCGTCCAGGGGCAGTAGACACCCGTAAAGACTCACGAACCGCCCACCAGAACTCGCTTCCGTCCGGTCTCAATCGTCCGCGGTGATGAAGTCGGTCAGCGCGACAGCGACGGCACCGGGGTGTTCATCGGGGATGAAGTGTCCTGCTTCCGGCACGACGATCCCGGTGGCGTGGTCGGCCCAGGGCCTGAGGGAGGCCGCCATGTCGGGGATGGAGCCGTGGCTGCTGGAGATCCCAAGAACCGGGAGCCTCAGGCGCTGTTGTTCCAGCGCATCGTGGTTCTTCCGCGCCGACCGGGCGGCGTCCCGGTAGTAGGCCAGGGACGCACGGAGACCGCCGTCGGCGGCCACGGACGCGGCGTAGTGCTCGATCTCGGCGTCGTCGAAGGTGTCGGAGGAACGCGTCTTGACCTTCAGGAACCAGCCGACGTATTCCCGTTCGCGGCCGGTGAGCAGTGTCTCGGGCAGGTCGGGCACGAGGTGGAAGGCGAAGTGCCAGGTCTTCCACGCCTGCTCGGGGTCGGTCGGAACGGCGTCAGGGAGGGTGACGCCCGGGATGCCGGCGTCGAGCAGTGCCAGGCCACGCAACTGGCTCTGGTACTTCAAGGCGAGGGAGAAGGCGACCCACGCGCCGATGTCATGGGCGACCAGCCAGTACGTCGAGACTCCGAGCGCCTCGACCGCCGCGTGGACGTGCGCGGCGACCGTGTGCGTGTCGTAGCTGATGTCCGGGCGTTCGGAGTGGCCCTGTCCCGGCAGGTCGATCGCGATGACGTGGAATCGGTCGGCCAGGTCCGGCATCACCTTGCGCCACGCCCACCAGGTCTGCGGGAACCCGGCGAGCAGCACGACTGCCGGACTGTCCGGCTGACCGCCCTGGACCGCGTGAAGCCGGACGCCGTCCGCGTCGACCCACCGGTGGGTGAAACCGGTCAGGTCGGGCAGCGGCAGGTCACGGACCGGGTTGCCGGAGACGCGTGGGGCGCTCGCGGGGTCATTCATGATTCTCCTCCACTGGTGTGCGGTGCGTCGACGGTCTGCTGAAGGTGTCAGATGTGCTGGTTGGGCCGGTGCGGCGGCGGCCGGGGGGGCGGCTCAGGCCGCCCCCCGCCGATGCCGGCCGGGCCGCTCAGCACGGCTGCCGCCCTGCGCCCGCGGACAGAAGCCGCGATCGCCGACGTTGCCGGCGCGGTGCTGAGCCCGGGATCGTCACTGTTCCGCCCGGCTGTTCCGCCCGCCTTGACAACGGCGCGGACGAACGCGATGACGCCGGCCGCGAGCACGCGGCGTGCGTGTCGCTGTGCCGTGGCGTCCGCGAGGTATCCGGCCATGGCCATGCCTTCACCCTAACCCATCTTGAACTGATTGGTTCAAGATGAGATGCTGGTCTCCACCGAGCAGGCAGAGCAGGAGGGAGGCGCCGGCATGGCAGGCAGGAAGCAGTTCGACATCGCCGCGGCGCTCGATGCCGCGATGATCCAGTTCTGGCGGTCCGGCTACGCGGACACGTCGGTGGACGACCTGTCCCGGGCGACCGGACTCAACCGCAGCTCCATCTACTCCTCCCTCGGCGACAAGGACACGCTCTTCACGCGCTGCCTTGAGCGCTACACCACGCGCTACGGAGACAAGTACGACGCCGCGTTGTCCTGCGCCGCCGACCGGCCCCTGGCAGCCGCGCGGGCGTTCTTCGACATCACCCTGGAACGCATCGCGGACCCCGGTCTGCCCGATGGATGCCTGGTGGCCCAAACCGTCATGGCGACCCCGGTGCTGAGCGCGAGCGTCGCGGCGCGTGCACGGGAGGCGATCGGCTTCCAGCACACCCGGCTACGCGCCGCGCTGCGGGCCGGCCGGCTGCACGAGGAGGCGGCCGAGTCCTTCGCGACCCACCTTGCGGCCGTGAACCAGTCCCTCGCCGTCATGAGCAGAGCCGGAACGAGCACGGAGCAACTGCGCGCCATCGTCGACGTGACCCTCGACGCGCTTGCGCGGACTCTCGGCGCACGCGACTGAGCGTTGTCCGGCACTCCGGCACAGCGGACTTCGCCGTCCGGCTGAGCGGAACCCCTCATGCGACGGGGTGCGCGTCACGGCGAACACTGCCCTGTGCACCAACCACCGCTCCTACGGAGACGAGGGCCGGCTGGGAGCCGGGGCGGGGCCGGCATTCCGTGCCTCCGCGCACGATGACCGACCCATTGGCCGTCGAGGTCTTGTGCCCCGGTGTCAGCGGGATCGGCCGCACCGGACGTGTCGTGCGAAGCGGCCCCTTCGTCGGGATCTGCTCTCTCCGCGGTCCGGGTGTCGCCCGGGGTTCGGGCGGAACCGACGGTTCCCAGCGCCCGGGGCGACCGGCCCTACTCGGAGCTGTCGCTTCAGGAGCGGGCGGACGCGGTGGGCCGACGCGCGCGTTGGTGTCGGAAGCTCTGTGACGGCCCGCCCCGGAAGGACGGCTCGCTGTCCCCCGGGGCACGATGGCGTCCGACCGGGACCGCCCGGAAGGCCGGCGTGCCTACGCTGCGTCCGCCCGTGCGGGAGCCGGGCGTGAACCGAGCGATCCGAGGAGCCCCGATGACGACGGCCGACATCGTCGATCTGGCCGCGCTGGGCGAGGACTTCGTCCGTGACCCCTTTCCCTTTTACGCCGAGCTGCGCGAGCGCGGGCCGGTGCACCGCGTGCGCATACCCGAGGGCGTCGAGGCGTGGCTCGTCGTGGGGTACGCGGCGGCGCGCGCCGCACTCGCCGATCCCCGCCTGGCCAAGTCCTGGACGCGGGCCTCGCCGGCGCTCTCCCTCGTCCGGCCGGCCGCGGGCCCGAACATGCTCAACTCCGACCCGCCGGACCACCGCCGCCTGCGCGGGCCGGTCACCCGCGAGTTCACGGCCCGGCGGGTGCGGGAGATGGCCCCGCGCGTCGAGGAGATCACCGGGGCGCTGCTGGACAAGATGGCCGGGCGGCCCGACGGAGGCGGTGACCTCGTCGACTTGCTGTCCGCCCCGCTCTCCCTGTCGGTCATGTGTGAACTGCTCGGCGTGCCCTCCCTGGACCGCGACGCGTTCCGCCGCTGGAGCACGGACGTGTTCTCGCACCCCGATCCGGCCGCGCGCCGGACGGCGAGCCAGGAGATGGGCTCCTACCTCGTGCGCCTGCTGGACCACAAGCGCGCCGCACCCGACGACAGCCTCATGAGTGCCCTGATCCGTACGTGCGACGAGGACGGGGACCGGCTGAGCCATGAGGAACTCGTCGGCACGGCCTGGCTGTTGCTGGTCGCGGGATACGAGACGACCGCCAACCTGATCTCCGGCGGGATGCTGGCCCTGCTGAGCCACCCGGAGCAGTACGCCGCGCTCCGCGCCGACATGACGCTGCTCGACGGGGCGGTGGAGGAGATGCTCCGCTACGACGGGCCGGTGGAGGCGTCGACCTTCCGCTTCACCACCGAACCGGTCGGCATCGGCGGCACGATCGTCCCGGGCGGAGGGGAACTCGTTCTGGTGATCGTCGCGGACGCCGACCGCGACCCGGCGCGCTTCCCCGACCCCGGCACCTTCGACATCCGCCGCTCCGGACAGGGCCACCTCGCCTTCGGGCACGGCATCCACCACTGCCTCGGCGCACCGCTCGCCCGCCTGGAGGCACGGATCGCCGTGCGCGCCCTGCTGGAACGGTTCCCCCGGCTACGTCTCGACACCACCACCGGCGCGCCGTCCTGGCGTGCGGGCATGCTCGTCCGCGGACCGCGGAGCCTGCCGGTGCGGTGGCAGTGACGCCGGCCGGCGGGATCTGAGCCCGGCGTGGATCCGCGGCGTCGCCGTCGCCCGCGGGCAGGCGACTGCCGACCGACCTCTGCACCGTCGAACAGGGTCCGGCGCAGTGCCCGGCCGGGGCGGGGGCGAACCCCGGTCACGGCCGGTGACGTCCACGCCGGGGGATACTCCTGCGGCCGGATGCCGGCTGGTGGTCCGTACCCCGCTCGGCAGGTGCCGGGATCCGGTCCGCGTCCGCGCCGCCGCCATCCGTCTCCACCGCAGGGCCGCGCCGGTGGCAGATGCTGGTGCTGATGCAGGTGCCGGTGCCGGTGCCGGTGCCGTGAAGTTCCCAGCGGGTGAGCAGGCGGTGCAGGCGGGCCGGAGCCCACCAGTTCGCTCTGCCGGTCAGGCACATGGCGGCGGGGACGAGAACGGCACGTACGAGGGTGGCGTCGAGGACGACGGCGAAGGCCAGGGCGAATCCGTGGAGCTTCAGCAGGGTGACGGAGGACATGGTCAGGGCGCCGACGGAGACGGCCAGGGCCAGGGCGGCGGTCGTCACCAACCGCCCGGTCCGCTCGACTCCCCTGGCGACGGCCTCGCGGTTGTCGGCACCGTGGAGGTGTTCTTCCTTGATCTGGGAAAGGAGGAACATCTCGTAATCCATCGACAGGGCGAAGGCGACGCACAGGGCGAGCAGGAGCATGCACGCGTCGACCACCCTGGTTCTGCCGTCCATACCCACCAAAGGGGCCAGGAAGCCGTCCTGGAAGACCAGCACCGCCATCCCCGCCGAGGCTCCCAGGCTGAGCGTCCCGACCACGATCGCTTTGACCGGTACCAGGACGCTGCGGGTGAACAGCAGCAACACCACTGCCATGCAGACCATCGCCCACCCTGCCGCAGGGCCGGCCGAGGTGCGCAGGGTGTGGGCGGTGTCGGCGAAACGAGCGGCCGCGCCTCCCACCCAAACGGTGCCGCCCGGGGCGGGCAGGCCCCGGATCCTCTCCACCAGTTCACCCGCCGCCGGGGACGAGGCGTCCACGCCCGCCTGCACCGCCAGCCATGTCCCCGCCCCCGGGCGGTCGAACCGGGCGGGCGCGGAGGCGGGAGCGATACGGCGTCCGTGCTGGTAGCGGCCTGTCGCGCTGTCGACCGTCCGGACCGACGGAAGCCGGGACAGACGGGCCCCGTACGTGCCCGCCCCCGCCCGTGACGCGGACGCGGCCTCAGGCAGGGCCACGACCACTGCGGTCCGGGGCGTCAGGTGCGGGAAGGCGGCCGTCAGGGAGGTGGCGGCGGCCCGGGAGGGTGCCTGGGCGGGCAGGATCTGTTCGTCGATCGGACCGGCCTGAAGCCGGGCCAGCGGCACGCTCATGACGGTCAGCGCGATGAGAGCGGCCGCCAGTCCCGCCACCGGGCGCCGGCACACCAGTCTCGCCCAGCGGCGCCAGCCCGCGTGCGCCTCCCAGCCACCGTCGCCCGCCGGGGCGCGGGGAGCGGCCAGCCGGTCACCGGCCAGGAGGAGGGCCGCTCGGGTGAGCAGGAGGCAGACGATTCCGGAGGACACCGCGACGGTGATGCCGGCCCAGGCCATCGAGTTCAGGAAGGGCAGCGGGAACGCGAACAGGCTGCTCATCACCAGCGCGACGGTCACCACCGAGAAGGCCACCGTACGTCCGGCCGTGCGCATCGTGGCCGCCACCGCCGCCCTCTGCTCCAGTCCCGCGGCTCGCTCGCGCCGGAAGCGGGCCAGGAGGAACAGGCAGTAGTCGACGGCCAGCCCGAACGCGAGTGCCGACGTCAGGTTCGGGGCGAACGTCGACACGTCGACCCACGCTGTCAGAGGCCGCAGCAGGGCCAGAGCGATCAGCGACGACACTGCGGCCACCAGCACCGGCAGCAAGGCCGCCAGCACCGAACGGAAGGCGAACACCAGCATCAGGAACACCACCGGAGCGGTCAGCAGTTCCGCCCGTACCAGGTCGTCCCTCGCCCGGTCGACCGCCTCGCCTCCCACCCGCGCGGGACCGGTGACCTCTACCCACAGCCCGTCCTGCTCACCGGTCAGCCCGGGTACGAGCCGACGAGCCGTCCGCACCCGCTGGTCTTCACCACCCGCCAGCACCGCCGTGACCAGCGCCTCTCTGCCGCCGGTGGAACGCAGCGCGGGGTCGCGCCCCTCCCAGTAGGAGGTGACCGAGACCACTCCCTTGGCACGGGCCAGGCGGCCCGTCAGGTCCCTCCCGGCCCGTACGGAGGCCGGAGCGTCCACCGGGATGTGGCCGCGTACCAGCAGGGTGAGGTGGGGCGTACCCGCCTCGAAGCGGCTCACGGCGTAGGCGTCCGCGCGTGCGGCCTCCGTGCCCGACGCGTCGAAGCCCCCGCTGACCAGCCGCTCCCACCCGCCCGAAGCCGCGCCCGCGCACACCGCCGCCACCACGACGGCCAGCACGATCAATGCCCACGCGCCGGTCCGCCCACGCCGCTCCGCGCCCGATGCCCGGCCGGCTGGTCCGCTGTCGCCGGGCACGACGTCGGCATCGGCGTCGGGACACGGACAGCGGACGGAGGAACACCCGGCACAAGTCACCTACTGACAACGAGTGCGGGCCTGTCCGGATACGACGGAAAAGGATCGGCACGCGGGTGGGACATGCGTATTCACGGTCCTCAATACCGTCGAGTCGCCTTGACGGCCATCTCCAGGCGATAAACCTGACGGACCTACATTTTTCCACTCGCACATGAATTCCCGTGGTCCTCCTTTTTTGTTTTATTTCGCCCAGTTCCGTATGGGGGCGGGGCAGGAGGCAGGAAACATGCGTGGCGGGCCCGGAGGCGAAAGTAATTTCGACGGCGCACAACCCGGTGAACCGGTGCCGGGGCAGCATCTTCACCACTACCCTTTTCAGCAATAGCGGCCCCACTGAGGCGTCTTCAATCGGCGCAATGCCGCATGAACTCCTTGTGCATAAAGTGTTCGGTGGTGACCCGTATTCGGGGTATTCGGTTCAGTTTCTCAAGTTGCGGCTCGGAAGGAACGTGATGAACGAGATGGATGTGCCCGAGATCGAGGGCGCTCGGTGGTTCGGGTACGAGGCGGCTCATCCCGGAGTCTCCATGGCCATCGGCGCGGTGGCACTGGCCGGCGGCACCCCGCCGTCCCGCGCCGAGATGTCGCTGCTGCTGGCGTCGGCTTGTGAGGCGTATCCACAGTTGCGCGACCAGGCCCGCCTGCCCACTTCTCCCGACGGTCGCTCCCCCGTCGAACCGGGCGACCACCTGGTGGAGCTGCCGTTGCCCCCGGGCAGCGGCAGCCGAGGCCTGCACCAGGCGATCGAGGGGGTGTGCGCCGAGCCGCTGCCCGGACTGTCGTGGGCGGTGTGGCTCCTGCACGGCCACGACGAGGACGAGTTCGCGCTCATCGTGCGCGCCCACCAGGGTCTGCTGGACGGAGTCTCCCTGGCGAACATCATGCTCCGGACCCTCTCGGGCCGTGTCCCCGTACGAGGCCGCGCGCGGCCGAAGCCGCGTCGCCGGTGGTCGCCGGGGCTCGTGAGCGCCCTCGCCCGGGAAGCCGCCGGACTCCTGATCCCCGCCGCGGTGCCGTTCGTTGCGCACGACACGCCGACACACGGGCGTCACCACCGGCTGTGGGCGCAGACATCGACGTCACGGCTGCGGTCGATCGCCACCGCGTACGGTGCCAGCGTCAACGACGTCTACCTGGGAGCACTGGCCGGTTCCCTGCGTCCCTGGCTGCCGGCCGGTCGGCCTCGCCGACGCCAGGTGCAGGTCATGGTCCCGCTGAACACCAGGGACCGCGGCACCGCGGCCGCCATGGGCGACCACGTCCGGGGACTCCTCGTGCCCCTGCCCTGCCATCTGCCGACCGCGGCGGAACGACTGGCCGGTACCGAACGGGAGACCCGGCGCATCACGAGAAGCCGGCGCGACCCGAATGCCGGGGCTCTGTTCGACATGCTGCCGAAGCGCTGGACCGCCGCGGCCACGGGCCTGTCCCTGCGCCCGCAGCGTACTTCGCTCCTCGCCACCTACGTCCAAGGACCCGGCCGTCCGCTGGAGATCGCCGGGCGCAGCATCCGCGGGCTGCTGCCGTTGATGTCCCTTCCGGCCGGCCACCGGCTCGCGGTGGGCCTGACGGAGTACGCGGGATTCGCGTACCTCGGCGTCGTGGCGGACCGCAGCCTCCCGCGCGCGGAGGAACTGCCGGAGCGGTGGCTGGCCGAACTGGACGCCTTCGAAGCCGGCATGCCGGAGACGGCGGGATGAGCGGCAGCCGTGGCGTAGTGGTCACCGGACTGGGGATGGTGACCCCGGCCGGCGTGGGTGTGGCCCCGACCTGGCAGCGCGTGCGCTCGGGTGTGTCCACCGCCGGCCTCGATCCAGAACTCAAGGGCCTGCCCGTCGACTTCTCCTGTCGCGTGCCCCACTTCGACGCCACCGCCCACCTGGGACACGCACTGACGAGGACTTCGGACCGTCATGTCCAGTTCGCCCTGCTGGCGTGTGAAGAGGCCATCGGTGACGCCCGGCTGGTGCCTGCGGACTGGGAGCCCTGCCGGGTGTCCGTGGTGATCGGTTCCGGGATGAGCGGGGTCGGGAACTTCATCACGCAGCACCTGCGCTTCCTCGACAAGGGTCCCCGCCATGTCAGCCCCCATCTGACGTCCGCAAGCGGTCCCAGCAGTGCGGTCGGCCTGATCACGCTGAGGTACGGCATCACCGGCCCCGCGTTCAGCGTCTCGACGGCGTGTGCCACAGGGGCCACCGCCATCGCCGTGGCGGCCGGCCTCCTGCGGGCCGGGGTCTGCGACGTCGCCCTGGCAGGCGCGGCCGATGCGCCCGTGGTACCGCTGCTCGCCAGCGGTTTCGCGCAGATGCGCGCGCTGTCCCGTCGGTGCGACGAGCCGGGACGCGCGTCCCGGCCGTTCGACCGGGAACGCGACGGTTTCGTGCTGGGCGAGGGTGCGGCCGTTCTCGTGCTGGAGACCGAGGCACACGCGCGGGCCCGCCAGGCACCCGCCCGGGCCCGGCTCATCGGCACCGCGATGACCAGCGACGCCTACGACCCCGTCCGCCCCGACCCTGAGGGCCGGGCCGCCGAAACGGCCATCCGACGTGCCCTCGACGAGGCAGGGGCACATGCCGGCGAAGTCGATCATGTCAACAGTCACGGCACCTCGACGGTGGCCAACGACGCCGTCGAGGCACGTCTGATCAGGCGCGTCCTCCACTCACCGTCGGTGACCGCCACCAAAGGCGCGCTGGGCCACTCCCTGGGTGCCGCGGCGGCGATCGAAGCGGCATGCACCGTACTGACGGTGCAGTCAGGCATCATTCCGCCCACGGCCAACCTGACGGAACAGAACGCCGGCGAAGAAGTCGACCTGGTGACAGGAACCGCACGGCGCGGCCAGGTGAGCCTCGCTCTCAGCCACTCCTTCGGGTTCGGGGGCCACAATGCCGTCCTGGCCTTCGGGCGGGTGTGAGGGCGGGCCGGCCCGCGTGGTGACGAGGCGGGCACCGTCGACCGCACCCGAGCGCCGATCGAACACAAGTAGGTGGTGTCACCCCGAAGGATGAAGTCCAGGCTGAGAGGCCGCCTGGAGGCACCACGGAGATTCTGCCGAAAAGGCCGAGGGTAGCTTCAAGCGACGTTCACACGGCGCGAGACCGGAGGGGGCACAGTGCCTGGTACGGATGTCGTGGTCGTGGGCAACGGCGCGGTGGGGCTGTCCATCGCGGTGGAGATCGCGCGCCGGGCACCGGAGTTGCACGTCTCGGTGGTGGGCCCGGTGGAACGCACACGCGCGGCGAGCGTGGCCGCGGGGGCCATGCTGAACTGCTTCGGTGAGGTCACCGCGCACACCCGTCGGCATCGCGCGTCCGAAGCCCGGTTCGCCATCGCGCGGGTGGCCCTGGACCTGTGGCCCCAGTGGCTCGCGGAACTGGAGGCGGACGCCGGCGGTGCCGAAGCGGCCGCCGTCCGCGCCTCGTGGAGCGAGGGCACGTTCGTCGTCATGGGCAGCAGCTCGGGACGGATCGCCGGCGAGAACTTCGCCGCCATGCGCGAGGCAGCCGTGGAACTCGGTGAGCCACACGAACTGGTGGACCCTGAGCAGGTCGACGGCCTCGCACCCCGCCTGGGCCAGAGGCCGTTCCAGGTCCTGCATCTGCGGCGGGAGGGTGCCGTGGACGGGCGGGCGGTCGTCACCGCCCTGGAGCGGGCGGCGCGTCGGCGGAACGTGGAACTGGTACCGGCGACCGTGCGCTCCGTGCTGCGGGCCTCTGACGGTGCCGTGTCCGGGGTGGAGCTGCGGGACGGACGTACGGTGTCGGCGGGAGCGGTGGTGCTGGCCGCGGGCGTGGCCAGTGGCGCTCTGGCGGACCAGGTACTGCCGGCGGGCGCGGTCCCGCCCATGCTGCACGGCACCGGCCTGGCCGTGACGGTGAAGCGGGTCAACACCGGTCCGCGAGGCCCCCATGTGATCCGTACGCCCAACCGGGCCGGTACCTGCGGCCTGCACGTGGTGCCGCTGGCCGGGGAGGACGAGCAGTACATCGGCGCGACCAACGTCATCGGCTTCGACCCGGCGCCCGGTGTGTACCTGGGTCTGGCGCAGACCATGCTGCGGCAGGCGTCCGAACAGGTCGACGAGACCCTCGCCGTCTCCTACGTGCAGAGGTGGCTGGTCGGCACACGGCCGATCCCCCTGGACTGCTACCCGCTGATCGGACCCTGTTCGATCCCCGGCCTGCTCTTCGCCACCGGCACCTACCGCGACGGCTTCCACAGCAGCCCGGCCATCGCCCGGCACCTCGCCTCGACGCTTCTCCAGAACTCCCCGGAGGACAATGACAGTCCGTTCACGCAGTTCGTCCCCGAACGCATGCCCATCGAGACGACGTCCGTCTCCGAAGCCGTCGAAGGCGCCGCGCGCCACGCCGCGGACACCATGCACGACCAGGGGACGCAGATGCCGTGGTGGCTCGACCACACGCCCCTCGAGGAGTGGGCCCGCGGACGCATCCGCGCCTTCTTCGAAAGCCTGGAGGAGCCGGTCGCGTTGCTACCCGAGGTCATCGACCCCCAGTTCCTCGACCCGGCGGCGATCGACACCCGCTCGACCGACCGGCTGCGCCGCTACCTGCGCGCCGCGCGCCTGCACCACGGCGCGTGACGTTCCGGCCGGCTCCCGGTCACCGACCGCGGCGCGAAGACGGAAGAGGCAACCATGAAGACACCCAGCCCGTGGCTGAAGCAGGCCGCCCTCGACCAGCGGCGCCCCACTCCGTACACGGCATTCGACACCGGCGAGGCCGTGGCGGCCTACGACCGGCTGGTGGCCGCCTTCCGGGAACGGACGCGTGTGCAGTACGCCGTCAAGGCCCGTCCGGACCGGACGCTCCTGACCGCCCTGACCGAACGTGGCAGTTCCCTGGACGTCGCTTCGCCGGCCGAGGTCGAGCAGGCCCTGGACGCCGGCTGCCCACCGCAGGACATCGCCTGCTCCAACGTGTTCGCCGACGCCCGCGAACTCGCCTTCGCCCGGGAGCAGGGGGTCACGGTCTTCACCGCCGACAGCGTCGCCATGACGGAACGCCTTGCCGCTGTGTGCCCGGGCGCCTCCGTGTTCGTCCGCTTCGCGCATGGCCACACCGCCGGGGCCGCCCAGCCGCTCGCCGGCCGCTTCGGCTGCCCGGAGAGCGAGGCGGCCCGGCTCGCCCTGCACGCGGTGGGCGGCGGGCTCCACCTGGCCGGCCTGAGCTGGCATGTGGGCAGCCAGCAGTACGACCCGACCCAGTGGGAGCGGGCGACAGCCCGCGCCGCCCGTATCACCCGCCGGCTACGCCCGCACGGCATCACGGTGGAGCACCTCAACCTCGGCGGCGGCCTCCCCGGCACGTATCGAACGGACGCGCCACCGGTGGAGACGTACGCCGAGGCCATCCTCGCGGCGGTCGACCGCCACTTCCCCCGCCCGCACCAGCCGCGCCTCGTCCTCGAACCGGGCAGGGCCGTGGTGGCCGACGCGGGTGTCACCGTCACCTCGGTGAAGGCTGTCGTCGACCGCGCCTGCGGAACCTACGTCGTCCTCGACGCCGGGCTGTGGAACGCCGGGCTCCTGGACAATCTGGGCGGTATCGAATACCGCGTCACCTTCCCAGGCCATTGCGAGGACGCCGTCACCCGGCCCGTCACCCTGTGCGGCCCGACCTGTGACCCGCTCGACACCTTCACCGCCGGCCGCGCCTACCGGGCGCCCGTCGCCCTGGTCCCCGGTGACCGGGCGGTGATCTGGTCGACGGGCGCCTACTGCTCGACCAGTACCCTGGTGGGCTTCAACGGATACCCGCCCGTACCGCAGCACGTCCGCGCGGCGGTGAGCGAGGATGCCCGCCCCTGCTTCTGACCCAGCGGTCGTGATCGCCGGCCGCGGACCACCTCGAAGGGCGCGGCCGGCGGACTCCTCGTCCGCCGGAGCGCGAGCCTCGTGCCGGCGAGGTGAGCAGTGTGCGGGCGCCGGCTCTTGATCTGGGGCCTGCACCTCCGTGAGGCTGCGGTCATGACAACAAGCACTTGGCTCGCGGAGGAATGGGAGAACCCGCTCCGGGTTCCTCTGACAACAGGGCACCACCTACGCCCGATCCGGGCCACCGACGTCGATCTGGACATGCGGGCGGTCATGGGATCGCGGGAACGGCTCTGGTCGCTGTACGGCGAGACCTGGAAGTGGCCCCCCGCGACCATGACCGCCGAGCAGGACCGCGAGGACCTGGCCCGGCACGAGGCGGAGATGGAACGCAACGAGTCGTTCAACTACGCGCTCTTCGACAACGGCGAGACCGAACTGCTCGGCTGCGTCTACATCGATCCGCCGGTCCACGACGGGACGGACGCCGAGATCTCCTGGTGGGTCGTCGACCGGCTCGTGGGCGGACCGGTCGAGGCGGCCCTGGACGAACTCGTACCACGCTGGATCGCCGCGGACTGGCCGCTCGTCAACCCGTACTACACCCACCGTGCGGACCTCGGCGGGCGGGCGTGAACGGCGCGAACGACGCGGGAGCCGAGCACGGGAGCTGACCGGCGGGTCGGAAGTCTGTGCGCAGGCGCCGCCCGGTGCCGGGCGCTCGTCGTCCCTCGCACCGACGGTCAGCCCACTGCCTGCGGTCCGGTCGCGGTCGCCGCGTCCGGGCGGGGGGTGCGGCCGGCGCGCAGAAGACCCCCGATGACCAGGAAGAGGACGAGGCAGACACCGGTCAGGATCCACAGGATCGTGTGGAACGCCGAGTCATAGGAATGGACGAGGAAGTCGGTGAAGCCGGCCCGCGCGGGGGCGTCCACGGCGTGGGCCGGACCGGTCAGGTCGCCACCGGCCACCTCGTTCGCCACCGTCGTCGGGTCCCCGGCCCCGGGGAAGTCGCCGATCCCCTCGCGTATCCGTGATGCCAGCACCGTGGCCAGCAGCGAACCGTAGAGGGCGACGGCGATCGCTTCGCTGCCCAGGCGGAGGGTGTTGAGGAAGCCGGCCGCCATTCCGGCCTTCTCCGGGGCGACGATCGCCAGTGCCTGGCCGTCCACCAGACCGGCGGACAGTCCCATTCCGGCTCCGGTGACGAGCATCGGCACCGCGACCACCAAGATGATCACGTCCTCCCCGAAGAGGGTGAGCGTGGCGTCTCCCACGACGAGGCAGCCCAGGCTGACGTAGATCAGCGTGAGCGCCGAGACGCCGCGGGCGACCAGTCCGGCGGCGAGCATGGGGCAGAGGAGGACCGGCAGGGTGAGCAGGACCATGATCAGTCCGGCGGTGCCGCCGGCGTAGCCGCTCACCGCGGTCAGATAGCTCGGCAGGTAGGTCAGCAGCGTCACGAGGCCGAAGGAGGCGGCGACCGGGACGAGGCACAGCGCGAGGTAGCGGCGGTCGGCCGGCACGCTCAGGTCGAGCATGGGGTGGTCGTGGCGCTTCTCGACGGCGGTGAAGACGGCGAGGACCGCCACGGTCCCGGCGAACAGGGACAGCACGCCGCCACTGGTCCAGCCCCACTGCGAACCCTGCACAATGGCCGTGGTGAGCAGCAGCATCGCGAGGATGAAGAGGGTGCTGCCGAGAACATCGATGCGGGCGCCCTCGCGGCGCGGCTCGGCCGTCCGGCGGACGATCGACGGCAGGGCGAGCAGTACCGGCGCCAGGGCGACGGTGTGGAACAGAACACCCAGCGCCAGCCCAGGCCCTGCACCAGCACACCCGAGAGCGACGGTCCGATACCGACGCCGATGCCGGCGACGGTGCCGAAGAGGGCGAACGCCTTCCCTCGTGCCGGACCGTACCTGCGCACGGTCATGCATGCCCTCTCCGACCCCCTGCGGTACGAGGTGATCTCGGCCCTCGTCCGGGAGCCGGAGGGCACCGAGCGGCACTGCAGCTCATTCGGCCTGCCGGTCACCAAGTCCACCCGCAGTCATCATTTCCGCATCCTGCGGGAGGCCGGTCTGATTCGGCAGGTCGACCGCGGCAACAGCCGGATGGCGCAGCTTCGCAGAGCCGATCTCGGCGACCGCTTTCCCGGACTTGTCGACCTCATCGAAAGCAACCCGGCACCCCTCCGCGAGCACTGAACCCCCGGCAGGGCAGCGTGCTCCACGGGTGGCTGACGCGGGCCGCGCGGGTATCGGCGCCGTCGTCCGGCGGAGGGCCGCGGAGGTAGCGGCGTCAGGCTCGGGGAACGAGGACGACCTTGCCGAACACGGTTCTGGATTCCGCGAGTTCGAGGGCCGAGGCGGCCTCGGCCAGGGGGATGCGGGCGGCGATCCGGGGGGTGAGGACGCCGTCGGCGACCAGACGCAGTACCCGGGTGAGGTCTTCGTCGAGCCGTCGGCGGAAACCGCTCCTGCGGCACCGTCCGGCCCAGAAATTGTAGAAGTGCGCGCTTTTGCCGTTGGGCAGGGCGTTCCACGCCGAAAGGCGGACGAAGAGCTTGAGGAAGGGCAGCGGGGAGTTGCCCGCTTCGTCCTTCGTGGCGGCGGTGCCGTAGGAGACGAGGGTTCCGCCGCGGCGCAGCAGGAGCCAGGACCGGGTGATGGCGTCGCCGCCCACGTGGTCGAAGACGGCGTCGACGCCGTCCGGGGCGAGGCCGCGGATGCGCTGGTACATCTCCGGGTCGCGGTAGTCGACGGGTATGGCGCCCAACTTGCGCAGAGCGTCGTGGTGACGGGCGGAGGCGGTGCCGATGACGGTGCTGCCGGCGTAGCGGGCCAGTTGGACGAGCAGGGAGCCGACGCCTCCGTTGGCGCCGAGGACCACGATGGTCGATCCGGGACGGACTCGGGCGGTGCGGTAGATCATCTGCCAGGCGGTGACTCCGTTGACGGCGACGGCCTCCGCGGCCGCGGGGTCCAGGCCCGCGGGAACGGGGACCAGGTCGGCGGCGTCCAAGAGCAGGTGACTGCTCCAGGAACCGGTCTTGGTGACCGCGGCGTAGCGGCGTCCGGCCATGGCGGGGTCCACGCCGTCTCCCGTGGCGGTGACGGTGCCGACGAGGTCGCAACCGGGGACGAAGGGGAAGGGCGGCTGGCGGTAGTACGTGCCGCGGCGCATCTGCTGTTCGGCGAAGCCCACACCGGTGGCGTCCATGCGCAGGACGACTTCGCCGGGCCCGGGGGCGGGGAGCTCACGAGTGCGCACCAGCAGGCCGTTCGGCTCGACCACGCCGGGCAGAACGACCTCGGTGGCAGTGGTGGTGGTCATAGTGCTCTCCTCGAGGCTCAACCCATTCACACTTACGGCTGTAAAGATACAGACGTAAGCGTACGGCTGGCAAGCCTCGGCCGCAGCAACCGCACGCCGCGAGGAGGATGCTCGGTGACGACTCCCTGTGGTGCGCGGGTGTTGCTGGATGACGCCCGGGTGTACTGAGCGGGAGCTTTCGCAGCCGGAGCGGTACTTCCTTCACGGCCGAACTCCGGGGCCAGGCGCAGGCGCCATGGGGTATCTCAGGACGATCGGTGACAGCCAACGGGAGGATCAACGGACAGAGGGCGTGGATGGATCACAGCAATCGAGCCGAAATCCGCGCCGAGGCGGCACCGTTGGTCAGGTAGCCGGTGGCAGTGCGTGGCTGTCGCGATCTGCCGGACGGGGTCGATCCCCTGCGGGAACCGGAACCAGCGACGATCACCCAGGTCGGTCACCCGCATCTGGCCGCGGCGGGCCGGTGGGCCGGCGGGCGGAAGAAGTAGGGCCACATGTGGCTGGAAGGGGCCTGCGCGAGTGCGATCACGGTCGGCGGCCCGTCCTGCCGCACCGTCAGCGGCATCCTCATCGCCGGCGGGACGAACGTGCCCGCAGAGCGGGCTGTCCCCCATACGGTCCCCCATACCGATAGCTCCACCCCGGCAGGTTCACGCTGGTCGACGTGATCCCTCCGCGAGGCCAGGGCCTTGGGAATCACCCGAACTCGGCGTTGGCGCCAGCGGCCCGGACCTGTGGCAGGGCAGTGCGGCGGCGCACGAGATCGACATCGGTGATCTTCACGGTGAGGGTGTCGCCGACCTCGACGGCGTCGCCGGTCGGTTCATTCGACTCGCCAGGACGGGGAACCGAGCCGACGCCCAGCGACCGGGACTGGGTGTTCCTGTGGAAACTGCGGCGCGGTCACAGATGTCGACATGGTCCGCGAACGGGTACCGCTCGGTGTCTTCGTGCGCATCGGAGACCGGGACGACGGCTTCGAAGGGCTCGTGCGGAACATCGACATCGGTGAGCAGGTCCGTCCAGACCGCCAGTTGTGCGCGAGGGGCCGGACGGGAGCGCACCACCTCTGTGTCGTCGCGGGTGAGGCGGCGCCACCGGGAAGCGCTCGTGGCGTAGGTCTCCTCCAGGAACGTGGCGCGGTGGGCGCTGGCCGTCCGGCGCAGGCGGGCCCGGAAGTCGGCGTCGGCCGGGCACTGGACGTGCAGAGGGTCGTCGGGAGCGAAGTCGTACGGCGACGCGTCCAGGCGTTCCGGGAACAGCCCGGGTGAGCGGGTGCGGGCCAGTGCGGCATCGCGGGGGCGGATGCTGCCGATGCAGAGGTACTGGTCCCATCCGACGTGAACGGCGAATGCTCCCTCAGCCTCCAGGCGGCACCAGGCGCCGTTGTCGCGGAGCATTGCCCGGACGAGTGTCCCCGGCGGAGGTGGCGACGGCCCGCGGGCAGGCGGCTTCGACCGGCCCGTGGTCGCTGATCGCGGGCTCGGCGCCGACGTAGTGGCCGTGCTGGTCGCGGTCGGCGGGGTCGCACTTGGTGACCCGGTGGACGAAGGGCAGCATGTCACTGTCCGCCGGAGATCGCAGGCGTTGCCGCCGAGGGCTGGTGGCGGAACCCGTCGGAACAGCCACCGCCCGCCACCACCCGCCACTCCCCCACCGAACGCTCCCGGGTGCCCGTGTCGTCCTTCAGCCGGCGAGCGACTGGGTGAGGGCGGCGAGACCGTCGGCGTAGATGCCGTGGAAGAGGGCGGTGGCCTCGTCGTCGTCGATGCCGTCCGGGGTGAAGGTGCCCGACCACTCGACGCGCGACCGGTCGGGGGCCGTGCCCTCGTGCACGGCGATGGTGGACAGGTAGTCCGTGACCGGGAAGGGAGCCTGGAGGATGGAGTAGCTGTAGCTGCGGGCGGCGTTGTCGAAGGTTTCGAGGCGCTCGACGATGACGCCGCCGTCCTCGTTGGTGAGGGTGCGGACGCGGCCGCCCTCGCTCGATTCGCTGGTGGGGATGTAGGGGAGCCAGTCGGGGAGGGAGTCGAAGCCGCCGATGAGCTGCCAGACGCGGTCGGCGGGGACGGGGAGTTCGATGCTCGCGGTGGTGGTCGCCATGAGGGGATGTCCTGGTGGTGTAGGTAACGGGTGGTGCAGGTGAGCGGTGGATCCGGGGTCAGGCGGTGGGGACGGGGGCGTCGGCGAAGATCAGCTTCTCCTCACGCAGCGCCGTCCAGAAGGCCGCGGGGATCTTCTCGTCGAGGGCGGCGAGGTCCTCGGCGATGCGGCTCGGCCGGGTGGCGCCGGGGATCGCCGCCGCCGTGGCCGGATGGGCCAGGGCGAACTGGAGGGCGGCGGCCTTGATGCCGATGCCGTGCTGCTGGGCGAGGGCCTTGATGCGCTCCACCTTGGCGACGATGTCCGCGGGGGCCTTCTGGTACTCGAAGTGCGCGCCGCCCGCGAGGATGCCGGAGCTGTACGGTCCGCCGACGACGAGGTCGACGTGGTGCTCGGCCGCCGCCGGGAGCAGCCGCTGCAGGGCGCGGTCGTGGTCCAGGAGGGTGTACCGGCCGGCGAGGAGGAACGCGTCGGGTCGCGGCTCGTCGAGGTCGAGGGTGAGTTCCAGCGGCTCGACCTTGTTGACGCCGAGGCCCCATGCCTTGATGACGCCTTCCTCGCGCAGCCGGGTCAGGACCCGGAAGGCACCGGTGCGGGCGCTCTCGTAGGCCGCGAGCCACTCGTCGCCGTAGAAGTCCTGGGCGACGTCGTGCACCCAGACTATGTCCAGGCGGTCGGTGCGCAGCCGCTTCAGGCTGTCCTCTATGGAGCGCAGGGTGGCGTCCGCGCTGTAGTCGTTGATCATCTTGTTGGGGCGGCCGTGCTCGAAGAGGCCGCCCTTCTCGCCGAGGTCGCGGGCGGCGGGGTCCTCGGTCTCGTCCAGGACGACCCGGCCGACCTTGCTGCTGAGGACGTAGGCGTCGCGCGGGTGCTGGGCGAGTACGTCGCCGAGCCGGATCTCGGAGAGGCCGGCGCCGTAGAAGGGGGCGGTGTCGAAGTAGCGGATGCCCTGGTCCCAGGCGGCGGTCACGGTGGCGGCGGCCTCGTCGTCAGGGATCGCCCGGAACATGTTGCCGAGCGGTGCGGTGCCGAAGCCGAGCCGGCCGGGGAGGAGGTGGGAGATGCTCATGTGCGCGTCCTTGTAGCTGTGCGGGAGGAGCCGACCGTCAGCGCCGCTCCGAGGCGGGAACCTCGGATCGCGTACGCCTCGTCGGCCTTACGCATTCGAGGTTAGGATCGAGTGTTGAGACTGTCCAAGACTTGTTTGGGCTTACTTCAGTCTCCGAAGGTCTTATGAGGACGTGACATGCTTGATCTCCGCCAGCTTCGCTATTTTGTCGCCGTCGCCGAGACGGAACACGTGGGGCGCGCCGCCGAACAGCTCCACATCTCCCAGTCGCCGCTCAGCCGGCAGATCGCCCAACTGGAGAAGGAGCTGGGGCTGGTCCTGTTCGAGCGCGACCGGCAGCGGATCCGTCTGACGTCCGACGGCCGTGTCTTCCTCGCCGAGACCCGGGCCCTGCTGACCCATGCGGGCCGGCTGGAGAACCTGGGACGCCGGCTCGGGCGGGGCGAGGAGGGCGGGCTCTGCGTCGGCTACGTACCGGACGCCATGCACACGGGGCTCCTGCCCGCCGCGCTGCGCACCCTGCGGCTGGAGCGGCCGGGTATCCATGTGGCGCTGTACGGGCAGCAGAGCGCCGAGCAGTTCGAGGGGCTGCGGCAGCGGAGCCTGGACATCGCGCTGGTCCAGGAGCCGCCGGCCGAAAACGACCCTGATCTGTGCTCGGCGCTGCTGCTGGAGGATCCGCTCCTCCTCGTGCTGCCCGTCGACCATCCCCTGGCAGACCGGGCCGACCTCGTGCCGGAGGACCTCGACGGGCAGCCGTGGATCGCGGTGGAGAGCAGCCGCGATCCGGCGTGGCGCGACGCGTTCGTCGCCTCGTGCGTGGCGGCGGGCTTCACCCCGGACATCACGCTGGACGCCGCCGAACCGCTCACCGCGCTGGGGCTGGTCGCCTCCGGGTTCGGGCTGGCGCTGGTGGAGCGGAGCATGGTGCGGGGCGCGGCGCCCGGCATCGCGGTGCGCGAACTGCCCTGGCACAGCGGCTCCGCACGGCTGTGGGCCGCCTGGCACCGCGTCGAACTGCGGCCGGTGGTGGGGTCCTTCCGCGCCACGGTACTCAGTGCCGCACCCATGTAGGAGGAGCCCCGAGTCCAAACCGGATACGGGGCCCCTCGGGCCGTCGCAGCCGGGCTGGTGGACACTCCTGGGACGTGGCTTGCGCGACGCGGCCGGGGCCGTGCCCGCCTCCCGGTCGGCAGATCCGGTGGCTGCCGGACTGCGCCCGTTCGAACCCGTTCGGGTCCAGGAGGGTGACGGAGAAGTTCATCGCACAGAGATCGCCGCCTGTGGGCGGGTCGATGGGCCGGCGCACGGCCTCGCTGACGGTGCGCTCGGTGCGCTCCCGGATCGTCGAACCCGCCTGCCTGCGATCGGTGCCGCGTGCCGCGTGTTGCCCGGCAGGGCCGGTCAGTGGGCGGCTCCGAGTTCGATGCACAGGACGCCGACGACGATGAGGCCGATGCCCGCGCCCATGACCTTGGTGAGGGGTTCGCGGAAGAGGAGGTGGGAGGCGACCGCGGTCAGGGCGACGCCGGCGGCTGCCCAGATGCCGTAGGCGACTCCGAGGGCCAGGCCACCGTCCAGGGCCAGGGTGAGGCCGGCGAAGGCGGTGAGGTATCCGGCCAGGGTGCCGGCGAGCCACTTCCTGCCGCCGCCCTGGGAGGCCATCCGCAGGCACAGGGTGGCGGTGACTTCGGTCAGGATGGCGCCGATCAGGAAGACCCAGTTCACGAGGTCGCTTCTTCCGGGTGGGGCCGGCGGGCGTGGGCGGCCTGTGCGCCGAGTTCGACGCAGAGCACGCCGGCGATGACCAGGGCGATGCCGACGCCCATGACCGCGGTGAGCGGGTCGCCGAAGATGACGGTGGCCAGGACGGCGGTGAGCGCGACGCCGGAGGCGCCCCAGATGCCGTAGGCGACGCCGAGGGCCAGGCCCGCGCGCAGCACCATGGCCAGGGCGGCGAAGCAGCCGACGTAGCCGAGGGCGACGAGGACGTAGAGCGCCGGGTGGTCGAGGGCTCCGCGCAGGGAGAGGGTGGCGGTGACTTCGAGGAGGATCGCCGCGGTGAGCAGCAGCCACTTCTTCATCGGGGAGTCCCGTCTTCCAGGAGGTTCTCGGCCACGGCGAGGAGGGGGACGCGGTCGTGGTCGGGGACGGGGAAGACGCCGGTGGCGGCGGCCGTCCAGTAGCCGTCGGCGAGAAGCCGGGCGGCGGTGAGCCGGGCCCGCACCGCGTCCGGCAGGGTGTCGGGCAGGGTGACCCAGGGCTCCATGCGGCGCACCCAGGTGTCGGTCAGGGCGGTGCGGTAGTGGGCGTCGGAGTAGATCGCGAAGTCCGCGCGGTCGAAGGGGCCGTCCAGGGCCACCTCGACGTAGACCCGGATCCGCTGGTGAGCGGAGGCGGCCTCCAAGGGTCGGCCCAGCCGGCCCAGCAGGAGTTGCTCCCACCGGTCGGCGACGTGGCCGACCACGGCCAGCATCAGGGCTTCCTTGGTCGCGAAGTGGTACATCAGCCCCGGTTTGGTCAGTCCCACTTCCCTGGCCGCCGCGTCCAGGGTGATCGAACCGCCGCCTTCGACGCGGAGCAGGTTCAGCGCGCCGTCCAGGATGCGGTGCTTCGCGTTTCTCGGCATGTACCTACTTTACCAACCGGAAGGTAAAGTGCGCGCGGGTGGGTGGACGGCACGAGAAGCGGAGCGCGGGGGCTCGTCCTGCTCGCGGGGTGCCCGCCGCTGCACCCTGCCGGGCGTCTCACGTACGAGCCGGCGCGGCAGGCTGGTGTGCGGGGGGAGGATCAGGTGCCGGGCTTGCGGCCGTACACGAAGACGTCGTCGTTCTTCTTCAGCAGCGACCAGTACTTCTTGGCCGTGGTCTTGGTCATGTTGACGCAGCCGTGGGAGCCCGGCGGGTTCCACATGCTGACGCCGACCGAGTGGAAGGCCTGGCCGCCGTCGAAGAACTGGGCGTAGGGCATGGGCACGTCGTAGATGGTCGAGACATGGTCGATGTTGCGCCAGTAGATCTTCTCCAGGCCGGTGCGGGTCTCATAGCCGTCGCGGCCGGTACGGACCGGGACGGGGCCGTAGACGAGCTTCTTGCCGTCCTGGATCCAGCTCAGTTGAAGGGTCAGGTTCACGCAGGCGATCCGGCCCTTGTTCACCGGGCACTTGCCGGCCTTGTTGGGTTTCTTGCCGACGGCCTTCTGCTTCTGCATCAGGTCCATCACGCCCCAGGTGATGGAGCCGGCGTAGCCGATGTTCGGGGAGATTCCGTGCTTGGTCTGGAAAGCCTTGATGGCCTTGCAGTCGGCGGCGGACTGCTTGCCGTCGACCGGACGGCCGAGGAACTTCTCCACCTGCTTCTGGTGCGGTCCGGCCTGCGTGGTGCAGCTCGCGGCCTGCGCCGGCGTGGCGCCGAACGCGAGAGTGAGCGGCGCCACCAGTCCGGTGATCCCGAGTGCGACGGCACTCCGTCTGCGTACATCCCCCATGGTCGGTCCTGCCCTTTCGCGTGGAGGTGGTCATCTGGTTACGATCCCTGCCCCTTAGACGGGCGGACGGACGCTTCGGTTGTGCTCCCCTCGCACCGGGACCGAGCGGTGACATTCCGCGCGGCGGGGTGAATCCCCTCGGCGGCGGCGTAGTGGAACGCCGTCGAGCGCCCTGCGGGCCGAGCCGTCAGCCCGGCCGGGCACCGTGCCCGCCCCGCTGTCGGAGCGCGGCGGCGCGACCGCCACCGCGAGACGATGACCCCTCTCGTGGGGCCGCTCACCGAGCCCGGCCACTGCGGGTGGGCTTCCCGCTGCCTTCGACAGCGGCAGCGGAGGCCCTCCGGCGAAGTCAAGCCGCGGAGCCGGAGGGGCCGGCCGCGAGCCGCTGCTGCAGCCGGGCGTGGCGGAACTGGTGGACGGCACCGGACCGGCGGAGGATGCCCCGGTCGTAGGCGTCGTCGAGGAAGCCCATGAGGTGCCAGGGCAGTTGCCTGCGCAGGGCCAGCCATGCCCGTACGAGCGTGAAGCGGCCCCAGGAGGTACTGGCGACGCCGACCATCCGGTCAGTGGTGGCGTACGCGAAGGCCATCGCGCCCCCGAGGGCGAGGCCGGTCCGCGGTCCGTAGGCGAAGGCGGTGGTGAGCGCGGTCGCGGCGGCGACGAGGGGGCCGGCGACCAGGGCGCGGACGAGGGCGGCGGTGCGGTCGTCGCGCAGGACGGTGCGGGGGCTGACGGAGCCGCGGAGATCGGTGGGCTTGTCGATCCAGACGCGCAGACCGTCGACGATGCCGAGGGCGAAGCCCATGGCGACGGACAGGACCGCGAAGACCATGCCCGTCGTGGGCCCGTCGACCAGACCGAGCGCGAGGCCGAGCACCGCCCCGAAGACCACCCCGACCAGCAGCCCGGTGACCAGCCGCCGCAGAATGGCCAGCCGGTTGCCGCGGATGGCCACCGTCACCCGGGTCGGCGCCCCGGGCCCTTCGTGGACGACGAAACCGGCCGCCAGCCCGGCGAGCATGCCGACGCAGGTGCCCTGGGCGACCCCGACGGGCAGGTGGCCCTGGAGCACGAGGGGCAGGCCGGTGCCGAACCCGGTGGCCAGCGCGATGGACCGGCCGAGAAGCGGGCCCGGCAGCCGGCCCCCGAAGGGCTGCCACGCGCAGGCGAAGGCACGGGCCGTGGCCAGGGCGGTGAGCGCGGCGCCGGCCGCGATCCCGGCCCAGGGGCCGTAGAAGGTGCCGGTGATGAATCCGGCGGGGACACCGGCCGCCAGCCCCACCGGAAGGCCGGTCGTCAGCCGGGCCGCGGCCGAGGGGTCGGCGCCGTGCAGCCTCCACCACTCCAGATCCTTGGTCCCGTCGGCCTCCAGCCACCGGGCGAGGAAGCTCAGCCAGCGCCGCGCCCGGTGGACCGTCTCCGGTCCGCTGCGGCGGCCGGGGCGGCGGTAGGCGGCGGTGACCATCCGGTCCAGGAGGTGGTGTTCGACCGCCGTGGGGTCGGCGAAGGCGACGGGGTCGGCCAGTTCCGCGGGGTCCCGGTCCCTGCGCTCGTACACGAGGCGCGCCAGCCAGATCATCAGCGGTACCCGCAGGGCCCGCGCGACCGCGTTGCCGTCGGCGCGGTCGAGCAGCGTGAAGACCTCGTCCCAGCGGTCCGGTGGGATCAGCGCCGTGTACTCCCTCAGGTAGCTCTTGACCGCCGGCGCGTCGACGGGGGACAGCTCGACCGCCGCGGCGCGCGGAAGTCCCCGCCCGAAGTCCTCCACGGCCTGCCGGTACTCGTCGGTGCGGCTGGTCACCACGACGGGGACCCGCGCGCCGATCTCCTTGATCCCCCTCAGGGCTTCTGCCCGCGACGCCTGCGGGATCTCGTCGAAGCCGTCGAGGACGAACAGCAGCCGGTCGTCCTCCACCAGGCTCCTGGCCAGCGGCACCGGAGAACCCTCGATGCGGTCGGGCGTCTGCTTCCCCAGCATGGCGTGGTCGCGGACGAGCTGCTGCGACACCCAGGCGCCCAGCGCCTCCTCAGGGCCCCAGGAGGCGAGGGAGAGAAACACCGGCACCCGGTCACCCGGGGAGCGGTGATCCAGCAGTTCGCGGGCCAGCCGCCGGGCGAGGGAACTCTTGCCGCCGCCCGCCCGGCCCAGTACGACCAGCCGCCGGGCGGGAAGCCGCTGGGTGAAGGTCTCATGGATGGTCTGGTACTGCCCGGCCAGCAACCGGGGCTCCACGGCACTGTCCGCGGATCCGAGGTCACCCCACCGGACCCCCGTCATCGCGAACTCCGCCTCCCTGGTCACCTCCCAACGCACGGGCAGCGCCAGGGCATCGCCCCCTTCACGCCACTGATCCTCCCGGCGCCACTGTCTGTCCAGACGTCGCGCCAGCAGTTCGGCGGTGTCGGCGAGGTCAGGGGGCGGCCGCGGCTCGCCGGGCTGCAGCCACACCACCATGCGGCGTACGGGCCACTGGGCGGCGGTGGCGACGCCGAGCACACCCGCTGCGACGCTCAGCCACTGGATCGACTTCTCCAGGCCCTGCGTCATCAGGAACACCAGCAGCCCGCCCGACACACCCACGGTGATCAGCAGGCCGATCGTGGCGGCCGGCCGGCGCAGGTCCCCTCTCCCCCACATGGCGTCATGATGACAGCAACTTGTCTGATGTCGAGGGGTATTGGCCCATCTATCCTGTCTCCATGGACGCTGACGCTGCGGACGGAACGGGCGGCACGGGCGGCACGGACAACACGGGCGGCGCGCACGAGGACGATGCGTCGGCGGTCGAGCTGCGGGCCGCCCTGGCCCGGACCGTCCGGTCGCTCGCCCACATCCCGCGGCTGCCCACCTCCGACGGCGAGCGGCGGGCCGCCGAGATCATCCGGCGTCGCTTCGAGGCCGCCGGGTGCGCCACGACCGTGGAGGAAGAACCCGCCTACCCGTCCTACGCTCGGCCGATCGGCCTGCTGTGCGCCGCCGCGGCCGTCTCGGGGCTGCTCGCGGGCCGGGAACGCGGACGCGGGTGGCGGAGCGCGGCCGGGGCACTGACCGGCGCGGCCGCCGCCTGGGGCGTCGTCGACGACATCACCGGCGGGCGGCTGCTGGCCCGCAGGGTGCTGACGCGGCCGCGTACGACCCAGAACGTGCTGGCCGAGGCCGGGGATCCGACGGCGGACCGCACCCTGGTCGTGCTGGTCCACCACGACGCCGCCCCGTCCGGAGTGGTCTTCGAGCAGCACCTCGAACACTGGCTGGCGGCCCGCCATCCCGAGGTCGTCGACAAGATGACCAGTAATCCCCCGATGTGGTGGCCCGTCATCGCCGGTCCCGTCACCGTCGCCCTCGGCAGCGCCCTGCGCGCCGGCTTCCTCCGTCGTACGGGCATCTGGATCTCCGCGCTGTCCGCCGCGGCGCTCGCCGACATCGCCTCGCGGCCCGCCGTCCCCGGCGCCAACGACAACCTCAGCGGCGTCGCCGCCGCGCTCGCGGCGGCGCAGGCCCTGCACGCCCGGCCTGTCGCGGGGGTCCGGGTACGCTTCGTCTCCGCCGGGGCCGAGGAGGCGCTGCAACAGGGCGTCCGGGCCTTCGCCCACCGCCACTTCGGACGGCTGGCCCCGGACCGTACCTGGTTCCTGACCCTCGACACCGTCGGCTCCGGTCGGCTGGTGCTGCTCGAAGGGGAGGGCCCGGTACGGATGCACGACTACGAGGCGCCCTTCAAGGCCCTGGTGGCCGACTGCGCCCGCCGGGCCGGCATCCCGGTGCTGCGCGGGCTGCGCTCCCGCAACAGCACCGACGGCAGCGTTCCGCACCGTCACGGCTTTCCCACCGCCACGCTGGTGTCGGTGGACGAGCACAAGCTCCTCCCCCACTACCACCTCGACTCCGACACCCCGGACAACGTCGACTACCGCTGCGTCGCCGACGCCGCCCACCTCACCGAGGCCGTGGCGCGGCGGCTCGCCGCACCATGACGGAGGGCACCCGGCGTGCGCCGCGGGTTCCGGGTGTCCGCCTTCACGCCGGCCAGGCAGCTCGGCGACGCGCCGCCGACACCTCGGAGTCCTGGCACGTCCGCTCGTCGCGGAGCGCGTCGCCGGTCCGGCGCACGTCGACGTGACGTCCGTCGCCGGCACGGCCCACGGCGGGCTCACCGACGTCCCCTCGTCGCACGGGGCCGGCGCCGACCGTCCAGGGGAATTCCGTCCGGGCTTCGTCCTCGGTGCGGTGCCTGTCAGCGTCCGGTCGCCGGTGCCACCCGCCGTCCTTCCCGCTGCTTGTCGTGCTGGGGGCGCCGGGTGAGGACGAGCGGGCCGTCCTCGGTGATGGCGACCGTGTGCTCGCTGTGCGCGCTGCGCGAGCCGTCGGCCGAGCGGATCGTCCAGCCGTCCGGGTCGAACACGATCTTGTTGGTGCCGGCGGCGAACCAGGGCTCGATCGCGATCGTCAGGCCGGGTCGCAGCTTCCAGCCACGGCCGGGACGGCCGTCGTTGGGGATGTGCAGGTCTTCGTGCATGGTACGGCCGATGCCGTGGCCGCCGAACTCCAGGTTGACCGGGTAGCCGTACTCGGCGGCGACCGCGCCGATGGCCGCCGAGATGTCCCCGAGCCGGTTGCCCGGCTGGGCGGCCCTGATCGCGGCTTCCAGGGCGACCTCGGTGGCCTCGATCAGCCGCAGGTCCTCCTCGGTCGGAGTGCCGACGATCACGGAGTACGCCGAGTCCGCGGCCCAGCCGTCGACCATCACCGCCATGTCCATGGTCAGCAGGTCCCCGTCGCGCAGCTTGTAGCTGTGCGGCAGGCCGTGCAGCACGGCGTCGTTGACCGAGAGGCACACCACGTTGCGGAACGGGCCCCGGCCGAAGGAGGGCGCGTAGTCCCAGTAGCAGGACTCCGCGCCGCGTTCCTTGATCCGGCGGCGGGCGTGATGTTCCAGGTCGAGCAGGTCGACCCCCACCGCGGCGAGGCCGGCCAGCTCGGCCAGCACCTGGCCGACGAACTGTCCCGTGACACGCATACGCTCGATGTCTTCGGGAGATTTGTGCTCGATCACTGCGATCCTCGATTCCCCAGGGCGACCGACAGGTATATTTATACCAGAGGGCGACGCGGTTGCCGCCCGCCACCTGCGGCTCTACCATGTGCGCATGGTTCGCTATCCGCTCGCCCCCGAACAGATCGAGGCGGGCCGGCGCCTGGGAGCCGCACTGCGCTCCGCCCGGGCCGGACGCAACCCCGCCGAAGTGGCCCTGGCGGCGGAGATCTCGCCGGAGACCCTCCGCAAGATCGAGACCGGCCGGCTGCCGACGCCGGCGTTCGGCACCGTCGTCCGGCTCAGCGAGGTGCTCGGCGTACCGCTGTCCGAACTCGCCGCCGCGTGGCGCACCGACCCCGCCCTCAGCAAGGCCTCGTAGCGACCGCCCTTCGCAGTGGTCAAGGCGTCGCCGTCGGCAGCGGGCCGCACTCGTCCCTGACGCGGGACGGGCACATACCCGCCCCAGGGCGCAGGAGCGAGCCCCCGCCCGGCCGCGCGAAGAGCGGACCGACGGCGCCCCACCCGTGCGAAAGCGGCCGCCCCGTGCGCGCCCCCGCCACGGCCCACGAGCCGTGCGCCGGGGCAGTCCGGCGCACAGGGCGGAGGCGGTAGGGACTCACGCGCGGGCGGAGTGTGCCAGTGCGTCCGCGACTCAGGGTTTATCCCGGCCGACCACCGAGGATCGCCCACCGCCCCGAAATGACTACGGTACGTTGTCGCTTGGTGTCAGACAGTCATCATTCGCCGCAGTCAGGTGGATGTGCCGAGAGCGGGGAGCGGGGACCGGAGTCCGTCCCGGGGCGCCTAGTCGCCCTCGGCGTACACCCGCATGCCGTCGGCTGCATGCCGTCGTCCGTCGCCGTCGGCTGTCTGCCGTCGACCGGATCGGTCGCGCACGGGAGGGATCAGTACACATCATGGAGTGGGATTCGACGCGTTCCTCGACCACCGTCGCCCTCGCGGGGGCCGAATTCGGGTGGGGCAGTACCGGCAAGCTCAGTGCCGTGATCGCCGCGCTGCGGGACAGAACGTCCGGGCCACTGCGGTTCGTCGGACTCGCCTCCGGTCTGAGTCGCACGCTCCTTCAGGAGCACGGCGTCGAGCGGTGGTACGACCTCGACGTGACGGACCGGCAGGCGGTCGCGGACGTGGTGCGCCGGGAGCGGATCAGCACCGCCCTGGTGGTGCTGGAGGGCCCCGCCGCGATCGCGCTGGAGGCGGCCGGCGTCCCCACCGTGTTCGTCGACAGCCTGCCGTTCCTGTGGACCGACGGGGACCGCGACGTGCTCCCCACCGAGGTGTCCGTGTACTGCGCGCAGAAGTGCCTCGACCTGCCCCCCGAATGCCAGGGCGTGCTCTCGGCCGTCACCAACCTGCGCTGGGTCGAGGCGGTCGTGGCGCACACCGCCCGAGCATCCGGTCCGGCGCCGGAGAACGCCCGGGCGGGCACCGGGAGCACCCGGCCCGCGTCGGACGCCCCTTGGCGCAGTGCCCTGGTGAGCCTCGGCGGACTGCGGTCCCCGACGCTCACCGACTGGACCTGCTATCCCTCCCTCGTCGTTCCCGCCACGCTGGGCGCCCTGGCAGCCGCCGGCGTACGGGAGGTGCACGTGGCGGGCAACCTGCCCGCCGGGTTCACCGTCGACGCGGACCACCCCCCGGGGGTCGACGTCACCTACGGCTCCCTCCCCCACGAAACCTTCCTGGAACGGCTCGCGGACACCGACGTCCTGCTGACCTCGCCGGGACTGACCACTCTGCTGGAGGCGGGGGCGCGGGGCCGGCCCACCGTGTGCCTCCCCCCGCAGAACCTCAGCCAGATCTTCAACGGCCGTCACCACAGCCACGCGGTCGGCACGGACGTGCGGGTGCGCTGGCCCCAGGAGGTCTTCTCCGAGGCCGATGTGCTGCGCGACCGCACAGGTCCCGAGGACACCGCGCTGCGTGTCATCTACGGAGGCATCGCCGCCGCCGCGGCCGGGCCGGACGCCCACCGGGTCCGGGCCGACGTGCGCGACGCGATCCGGGCTGCACTGCGCGACGCCCGCGCCGGTGCCCGCTGGACCGGTCTCACCGACGCCGTCGGCAGACACGGCGCCCGCCAGGTCGCCGACCGGCTGCTGGCCCTCGTCCCCCGGGCACCGGCCGCCGCCCGCAACTGAGCCGACGCTCACTCTTCGGTCGCCACCCAGGTGGCAGGAAGGCTCCGCCATGACCGGACAACCGGCACCCCCGCACACCGGACCGGAGGAACACCCGGGCACCCGCGACAGGTACCTGTTCATCCGGATCCTGGAGGCGTGCAACGCGGACTGCTTCATGTGCGAGTTCGCCCTCTCCAGAGACTCCTTCCGGTTCTCCCTCGACGACTTCGACGAACTGCTGCCGCGCGCGGCCGAGGCCAAGGTCCGCTACATCCGCTTCACCGGCGGCGAGCCGCTGATGCACGCGGACGTCGTGGAACTGGTGCGCCGCGGCACCGACGCGGACATGCGGATGTCCCTCATCACCAACGGCATGATGCTGCCGCGCCAGATCGAGCGGCTGGCCGACGCGGGCCTCGCCCAGGTCATCGTCAGCCTCGACGGCGGTTCCGCCGAGACCCACGACGTCTACCGCCGCTCGCCGGGCATGTTCGACAACGGACTGCGCGGCCTGCGCGCCGCCACCCGACTCGGCGTGCTGCCCCGGGTGAACAGCGTGGTGGGGCCGCACAACTACACCGAGATGCCCCAGTTGCAGAAGGTCCTGACCGAAGCCGGCGTACGGCAGTGGGAACTCTCCGCGCTGAAACTGGGACGCACCATCCACTACCCCGACCCGGACCACGTCCGGGCGCTGTGCGACCCGCTCTACGACGCGGACCCGCAAGAGATGCTCGTCCCGCTCGGCAAACGGTTCTACGGGGACACCCCGCGGGAGCAGGAGCGGTACTTCCGCGACTCGGTGACCCCGCGGGCCGCTGAACCTTTGTGCCACGTCGTGGACGACGTGATCTACCTCGACGGCAAGTACGGGAGGGCCTACGCCTGTAGCTGCCTGCCGCACCGTGAGGACGACGACGGCCCCGGAGGCGCGCCGCTGCGTGAGGGCGGGGCCATCAGCCTCGACACCCCCGCCTTCCGCGCGCACGCCGACTTCTTCCGGCGGGAGGGTCCGCGCAGTTGCAGCGGGTGCTCCACGACCGCGGCGGGGTACAGCGACGACGTCGCCCGGCTGGGAGGGGTGCAGGCGTGGCAGTACTGACCGACGGGAGAGAGATGCCGGCCCCCGACGACACCGGGCAGGCGCCCGGCGCGCCGCCGCGCAAGCGCCTGCTGCTGGTGCACGACCCCGGGCGGCTCGACTCGCTGACCGCCTGCCGCCGGATCGCCGCCCACCTGGGCGGGATGGAGCTGGTGTGGGGAACCGACGCGGTGTGGCGGGACGGTGACCGTCCCGATGCCGCGCTCGTGTGCGACGTTCCCGCCGCGGCCGGCGAACTGAGCGACGGCGGCGTGCCCGTGGTCCACCTGCACTGCGGCCACACGGCCGGGGCCCTGCCCCCGGTCACGGCGGCCGTCCGCCATGTACAGGCTCCCGCCTGGCCGTCCGCGCTGCGGCCGGCCGGCCTCCGGGCGGCGGCCGCGGCCGGCGTGAGCCGCACCGGGCTGCTCGCCCCGGCCCGGCTCACCCGCGACCGGACCCGCGCGGGATGCCTGCTGCTCCTGTCCGCCCCCGTACCGGCCGGTGACCTCAGGGCCTTCACCGACCGGACGCTGCGGCCACTGGCCGAGGAGGCGGTGCGCCGGGCCGGGAGGTGCGACGTGGTGTGCGACGCCGGCGTGGCGCCGGTCGCCGCCGGGCTGCGGCAGGTCGCCGGCGTCCGGCTGCACGAGGCCCACCGGAGCGATGTGGACGCCCTGCACGCGGCGGCACGGTACTTCTGCGCCTCCCCCACCCTGACCGCCCTCTCCCTCGCGCAGGCCCGTCGTTCACCGCTCGTCCTCCTCCCCGCCCTCGACGCCGGCCAGGAGGACCTGACCCGCCGGATACGGCAGCTCGCGCCCGTCGCCCGCGCCGCCGGTGCCGATCCGGGCGAACCGGCCCTGTGGACGGCCGACGACGACCGGACCTTCCCGCTCACCGGGCTGTCCGCGGACGACCTGCGGGGCGCCCAGCGCGTCGCCCGCAAGGTCCGCCAACTCGCCCTCGCGCCCGTGGCGTTCTGAGGACGCCGCGTCCCGCACCCGGGGCCCGACCACGTACGCCTTTCCGACCCGAGCCGCTCGACCGGAGACCTCATGTCCCAGATGAGCCCAGACACCGACGGGATCACGCCCGCCCTCACCCGCCGCGACGACATCCCCGACAGCCAGTGGAACGACTGGCACTGGCACATGCGCAAGCGCGTCACCAACCTGGGCAAGGCCCGGGAATGGATCCGGCCCACCCCCGACGAGGAGGAGGCGATCGAGAAGACGGCGGGCAAGTACCGGTGGTCCGTCACGCCGTACTACGCCTCGCTGATGGACCCCGACGACCCGGACTGCCCGGTGCGCCGGCAGGCCGTCCCGGCGCTCGGTGAGCTGATGGACTACAGCGGCGCCGAGGTCGACCCGGTGGGCGACATGTTCTACCGCCGGACCAACCGCGTCGTGCACAAGTACCCCGACCGCGTGATCATGCTGATCACCGAGGCGTGCCCGGTCTACTGCCGGCACTGCACCCGCAAGTTCCACACCACCGACGTCGACGGGACGTACTTCGAGAAGAGCGAGGGCGAGGACTTCGGCGAGGACCTGCGCTACATCGCCGACCATCCCGAGATCCGCGACGTTCTCCTCACCGGCGGCGATCCGCTGTCCTACCGGGACGGGAAACTGGAGGAGATCGTCTCCGGCCTGCGGGCCATCCCGAGCGTGGAGATCATCCGGATCGGCAGCCGGTTCCCGGTGCTGCTGCCGCAGCGGATCACCCCGGAGCTGTGCGAGATGCTGTCGCGCTATCACCCGGTCTGGCTGAACACCCACTTCAACCATCCCAAGGAGATCACTCCGGAGGCCGAGCGGGCGGTCGACCGGCTGCTGCGGCACGGCATCCCGGTCGGCAACCAGACCGTGCTGCTGCGCGGCGTCAACGACGACGTGGCCACGATGCGCACGCTCATGACCGAGCTGCTGCGCATCCGCGTACGCCCGTACTACCTGTACCACTGCGACAACGTCACCGGTGTCTCCCACTTCATGACCTCCGTGGAGAAGGGCTGGGAGATCATGGACGGCCTCCAGGGCCACATCACGGGTTTCGGTGTCCCGCAGTACGTCCTCACCACCCGCCTGGGCAAGATCCCCATGTCCCGTCCCTCCTACCGGCAGACCCCGGAGGGGCTGGTCCTGCGGAACTACCAGGGGCGGGAGATGCTCCTCGACGACAGCGTCTACCCGCTCACCGAGACCCGGGTCCCCGCCCCCGGGCAGCGGGAGGGCGGACGATGACGATCGAGAAGCGGCTCGGGCAGCGTTTCCTGCCCTACGGCGCCAACTACCTCCGTTGGCCGGACATGAGCGAGCTGCGGCAGGCCGTCGAGAGCGGTGTGCTCTTCCGCTACCAGACCGAGTCGGACAGCATGGCGACCCGGCTCGAACGCCAGGTGGCCGAGCAGCTCGGCGTCGGTCATGTGCTGGCCGTGCACAACTGCACCGAGGCGCTGCGGCTCGCCCTGGTCTCCACCCGGCCCCGGACCGGTGACCCCGTCTACATCCCGGCCGTCACCTTCGTCGCGGTCGCCGGAGCGGTGCTGTCCACCGGGCTGGTCCCGGTCCCCGTCGACGTCGACGAGTCCTTCGCCCTCGACGGCTCGCTCCTGCCGCCGGACGCGCGGCGGGTCGTCGTCGCGCACATGGAGGGCTCGGTCGCGCCGCTGCCCGAGGGTGTCCCCCACGTCATCGAGGACGCGGCCCAGGCCCTCGGGGCCGCCTTCCCCGACGGGCGCCGCACCGGCACCCGGGGCTGGGCCGGGGCGTTCAGCTTCCACCACAACAAGATCCTCACCTCCGGCGAGGGCGGTCTGCTGGTCACCGACGACGCCGCGGCGTACGCGGTGATGCGGTGCTACCACGACCACGGCTCGGCCCGGGTGCCCGGCCGCTACCCCACCTGGAAGGAGGGCGCCTACTACGGGGAGAACCTGGTCACCAGCGAGGAGGTCGCCGCCGTCCAGCTCCAGCAGTTCCGCCACCTCGACGAGGTGCTGGCCGGGCTGGAGAGCCATTACGCCATCACCGCGCAGGAACTCCCCGAGCGCCGGGACCTCGCGCTGCTGCCCCGGTCCGCCGGTGACGCCAAGACCAGTGTGCGGCTGCGGCTGGAGAGCCGTGAACTGCGCGACGCGGCGGTGGCCCTGCTGAGCGCGCGGGGCATCCCGCACTGGACACTGGACAAGTACTTCCTGCCCGAGCATCCGGTCCTCACCTCCCGCAACTCCCTCTACGCGGACGGCTTTCCCTGGAACCTCGCCGGGGACCTGCCGCAGGCCGTGAGCCGGGACGGATTCGCCCGTACCCGCTCGCTGCTCGACCGCACCCTGTGCGTGCCGCTCTCCCCGGAACTGCCCGAGGCCGAGCAGCGGCTGGCGGCCAAGACCCTGCGGCAGACCCTGGAGGTGCTGTGACCGCCGCACCGCCCCCCGTCACGCCCCCCGTCACACCGCCCGAGGGGGACCTTGCCCGCGAGGTCCTCCTGATGGCCGACGACAGAGCCTCCTCCTTCACCCGCCACGCGGCCCGGCACCGTGCCGGATCGCTGGTGCTGCTGCGGTTCGAGGAGGCGCGCGCCGACCTGTCGGCCGAGTACCTGCGCGAGACCTCCCACCTGCCCGCCTTCTGGGTCCGCCGGAACGCGCCGCCGGCCGCCGAGGCCCGGCGCTACCTCGCCTGGATCCGGCGCCAGCCGCTGCGGCCGACCCGCTTCTGCAACCCGTCCGAACCCCGCCAGGAGACGGCCCAGCGCTTCGCCCGGCTGGTGGGCCTGCCCCATCTGACCTCCCAGCAGGTCGCCTGGGTACGGGACAAGGTCGCGATGAAGGACAGGTTCCGCCGGCTCGGGCTGCGGACCGCCGACTACGCGCCCGTCCGCACCGCCGACGACATCGGCCGCTTCGCCGCGGCCCACGGCTGGCCGGTCGTGCTCAAGCCCGTCGACTCCTTCGCCTGCGTCGACACCTACCGCCTCGACGGCCCCGGGGACGTCCGCCAGGTCGACCTCACGGCCCGGCGGTGGATGGTGGAGCAGTACCTGGGCGGCACCGAATGGGAGGCGTGCGCGCTGATCCACGGCAAGGAGGTGCTGGACGTCTGGCCCAGCGCCATGCCGTGCCGGCCGCTGGACATCGTCGACGGGGCGATGAACGCCAACATCAGCGTGGGTTCGGGCCCGGGGCCCGCCTGCGACGTCGGCGGCCTGGTGCGCCGCGTCGTGCACGGCATGGGCGTGGACCACGGCTACCTCCACATGGAGTTCTTCGAGATCGACGGCGAGCCGTACGCGAGCGAGGTCGGCATCCGGATGGCGGGCTGCGAGATCGCCGCCAACCACGGATACGCCTACGGCTTCGACGTCTTCGGCGCCACCCTCGACGTCTACAGCGGACGCCGGCCCGCCCTGGAGTACGGGAGACGGCGCTGCGTCGGCGACCTGCTGCTGCCGCTGACCGGCACCGGCACCGTCACCGCGCTCACCTCGCGGGAGGAACTGCTGCGGATGCCCGGCGTCGTCCACGCCGCCTTGCGCACCTCACCCGGAGAACATGTCAGCGCCCGGCGTGCCTCGCACAGCGCCTGCGGCCACGTCCACGTGGAGGGTGCCACGGCCGCACAGGTGGAGGACCGTATAAGGGGGGTGCTGAAGGCGTTCACCATGGAGATCGCGGCCGACGCCGCGCCGCGGCTGTCCGCCTGAACCCCCTTCGGCCCGCCCGCGCCTTCGGGCGCGAGCGCCCCGTCCGACCCACGGAGGACCGACCCGTCATGACAGGGATGCCCCGGCGTTTCCTGCGCCTTCTGACCCGGCCGTACGTCGCCCCGCTCGCCTGGTGGAGCGTGGTCTCCCGGCTGCCCGTCTACCTGATGTCGCTCGCCATGGTCCTGGTCGTGCGCGAGCAGGGCGGCAGCTACGCCCAGGCCGGTCTGGTCTCCGCGCTCTACACCGCGGGCATGGCGCTGGGCGGCCCGGTCATCGCCCGGCGCATCGACCGCGCCGGGCGGCGGCCCATGCTGCTCGCCACCGGGCTCGTCTACCCCGGTGCGCTGGCCGCGCTGGTCTGGGCCACCGGACCCGCCTCCCCCGCCCAACTGGTCCTGGCCGTGGTCGCCGGCTGCTTCCTGCCTCCGGCCAACGCCTGCATGCGCAGCCTCTGGGCCCGTCTGCCGCTGCGCGACGACGAGCGGGAGACCGCGTATCTGTGGGAGGCACTCCTCACCGAACTGCTGGTCATCGGCGCCCCGGCGATGCTCGCGACCTTGATGATCACCGGATCGGCGGGAGCCGCTGTCACGGTCGTCGCGGTCCTCGGCGGGGCCGGCGCCGTCGGCCTGGCGTTCACCCGGGTGCCGCCCCAGGTCCTCGCGGCGGAACGCGCGGCGGCCCGGCCCGCCGGCGGCCCGGCCCTCGGCCGGCCGGGCCCGCTGCGCGATCCCGCGCTGCTCGCCCTGATCGCCGTGATGGCCGGGGCGGCCGTACCGATCGGACTGATGACACTCGCCATTCCCGCCTTCGTCGACGAGCACGGCACCCCTGGCCGCACCGGGTTCGTCTACGCCTGCTGGGGCATCGGCAGTGCGCTCGGCGCCCTGTGGCTGGGGGCCTCCCAGTCCGAGCGCCCGGTGCACCGTCGCTTCCCCTGGCTGGTCCTGTGCTACGCGGTGGGCACGGCGCTGCCGCTGCTGGCCACCTCCGAACTGACCCTGGCCCTGGCGCTGGCCGTGGGCGGCGTACCCATCGCCCTGGTCTCCGCCGGCGAGATGACCCTGGTCAGCACGCTGGCCGACAGCCGTCTGCTGACCGAGGCCTTCACCTGGGCGTCGCTCGCCACCGTGCTGGGCGAGGCCGTCGGCCAGCAGACGGGCGGCCTGCTGGTCGAACCGCTCGGCCCGCGCGGCGTCTTCGCCCTCGCCCTCGCCACGGCCCTGGCCACCGCGCTCGGGGCGTTCGCCTGCCGCGGCCTGTTCACCCGGCCGGCGGCCGCCCCCGTCACCGCCGCCACCTGAGCGGGCCGCCGGCCACCGCGCCACCCGTCAGGTCCGCCGGTCCCCACCACGTCCGAACCGCACCCAACCGACGACAGAACCCGAAGACAGAGGTCACCACTGATGCAGTCCGCCGGCACAGACCCGAGCACGACCGGGCAGCAGGCCCCCCGACGCCCGCTGTTCACCCCGGTACCCCCCGGTCGGCTCCGGACCGCCGTCAAGGAGTTCCTGGCGGCGCCGGAGGCCGTGGCCGTGCCCGTCCTCACCGACGGCCGTGCCGACCTGGCGGAGAGCATCGACCTGGCCGGCCGGCTCTACGACCGCACCGCGCTCCCCGCCCCCCTCGACCACGGCGTGGTCCTCGGCGGGGAGGAACTGCCCGACGGACTCACCGACCTTCTCGCCCCGCTCGCCGGAATCTGGCTCGGCGCGCACGACCTGCGCCGGTTCGGACACGGTCTGGGCGGCAGCCTCCTGGTGGTGGGCACCTACGACCGGCTGCGCCTGGACCCGGTGCGCGACCTGCTCCAGAGCACCTACCGGGCCGAGGACGCCGGGCTGTCCTTCCTCAGCGGCCGCGATCCGGTCTCCCTGCTGTGGAACGTGGCCAAGCAGTACGCCCGCCCGAGCGCCGCCCTGACCCGGCTCGGCCTGTTCACCGACACCGACCGGCCCGCGTCCACCGGCGACGTGCGGGTCTACGACGACCGGGACTTCGACCGCGACGACATCCAGGCCGAGATCCTCGGCAACCAGTGGCGCAAGGTCGTCTTCCAGGGGCACGGCAAGGACGACAGCATCAACCTCGGCGAGTTCACCATCTGCGGGCTCAACACCGCCGCCACGCGCGAACCGTCGCTCCTCGGCCCGCGCTGCGCCTACGGCCTGCCCTGCTACAAGCCGGAGGACAAACTCGTCCCCCTCAACCGGGTGGCCGCCGCCGAGGTGGTCCTCAGCGCCTGCAACAGCGGGCCTCTCTCCGACCTCGCGCTGTACGACCCGCGCTACCAGATCCTGCTCAACGCCCTCGACGGCCCGGCCCGTACCGTGGTCTCCGCCGTGTCGGTCCACGACTCCGACCGGCCCGAGAACACCGCCTGGATGCGGGCCGCCGCCACCGGCACGGACTCCGTCGACACCCTCAACGCCAGCCTGGCCGGCTCGCACCCCTACCCCGCGTTCATGCGCTTCGGCCTGCCGCATCCGCAGGGGGGCGCGCCGGCCGCGCCCGCACCGTCCGACCACCGCCCCGACGAACTGCTTCTCACCGTCGGGACCCGCCTCACCGCGCTGCTCACCGGCGAACTGCTGCCGCACAACCACCCTTTGCGCCCCAGGCTCGTCAAGCTGGCCCGCAAGGTCGACCTGCGGGTGGCCCGCCCCACTCACCTGGCCGACCGGTCCGCCGACGAGATGCGCGCGTCCCTCGACGCCGACCTCCAGTCCCTCGACCACGTCATCGCCCAGCAGGTCACCGAGAACCCGGAGACCGAGCTGATGAACTACCCCGCGCACTTCGGTGACCGCAGCCGGCTCGACGAACACGTCGAGGACGTGGTGTGCCACTGCGGCCGGCCGGCCCAGCGGTTCACCCGGCGCGGCCTGCTGCCGCACGTCCTGGACACCGTGTGCGTGGTCTGCCTGCGCTGCGGTGACGTGACGTTCCGGGTCCCCCGGGCGCCCGAACTGCTCGCCCACGCCGCGGACGAGGTCCCGGCGGGCGGGGTGCTCCAGGTACGCGTGGAACTGACCGCGCCCCGGCCGGGGCCGGTGCGGCTCGGCCTGTTCGTCCCCACCTACCTGCGCGACTCGGCCGCCGTGGAACCGGCGGTCGTCCGGGCCAAGGGCGCCGACCGCGGCCCCAAGGACGTGTCGTTCCAGGTGCGCTTCGCCGCGGACACGGCTCCGCAGGCCTACTACTTCACCGTCTTCGCGGTGCAGGACCTGGCGGTCTCCACCGCCCGGCGGCACTTCGGAGTCGTCCCGCGACAGGGCTGACGACCGTCGGCCTCCACCCCCGTCCCAGGAGGACAGCCGTGCAGGAGAACACCGGCACCACGACCACCGGCCCCGCCGAGCCGGAGATCGAACTGATCGAGAAGGACGGCGAGGTGACGTTGAGCATCGGCGGCGAGCAGGCCATGCAGGCCTGGGAGCGGGACCTGATGTGGGCCAGCGCCGACCTGCTGTGCCGGCACGGGCAGGACTTCTACGAGGTGGGCCTCGGCCTGGGCCTCTCGGCGCTGCGGATCGCCCGCAACCCGGCCACTCGCCGCCACACCGTGCTCGAACTGTTCGACGAGGTGGAGGAGTTGTTCCGGGCCGCCCAGCCGGAACCGCCGGCCACGCTGACCATCGAGCGCGGCGACTTCTTCCGGCGGGTCCACGACCTGCCGAGCGAGAGCATCGACGGCATGTTCTTCGACCCGGCCCTGGACATGGAGGTGTGGACGGACAAGGAGCTGTGGGCGAGGACGATGCCCGAGGTGGTGCGGGCGCTGCGCCCGGGGGGTGTCTTCATCCCGTTCTTCAGCACCAAGCCCGAGCTGCGCTGGCAGTACGTCGACCACTTCAGCCGCATCCATGTCGAACGCCACCGCTACCAGGCGTACGACACCACCGAGTACACCTACGGCACCACCGGCAACGCCTACATCCAGTGCTTCTTCAAGGACTGAGCCGGCGGCCGCGCCCCGACACGACTCCTCCCGCTCCGTACCGCTCCGTCCGTCACGTCTTCCCACTCGGAGGTTGTCCGGTGACCCTCACCGCCAGTACGCCAGAGCCCGTCGTCGCGGGCGTGCGCAGAGTCTTCCTCGCCGGGCCGTTCATGGGCCTGGTCGACCCGGAGACACAGACCATGCCGACCGCCGGACGGCGCCCGTTCCTCCTGCTCATCGAGCACTTCGAGAAACAGGGGCTGCACGTCTACAACGCGCACCGCAGAGAAGCCTGGGGCGCCGAGGTGCTGACTCCGGAGCAGTGCACCCCGCTGGACCAGACGGAGATCGAGAAGGCGGACGTGTTCGTCGCCATCCCCGGCATCCCGCCCTCGCCGGGCACCCACATCGAGATCGGCTGGGCGAGCGCCTTCAACAAGCCCATCGTGCTGCTGATGGAGGAGGGACGGGACGAGGAGTACGGCTTCCTCGTCCGGGGCCTGGGCACGGTGGCCAAGGTCGAGTTCGTCCGCTACACGGACATCACGCGGGCGCTGCCGGAGATCGACGCGGCGGTCCGCCGGGCCGTGGGCCGGGTGGACGCTCCGGCCGGCACGACCTGACGCCGGTCTCCGCCCGGCGCCCTCGGCCGGTGCGCGGTCGCGGCCTCCGCGCCCGCGCACCGGACCGGAACTGCCCGCCCACCCCAATGGCGCCATACTGACAAAAGGGACATTTCTTTTGTCGAGCTCGCGGAGGCGCAGGGATGCCGGACGACGCCGGGAACGACGAGGAGCCGCAGTGGTACGACGAGCAGGAGAAGGAGTCGGACGCGCCCGATGTCTTCCTCGACGTCCCCCGCCTCGCGGTCGACGAGATCGATCTGGACGTCCAGGATCTACGGGCGCACGTCTCGCTCCAGGCCGAGGTACTGGATCTGCTGAAGTTGAGCGTGGGCGCCGATGTCACGCTCGGTGAGGTGCACCTGGGCATCTCCGGGGTGGAGGCGCAGGCCCGGTTGAAGGTGCGGCTCGACAACGTGGCGCGCATCATCGACCGGGTGCTCACCACGCTCGACCGCAACCCGCAGCTTCTCGCGGAGCTGGCCCGGGGGGTGGGTTCGGCGGTGCGGGACGTGGGGCGGGCAGGGGCCGACGCGGCCGGCGGGCTCGGCTCGGAGGCTGGCGGGGAGGTCATGGGGCAGGCCGCCGGAACGGCACGGCGAGCGGTCGGTGCGGCGGCGGACGCGACCGGCCGGGCGGCGGAGCCGGTCGCGCGGACGGCCGGGGACGGCGCCGTGGCCGCCGAGGACACTGTGGATGCCGTGGATGCCGGGGAGACCGTGGATGCCGGGGAGACCGTGGATGCCGGGGGCGGCGACGCTCCGGCGGCTCCGGCCGGGAGGACCGGCCCGCGGCGGGTGACGGGGAAGACCCGGAGAGCGGCGGACGACGGCGGCACCGGGACTCGGCGCACCGCTCGGGAGCGGCCGGCACCGCGCTCGCGCCGGACGCGCGGCGAGGACGAGGAGCCGCCGCGCCGGTCCGCCCGCCCCCGCGCCGCGGCCGACGAGCGCGAGGAACCGCCGTGAACGGCCGAGGGGCGCGAGCCGGCGGGTGCCGGGCCCGATGTGTCGTTCGGCGCGACGGTCCACGGCGACCGTCTCCGGTTCGGGGAGAAGCCCCGTACGTCCGTGCGCTTCCCCGGCACCGGCGTGCGGGAGTCGATTTCACGTGCCGAGCGGACCCGGCTGCCCGACGCGGTGGTGCCGGGGCACGAGTACCGGGACGTCACCGTCGCCTACCGCCTCGCCACCCGCGTCACCGGCGACGCAGAGGTCCGGAGGCCGTCCGAGGCGGGCCGCCCGGACGGCTCCCCCGCTCTCAGCGGGGTGCGCCCAGGGACCATCCGGAGATGTCACGGACCCGGCCGCGCCACAGCGGTGTGGTGGGCGGGCCCGGGGCGGACAGGAAGGTGACGTCCACCAGGTGCACGAAGTCGTGCAGGCCCGCCGCGTCCGTCTCGGGCATGGCGTCCTGCACGATGTGCGGGAGCTGGATCAACTGGTCGGCGTGGTCCTCGGCCCGGACCGCTTCGCGCACGGCCTCCCGCCACCGCTCGGCCCAGACGGCGGAGCCGACGAGGCGGCCGCTGACGATGCCGCCGGGGGTGGTCAGCGAGAGGGCCATGCTCGCTCCGCTCTGCGCCTCGACCAGCCGTACCAGCAGTTCCAGGTGGGCGTCCGCCACCGGCTGCGCGGGCTCGTCGTCCGCGGTGGTTGTTCCCTGCACGCCGGCGTGCCGCCTCTCACGTTCGACAGTCTCTGAGGTGTCGGGCCTTGTTCGAGGACCCGCTGTCCGCCGGTCCTCGGGGATCAGCGGGTGGTGAGCATGCCCTCGCGCAGCCGCTTCAGGGTGCGGGCGAGGAGCCGCGAGACATGCATCTGGGAGACGCCGAGGTGCTCGCCGATCTGGGCCTGGGTGAGTTCCTCGACGAACCGCATGTGGATGATGCGCCGGTCGCGCTCCTCCAGTTCGGCGAGGAGGGGGGCCAGCGCGTGGAAGTCCTCCACCAGTCCGAGGGCGGCGTCCTCGGTCCCGATGAAGTCCGCGAGCGCGGTCTCGCCCTCGTCGCTGCCGCTGATCGCGGCGTCCAGGGAGGAGGAGTTGTAGCCGTTGGAGGCGAGCCTCGCCTCGTTGACCTCTTCCTCGCTCAGGCTCATGAGCTGCGACAGTTCGCCGACGGTGGGGGTGCGGCCGAGGCGGCTGCGCAGTTCCTCGGTGGCCCGGGCGAGCTGCACGCGGGCTTCCTGCAGCCGGCGCGGCACGTGCACGGCCCAGGAGGTGTCCCGGAAGAAACGCTTGATCTCACCGACGATGTAGGGAACCGCGAAGGAGGTGAACTCGACCTCGCGGGTGATCTCGAAACGGTCGATCGCCTTGATCAGTCCGATCGTCCCGACCTGGACGATGTCCTCCATCTCCTCCGGTCCGCGGCTGCGGAACCGGCCGGCCGCGAAGCGTACGAGGGAGATGTTCATCTCGATCAGCGTGTTGCGGGCGTACTGGTACTCCGGGGTGCCCTCCTCCAGCTCCGCCAGCCGGTCGAAGAACTGCCTCGACAGTTCGCGCGCGTCCCTGGGCGCGACCCGCGAAGGATCGGTGACCTCCGGCAGCCCCGCTGTCCGTGTCTCTGCCTGCGTGGTCACCATCATGTTGTGCCCTCCCATGTGCTTCCGGCCCCCGTGCCGCGCCGGTCGGCGTGAACGGCCGTCGGGGTAGCCCCTACCCCGGCTTCTCGATCGCACACCCCTTGACCCGCCGGGTTGCGGATCAGAGGTTCCGCGCCTCGTCGACGGTCGCCCGGCAGGCGATGATCGTGTCCAGGCCGACCAGCTCGACGACGCGCCGCACCGGCCCGGCCAGCCGGGCCAGCCGGATCCATCCCCCGGCGGCGTCGGCGGCGCGGTGCGCGGCGACCAGGACGTTGATCCCGCTGGAGTCCATGAACGTGACCGCGTCGAAATCGAGCACCGTGCGCGGCGGCGTCTCTGCGGCATCGTCCGTCAGAGCTTCACGGAGCAGCCCGGCCGTGTCGGCGTCGAGTTCGCCCCGCAGAGTGAGCACACAGACACCTGCGGACGCGCTGCGGACAATGGACAGCCGGGCAGGCTGGCCCACTACGCCCTGTATGTCTACCACGCTCTCCTCGCCCCTCAGTAACGCTCGGTAACACTTAGGCCAATACCTTCGGTGAAGGGCGGCCCACGCATCCTACGCACGATGCACCCGGATGGCTGCGCCCCAGGTAACGTGCCGGGGAGTGTGCGGAACCCGAACGGGTAACCGACGGGCGGAAACGGGGAAGCGGAAGCAGGCCGAGTATGCACGAGACACCCGAGCCCGAGGGGGCGGACACCGACGGCTCCGGTACGGGCCCGCCCGAAGCAAGCCTTGCCCTGGACGGCAACGGCACGCGTATCGCCGAGGCCCGCCGGCTCGCCGGCACCTTCCTGGCGCAGGCGCGGGACGAGTACGGCATCACCGTCCCCGCGGATGCGGTGGAGATCACTCAGCTCATCGTGAGCGAGCTGGTGACGAACGCGCGCAAGTACACGTCGGGCCCCGGCCTCCTGCGGCTGCGGATCGTCGGCACGGCGGTCCAGGTGGAGGTGTGGGACAGCGATCCGGCCCTGCCGACCGCCCGGGCCGCCAACCCGGGCCGGATCGGCCAGCACGGACTGGAGATCGTCACCGCCCTCGCCCGCTCCGTCGTCATAGAACCGGCCGCGGTCGGCAAGCGGATCACCGCGGACATCGCCCTCAGCCCCGCCGCCACCGGCAGCGTCGCCTAGATCTGACGAATCCGGGTCTCAGCCGGCTCCCCGGGGGAGGCGGACGGCGACGACGGTGATGTCGTCCCGGGTGTCGCCGAGGTCGCCGGCGAGCATCGCGCACAGCTCCGGCAGGGGCATGTCGCGGTGGGTGTCGGCGTGCCGGCGCAGGCGGGTCAGGCCGGTGTCGAGGTTCTGGGTACGGGACTCGACGAGACCGTCCGTGTAGAGGACGAGGGTGGCGCCCGCGGGCAGCGTCGTACGGGCGGTGGGGCGTTCCTGGGTGGGGCGGACGCCGAGGAGCATGGCGTGCGGGCCGGCGAGGTAGGTGGCCGCGGTGTCGGCGGCCAGGAGCAGCGGCGGGGGGTGTCCGGCGACGGACCAGGACAGGTCCCAGGTGCCGTCCGCGCCGGGGTGGAGCCGGGCGAGGACGACGGTGGCGGAGTCGGAGAGGGTCAGACGGGCCTGGGCGGTGTCCAGGCGGCGCAGGATCTGCCCGGGTTCCTCGTCGCAGCGGTCGACGGCGAGCGCGCGGAGCATGCTGCGCAGTTCGCTCATGCGGGAGGCGGCCTGGATGTCGTGGCCGGTGACGTCGCCGATGACCAGGGCGGTGTCCCCGTCGGGGAGGCGGAAGGCGTCGTACCAGTCGCCGCCGACCTCGGCGGCGCTCTGGGCGGGCTGGTAGTGGGCGGCCAGTTCCAGGCCGGGCACGTCCGGCAGGTCGGTGAGCAGGGCCCGCTGGAGGGTGGCGGCGATGTCGGCCTGGGCGGCGTGCAGGCGGGTGTTGTCCAGTCCGAGGGCGGTGCGCCGGGCGACCTCCTCGGCCAGGGCGCGGTCGGCGTCGTTGAACGGTGGGCCGGCCGCCGAGCGGGCCAGGGTGAGCGCGCCGAACGTCGTGGCGCGCAGCCGGATGGGGACGACCAGGACGTCGACGGCCTCCACCGCGCTCAGCAGTTCCGCGGGGGACGCCACGTCCGTGTCCGGATGCCGCACGCGCTGGGTGCCGGCGCCTTGCAGGACGCGCCGCAGCGCGGCGTGGTGGGCGGGGTGGTCGGGCAGGGCGCTCGCGTCGGCGGGGTCGGCGGGCAGCGTGCCGGGAGAGCGGTGGGCCCAGGCGGCCCGTCGGGTCCTGCGCTTGCGGGCCAGGTCGATGACGGCGGTGTCGGCGAGGCGCGGCACCAACTGGCGGACCAGGCGGGCCAGTGCCTCGTCGGTGTCCAGGGTGCTGACCATGGCCAGGGTGACCTCGCTCAGCCAGGTGATCTCCGCCAGGTCGTACTCGGCCTGCTCACGCATCGTCTCGCTGTGCGCGTAGCGGTCCGCGCGCCGCCCGTCGTGCGCGCGCTGCGCGGAGATGTCGTGGAAGACGATGACCGCGCCGGCCCCGCGGCCCGGTTCGAGCGGCAGGGAGGCCGCGGACCACCACACGGTGAGGGCGGTGCCGTCGGCGCGCATCAGGACGGCACGGTCACCGCCGAGGCGTTCGCCGAGCGCGACGTCGTGCGGGACGGGCCGCCGCCCGGGCAGGCCGGTGCCGTGGCCGGTCCGGGGGGCGAGGAGATCGTGGGCGTCGGCACCGATCAGGGTGCCCGGAGCATAGCCGAGGAGCCGTTCCGCCCACGGGTTGCAGGCGATCACCCGTCCGTCGGCGTCCACGGCGTACACGCCGGCGCCCGCGGCGTCGAGCACCGCGGACATCAGCGCCTCTCCGGCCGACGAGAGGGCGAGGCTTTCCGGATCGAAGAAGTTGCCCATCGACAACAGTCTGCCCAATTCCTCGTCGGCTGCCAAAGAAGGGCCCCCGCGACGGCGGGTGTCATCGTGGTACCGGCCCCGCGGCGGCGGAGGCCACGTCCGGGTACATCCCGACGACCGTGTCCAGCCCGGTCAGTTCCAGGAGTTTGCGCACCTGGGCGCAGACTTGGGCCAGCCGCAGTTCTCCCCGGCGCGCTTCCGCCGACCGCATCGCGTAGGCCATGATGCCGAGGCCCGCGGAGTCCATGAACGTCACGTCCGCCAAGTCCCACACCAGGTGCACCCGGTCCTCGGCGACCAGTTCGTCGACGGCCGCGCGCAGCAGTGGGGCGATCGCCAGATCGGTCTCGCCGCGCAGCGTCAGCACCGCCCACGTCCCGGCGTCCGCGGACCGCTCCACACCGGATATCGGAACCCGCACTGTGGTTCCTCCTCACCCTGTGATGTTCCCGTTCTCCCGTCTTTCAGCGGTCCGGCTCTCCGGGCCGGGTCGCGGAGTCCGGGTCGCGCAGTCCGGGTTTCGGACCGCGGGTCCCCAAGGGCTGTCCCGCTATTCCCGGCGGGACAGCCCTTAGCACGGGGCGGCGGCCTGGGGGCCGGGGCGCAGGCTGATGAGGGCGGTGATCCGCTTTCCGACCCTCGCCGGGCGCATCGTGAGGGTCTGCGCGATGGCCTTGACGATCTCCAGGCCGTGGTGGCCGACGCGCTGCGGATCGGCCTCCCGCACCGTCGGCAGCACCGGGTCGCTGTCCCACACGGCGACCTCCACCGCGGCGCCCGTGAGGCGCAGCCGCAGCAGGATGGGGCCGGGTGCGTACTTGCGGGCGTTGGTGACCAGTTCGCTCACCACCACCTGGATGAGCCCGACCGTGCGGGCCGGTACGCCGCCTCCCCCGCCGTCTCCGGGCGGGGTGAGGAAGTCGGCGGTCAGCCGCCGGGCCTCCGCGATGCAGCCACCGTCGCCGGCCAGCGCGACGGTGGTCTCCGCCGCTCCCTCGTCCTGGCCGCCGCGGCGTTCGTCCTGATTGTTCGAAGTCGGCTTGCCCGTCATCATCACCCCGTTCACATTCGCCGTTTACCCCGGCGGGTACCTCACAAGCGGGGAAAGAACCTGTGGCAGGGCCATCCGGGTGCGCCGCCCGTACGATGCGGGGACAGCTTTCCGGCGGAAGCGCTGGTCAGAACACCACCCAACGCTGCAGAGGCGAGTGTGACAGACACCTACGGATCAACAGGACGTAACCGCCTGTCGATCACGCGTACCTCCACCGACGGCATCAGCGTCCTCACCGTGGGCGGCGAGATCGACCACACCACCGTCCCGCAACTGCAGCAGGCCCTGGAGTCCGGCCGGGAGGCGTCGGCGGGGCGGACCGTGCTGGATTTCCAGGCCGTCACCTTCATGGACTCCAGCGGCATCAACGCGCTCGTCGCCGCCCACCGGAGCGCGCGGGCGTCGGGCGGCTGGGTACGTCTGGCGGGCCCCACCGAGCCCGTGCTGCGGGTCATCCAGATCGTCGGACTCGACGCGGTCATCACCTGCCACCCGAGCCTCCAGCAGGCCCTCTGCGCGTGAGACCGGGCGGCGGGCGCCCGCCGCCCGGTCTCAGGCGCCGGCGTCGGGCGACGGGCCGTCCCAGACGGAGGACAGCTCCAGGTGTGCCAGGTCCCCGGGAGGGGGCGTCGTCACGGACCACAGGGGGGCGGAGGGGCCGTCGGCGACCGCGGCCGGGGCGTCGGTGAGGTTCATCCGGCGGCGCAGGCGGCCGTAGAAGTCCATCGGGCCCAGGCGGACCGCGCGCAGGCGGCGCGGGGCGGCGTAGACCGCGATCCACTCCCCCGGACCGAGGACGCCGCGCACCTGGCCGTCGACGCTGACGGCGGCGGGCCCCGACCGCTCCAGGATGCGCAGGCCGATCGGCTCGTCCGGCGCGGCCACCACCGAGCGGTCGAACGCCATGTGCGGGGCGACCGGCGTGAAGACCAGGGCGTCGGCGCGCGGTGAGACGACGGGGCCGCCGGCGGCGAAGCTGTAGGCGGTGGAGCCGGTCGGCGTGGCGACCAGCAGGGCGTCGGCGGAGTAGGAGGCCAGGAGCCGGCCGGCCAGGTAGACGCCGGCCGAGATCTGCCGGTCGCGGGAGAGTTTCTCCAGGACGATGTCGTTCAGGGCGGCGACGTGCAGCGCGACCCCCCAGTCGGCGTCGGCCTCGCAGTCGTCCCGGACCCGCGGGGGCGGGGGCAGCGGGCCGCGGCCGTACTCCAGCAGCGCCTCCATGCCGGCGGGCACTTCGAGTCCGCGGGAGGCCCGCATGGTGAGCAGCATGCGGCTGTCCACGGTGGTCCGTTCCTCCCGTACGGCGTCCAGCGCGGTACGGACGCCGCCGGCCGGCACCTCGGTCAGGAAGCCGACCCGGCCGAGGTCCACGCCCAGTACCAGCGCGTCGTCCACGGCGGCCAGCCGCGCCCCCCGCAGAAAGGTTCCGTCACCGCCGAGGGTGACGATCAGGTCCGGGCTGCCGGCCTCGGCGACCTCGTCGTGCGCGCCGCGGCGGCCGCCGTCGCGCCATACGTCGATGTCCGCGCACGGCAGCGCGTGCTCGGCGCACCACGCGCGCACCGTGTCCGCGGCGGCCAGGGCCTCCGCGCGCCCGCCGTGCACGACCAGACCGACACGATTCACCGCCACGTTCGCTCCCGCACGCTCATCTCGGGCTCGGCTCAGGAAACTCGGGGGACTCGGACTCCCCTCATCCTCGCCGCTCGCGGGCCGGTCCGCGAGCGGCGCGGCGGGAGCGTCAGAAGGTCAGGCTCCAGCGGTCGAGGTGACCTGGGTCGACGAGGAAGATGCCCGGGGTGTTGTCCTTGACGCGCAGCTTCCACGTTCCGTCGGCGGGGACCGCGGAGGCGTCCACCGTGAAGGTGGCGTGGAGTTCGTCGCCCTCGTCCCAGACGAAGCCCTTGACCGGGATCAGGGTGCCGTCCCCGGCCACCAGGTCGATGATCTGGCCGCCGATGAACGGGTGGGACAGGTCGACGGTGACCTTCAGGTCGGCGGGCGCGTTCCCGGTACGGCCGGTGACCCGCAGGGGTGACTCGACGGTCTGCCAGTTGGGGATGTCGTACCGGTCGGGGTTGACGAAGTGGTCGCCGCCGGAGGCCAGGACCGTCCAGGTGTAGGGCAGGGCGCGCTGCTCCGCCGCGGAGTTGGTGACGGTGACGGTGACCTCGAAGGTGCCGGCACGGGTGGGGGTGCCGGTGATGCGCCCGTCGGCCTGGTCCACCGTGAGGCCGTCGGGCAGTCCGGTCGCCTTGTAGGAGAGCGCGCCGGGCCGGGTGGAGGTGGCGGTGACCTGGCGGCTGACCGGCTGGCCGACGGCCGCGTCACGGGCGGAGGGAGTGTCGGCGGCGATGTGGTTGACGTAACCGGGTCCGACGTTGACGGCGGCCCAGGCGTTGCCGACCGTCTCGTAGGCGTCGCTGGTGGTGCCGAAGAGGTCGGCGGCGGCCCGGAGGGTGGCGGTGCGGGCGCCGGCGTAGTCGGTGGTGCTGGTCATGTAGCGGGTCAGCGCCCGGTACCAGACGTTGGTGGCGTTCGCGAGACCGAGGGCCGCGACGGGCCTGCCGTCGTAGGTGGGACTGTCGTAGGCGATCCCGTTGACGGTGGACCGGCCGCTGCCCTGGGCCAGCAGGTAGAAGAAGTGGTTGCCGACGCCTGAGCTGAAGTGCGGGTCGAGCTTCTTGGTGCCGGTGGTCCAGTAGTCCTGCGAGGTGCCCTTCGCGGAGGCGTCCTTGGACGGCTGGTCCAGGTAGCGCAGCGGCTTGCCGGTGCCGCGGACGTCCGCCAGTTCACCGAGGAGGAAATCGGGTGTGTCCTCGGCGTTGCCGGCGAAGAACTCCACCGCGGTGCCCATGATGTCGCTGGTGGCCTCGTTGAGTCCGCCGGACTCCCCGGTGTAGATCAGACCGGCGGTGGCGGAGGTGACGCCGTGGGTCATCTCGTGGGCGGCTATGTCCAGTTCGGTCAGCGGGTGCTCGCCGTCGGCGCCGTCGCCGTAGGTCATGCAGAAGCACAGGTCGTCCCAGAACGCGTTGGCGTATCCGGTGCCGTAGTGGACGTTGGAGACGGCGCCCACGCCGTCGTCGGCTATGCCGTTGCGGCCGAAGCGGTCGTGGTAGAAGTCCCAGGTCCGCTGTGCTCCGTAGGCGGCGTCGACCGCCGCCGTCTGCGGGGTGGCCGGGTCGCCGTCGCCCCACACGTCGTCGGCGTCGGTCAGCAGGGTGCGGACACCGCCGGTGACGTCGTAGGTCCGGTGGTTGCCGCGCTGGGGGTCGGCCAGCCGGAAGGCGTCGCCGTCGCGCACGGACGCCAGCGGCACCGTCCCGCTGTACTGGCTGTGGCCCTCGCCGGCCCGGATGTCGTCGTACGAGGTGAGCCGGGCTCCGGTGACGGCGTCGGTGACGAGGTGCAGGCGGCTCGGGGTGCCGTCCGTGCGCACGCCGACGACAACGTTGTCCCAGGCGAGTCGCGGGGTGCCGTCCGCCGCCCAGACCACCTGCCGGGAGGTGGCCCGGCGCCGGGAGGTGAGCGAACTGTCCTCACCGGCCGCCGCCAGCGCCGCCTTCTTCGCCTCGGTGGCGGTGACCTCGGCCTCGGTCGTGGGCAGGGTGAGTGCCCGTGCCGAGGTGCGGGTGACGCTCCGCGCACCGGCTCTCTCGTGCACCACCAGGTCGCCGCCGATGACGGGGAGTCCGTCGTAGGTGCGGGAGTAGCGGGTGTGCACGGTGCCGTCGGCGTCCTTCACGACGTCCTCGACGGCCAGTTCCTCCGCGCCGCCCAGCCGGAGGTCGCGGGCCGTGGCGTCGGCGGACTCGGCGGCGCGGTCGAGCAGTCGGTCCCGCTGCGTGTGGGTGAGGGGCACCTCGCGCGCCCCGGGTCTGGGCTGCACGTCGAGGTGCCGGGGCGCCGGTGACCCGGAGCCGGCCTGCGGGGCCGGTGCCGACCAGGCCGCCGGGGCGGTGAGCGCGAGCACCGCCAAGGCGGCGGCGAGCGCGGTGACCGCGCGGCCGCGGCGCGGTCCTCCGTGCGGAGCGGCGAGTGAACGCCCCTTGGGCATGGCTGAGTTGGGCATGAGGACAGCTCCTCTCGCCGGCTGTCGGCGGACAGCGGCGGGGACAGGGGGGACCGCCGGCCGACGGCCTGCGGTGGGGGTACCGGGGGGAAGCGGGGGGTGGGGGGTGCGGCGGGCGGCGTTCGAGCGTGGAGTGATCGTTTCAGCGCGCCCGGGCGTTGTCATCACTGCGGAGATCAATGTCCGAAAGCCGGTCGGCCGGACGACTCGACGCGGTGATCGTTCCGGGGGGCGTCACATGTGGCTTTACGCTGCGGAAATACGGCGACGACCAGCGAGGTTGGCCATATCCCACCGCCCCGCCGGCTCCGGCGCGGGCACTCGGCGAGGCGGAGCGCACGAACGCCGGGGAAGCCGCCCGGTCCTCCTCGGGTGGCTTCCCCGGCGGGTGCGGGGTCAGTCGGAGGCGGCCCTCTCGGGGTCGTCGGCCGGGGTGCCGACGCGCAGCCACCGGTACCCGTAGGCGGGCAGTTCGACGGTGAGCCGGCCGTCCTCGGGAACGGTGAGTCCGGCGTGTCCCTCGTCGAGCAGATCGGTCAGCCGTCCGCCGGGCCCCGCCTCGGAGAGCCGCAGCTTCGCGGTGGCCGGCCGGCCCGCGAAGTTGTGCAGGGCGAGGACCCTTCCGTCGGTGGTGCGTCCGACGTGGGCGAGCACCGAGCGCTCCCCGCTCTCGACCAGCCGGTACTCACCCCAGGCCAGTTCGGGGGCCTCCCGGTAGCGCTCGGTGAACAGCCGTATGCGGCTCAGCAGGGAGCCCGGATCGCGGCTCTGCTCGTACACGTTGACCTGCTGCGGTGCGAACGCGCCGGCCGCCAGCGGGTTGGGGAAGGTGTCGGGCGCGCCGGTGGAGAACCCGGCACCTTCCTCCGGGGTCCACTGCATGGGCGTGCGGACGGCCTGCCGGCCCTCGGCGGCCAGGTTCTCGCCCATGCCGATCTCCTCCCCGTAGAAGAGCACGGGGGTGCCCGGCAGGGTGAACAGCAGGCTGTAGGCGAGTTCGACGCGGCGGCGGTCGCCGCCCACCATGGGCGGCAGCCTGCGGCGCAGCCCCCGGTCGTAGAGCTGCATGTCCTTGTCCGGGCCGAAGGCCGCGAACACCTCGGCACGTTCGTCGTCGCTCAGCTTGTCGAGGGTCAGCTCGTCGTGGTTGCGTACGAACGTGGCCCAGTGGGCGTCCCTCGGGGCCGGGGGCCGCTCCCGCAGCGCGGCGGCGAGCGGGCCCGCGTCCTCGCGGGCCATCGACAGGTACATCTGCTGCATGCCGACGAAGTCGAAGCACATGGTCAGCTCGTCGCCCCGGGTGGAGTCGGGGTCCCCGAAGAACCGGGTGAGGCCGTCGTACGGCAGGTTGACCTCGCCGAGCAGCACCGACTCGCCGTTGCGGCGGCCCAGGAAGGCCCGCAGGTCGGCGAGGTACTCGTGCGGGTCGGGCAGTTCGCCGGCGTCGTCCTGCCCGTCCGTCTCCAGCAGGAAGGGCACGGCGTCGACCCGGAACCCGGAGAGTCCGAGCTGCGTCCAGAAGCCCATGACGCGGGCTATCTCGTCGCGCACCTCGGGGTTGGCGACGTTGAGGTCGGGCTGCTGCTTGTAGAAGCGGTGCAGGTAGTACTGGCCGCTGCCCTCGTCGTACTCCCACAGGCTGTCCTCCGCGTCGGGGAAGACCACGCCCTCGGGCCCGTCCTCGGGGGGCTCGTCCTGCCAGACGTACCAGTCGCGGTGGGCGGAGTCCCGGCCGGAGCGGGCGTCCTTGAACCACGGGTGGTCCTCGGAGGTGTGGTTGACGACGAGGTCGGCGATCACGCGGATGCCGCGGTCCCGGGCGGTGCGGACGAACTCGGTGAAGTCGCCGAGCGTTCCCAGGCGCGGGTCGACACCGTAGAAGTCCGTGATGTCGTAGCCGTCGTCGCGTTCCCGTGTCGGATAGAACGGCATCAGCCACACGCAGGTCACACCGAGGCGCACCAGGTGGTCGATGCGCTGGGTGAGGCCCGCGAAGTCGCCGATGCCGTCGCCGTCGCTGTCCTGGTACGTCTCGACGTCCAGGCAGTACACCACCGCGTTCTTCCACCACAGGTCGGAGGTGCGGGTCAGACGCATCGGAACTCCTTCGCCGTGGCGGGCAACGGGCGGGTGACGTCGAGGCGCGGCAGCACCTCGGCGCCGAACGCGTCGATGAACGCGCCCTGTTCCCGGCCGACGTGGTGCAGCATCACCGCGTCGAAGCCGAGGTCGGCGTACTCCTGGAGCCAGGCGGTGTGCCGGCCGAGGTCGGCGGAGATGTTCACCGTGCCCGCCACCTGCTCGGGCGTGACGTGCTCGCTGACGATGTCGAAGAGCTCCGGGGAGTCCAGGTCCCAACTGACCGGCGGCGTGTGTACGTTGGTGCGCCACTGGTCGTGCGCCAGCGCGCGTGCCTCGTCCTCGTCGGGCGCCCAGCTCAGGTGCACCTGGAGGTGCAGCGGCCCGCGCCCGCCCGCCTCGCGGTACGCGCCGACGATCTCGCGCAGCCGCTCCCGGGGGGCGTTGACCGTGATCAGACCGTCCGCCCACTGGGCGCACCAGGCCGCGGTGGCCGTGCTGCACGCGGCGCCGATCAGCGGTGGCACGGCGGGCGGCAGCGTCCAGAGCCTCGCCCGGTCCACGGTGACCAGCCCGTCGTGGCTGACCTCCTCGCCGCTCAGCAGCGCGCGGATGACGTCGACGCACTCGCGCAGCCGCGCGTTGCGGATGTCCTTGCGGGGCCAACCGGTGCCCGTGATGTGCTCGTTGGACGCCTCGCCGCTGCCGAGCGCCACCCAGAACCGGCCCGGGTACATGGCGGCGAGACTGGCGACCGCCTGCGCGACGATCGCCGGGTGGTAGCGCTGGCCGGGGGCGTTCACCACACCGAACGGCAGGTGCTCGGTGGCCTGGAGGGCGGCGCCGAGCCAGGACCAGGCGAAGCCGGACTCCCCTTGGCGGACGCTCCACGGCGAGAAGTGGTCCGAGCACATGGCGGCGGTGAATCCCGCCCGTTCCGCGTGGACCACGGCGTCGAGCAGGTCCGCGGGCGGGATCTGTTCATGCGAGGCGTGCAGCCCGTAGACAGTCATGCCGAGGGGGTACCCCGGGGATCCGTCCTCAGCGGAGCCGGGTCCGAAAACCCGGAAACCCGTTGCGCGAGGGCACAGTTGGGGCGAAAGCGGGGGGTGTGGCGGGTCGGCGGTCCCCTCGGTGGCTGTCCACGGCCCCGCGGTGGCTGTCTACGGCCCCGGGACGGTTGCCGACGGCCCCGGGACGGTTGCCGACGGGTCCGCGGTGGTCACGGGATCGGGAATTCCAGCTCGGGCCGGTCCCAGGCGACCGCGGGCGGGTTCGCGGCGGCGGTGCCGGTGGGCAGCGCGCCCACGCTGCGGTAGAAGCCCTCGGACGGAGGGTGTGACACCACGTGGACACGGTCCAGTCCCGCCGCGCGCGCCTCGGACTTCATGTGCGCGACGAGCAGCCGCCCGACGCCCCGGCCCTGCGTCCCGTCGGCGACGAAGAGGAGGTCCAGCTCCGGCGGCGTGAGGACCAGCGAGTAGAAACCGACCACCGGGTGCGCGGGGTCACCGGTGTCGACGGCCACGAAGACCCGGTGGGCCTCGATGTAGTCGGGGCCTACGCGGTAGCCCGCGACCATCGCCGCGTACTGGCCCTGGTAGGCGCGCGAGCCCCGGACGAGTCGCGTGAGCCGCTTGGCGTCCCGGGCGACGGCCCGCCGTACGGCGATCGCGCCGCGCGCGGGCGTAACACTCGGCTTCATGGGGAGAGTATTACGCATCCGGGAGGGCGTCCGCGCGACGGGTTCCCGCGCCGGTCCGGTACGAAAGCCGCCGGTCGGGTGCCGGGGCGCCGGTCCGGTACGAAGCCGCCGGTCCGGTACGGAGTCGTAGTCGCCGGCAGGTCTCGGTTTCGCCGGTCGCTTGTGGATTCGCCGGTCCGGTGATGATCAGGTGTGGCAGAGTCCTGCGGGTGGATGAGCTGCGACCGCAGGACCCCGCTCGGATAGGCGCGTGGCGCATTCTCGCCCGGCTCGGCGCCGGCGGCATGGGCCAGGTGTATCTGGGGCGGTCACCGGGCGGACGGCTGGTGGCGGTGAAGGTGATCCGCGACGAGATCAGCGATCACCCCGAGATCCTGGCCAGGTTCCGCCGGGAGGCCGCGACGGTCGAGGCGGTCCGCAGCGCCTACACCGCGCGGCTGATCGAGGCGTCGCTCGACGCGCCCCCGTTCTGGCTGGCCACGGAGTACGTGCCGGGGCCCACGTTGCGCGAGGCCGTACGGGAGAGCGGCCCGTTCCCGCCCGGGAGCGCGCTGCGGCTGTTCGCCGCGCTGGCCGAGGGACTGGCCGCGGTCCATGTGCACGGGGTCACGCACCGGGACCTGAAGCCGCAGAACGTCATCCTCGCGCCGCAGGGACCGCAGTTGATCGACTTCGGGATCGCCCGGGGCGTCGACCAGACGCTGCTCACGCGGGACGGCATGGCGCCGGGCACACCGGGCTACACGGCGCCGGAGGTACTGCTGCGCAACGAGGTCGGTCCGGCGGCGGACGTCTTCGCGCTGGGAGCGACGCTCGCCCACACGGCGACCGGCCGTCCTCCGTTCGGCGCGGGGGACGCGGCGGCGGTGAGCTACCGGACGGTGCACGAGGACATCGACCTGGCGGGCGTGGCGCCCGAACTGGCCCGCCTGATCCGCCGGTGCGTGGCCAAGGACCCCGCCGAGCGGCCGGAGCTGTCCGCCGTCATCGCCGCGTGCGCCGTGGACTCGGCGCTGGCCGCGGACCCCCACTACCGCTCGGTGGCCCGCGACGGCGAACCCGGACCCGGCGGCGCCCACCAGCGCCCGGTGCCCGGCGACAGCGCACCGGCGGGCGCGACGCCGCACGCGTCCGGCGCGCGGGTGGGGCCGGAGCCGGTGGCCGCGCCCGCGGCCGGCCGCACGACCCCGCTGCCGCCCGCGGCGGCGGCGCGGCGGGCCGTCGCGGAACCGGCCGCGACCGCACCGTACGACGCGGGGGCACGGCGGCGGTCCGCCCGCGCCGCCCGGCGCACGGGGTGGCTCGCGGGCGCGGTCGTCCTCGTCGTGCCGGCGGCGATATGGCTGAACTCACAGGACGGCGGGGAGGACGATCCCGGGGCGGCGCCCACGGCAGGGGTCACCGCGTCCCGGCCGGCCGCCTCGAAGAGCCCGGCCGGCGGACCGCCGGACCACATCGTCGGCGACCGGGTCTCGCAGGACCGTTGGGCGCTGTCGGACGATCCGACGCAGGCGGCCCAGGGCATCGGCGACTGCGACCTGGCCGATCCCGGCGATTCGTCGCCGCCGGCGGGCCTGCAGTCCTCGGTGTCCCACACCACCGGTTCGGACACCGCCCTGCTGTCACTGCGCCCCGAGGGCGCCGGGCAGGGCGAGCGGCCGGCGCCGTACTACGTGTCGGTGGGTGTGCGGCCTCCGCACGAGACCGACCGGACCACGGGCCGGCCGCTGCGGTCCGTCGCCAAGGGCATCGGCTTCACCAGCAAGCCGGTGGACCTCTACTCCCGGTGGTCCTCGGGCGGGACCGTGAAGCTCAACTATCCCGACGACTTCCGGGCCCATTTCGAGCACGGCGCCGTCGACGCGATCCCGATCGGTGACGACCGGGGTGACTGGACCGTGGTGCTGTACCACGTCGAGGGCGGACCCACGGAGTACACCTCCATCGTGTGCAACGGCTTCCACGCCTGAAGCCCGTCGCCGCAGGTCCGCGGGGTGTCCGACGGGTGCGTCCGGCCGCGTCCGGCGGCCGTTCGGCCGCTCTGCCGCGAGACGGACATCCGCCGCACGCCGGTTCTTCAGGGCGGCTTCACCCTGCCGTCCCTGAGTCCGGGCATCGTCCGGCAGGTGAGCGACGCGAGAGCGGCCCGGCGGGTGGGCGCCGGACCGCACGTGGGCGGCACCCCGGTCACCGGTCCGCGCGGGCCGGCCACGCCTGACGACGGCCGCCCGGTGCAGCCGACCGGCCGCGTGGCGTGCGCCGACACCGACCGTCGCCGTCCGGACAGCGCTGTCCGCCGCCGCCCGCCCGGCGCGTTCCCCACCCCGGCACGCAGCACCGGGCATGGGCCCGGCACGCACGCGCTCCGCGGACGCCCGCCCACCCCACTTCAGCACCGCCCGCCCCACTTCAGCACCGCACTCAGCACTCAGCACCAGAGGACGTCATGACCGAGCAGCAGTTGCCCGTCTGGGCCGACCCGTCCGTCTCCCCCGTCGGGCTCGACGCACAGGGCATCTCCCGTCGCCGGCTCCTGCGGCGCGCCGGTCTGTTCGGCGCCGCGTTCGCCCTCGCGCCCGCCGCGCCGGCCCTGGCCGTCGGCGGCGGACGGGACCGGCTCGGCGGTGAGGACCCGCGCCTAGCCTACCTGGTCGGCGACCACCACGTCCACTCCGTCTACAGCCACGACGCCAAGTACACGTTCTCCCAGTTGGCCGCGGCGGGCGCCCGGTACGGGCTGGACTGGACGGTGTTCACCGAGCACTCCAACGTCGGCCACGCCGAGTTCGGGGCGGCGCTGGAGCACCGCGAGATCGTCAGGGCGCGGGCCGAGAACCCGCGCCAGTTGATCTTCCAGGGGCTGGAGTGGTACATCCCGGCCGCCGAGCACGCCACCGTCTTCGCCGCCCCGGGCCGCCACGAGGTCGACCTGCTCACCCGGTTCGAGCAGGCCTACGACGGCAAGCTGCTCGGCTACGACAAGGGCGGCGCCGCCGACGCCGACACCGCCCGCAACGAGGCGCACGCCGTCGCGGCGCTGAAGTGGCTGGCCCGGCAGCGCCGCTCCGGCTACGTCGACGACGTGCTGGTGCTCGCCAACCACCCGCTGCGCCTGGGCATCGACTCCCCGCACGAGCTGCGCGCCTGGCGGGACGCCGCCTCGGAGATCATGATCGGTATGGAGGGGGCGCCCGGCGCCCAGGGCGCGGCGATACCGGGCTGGCGCGGGGCGGCCTCGGTGCGCGGCGAGTACGAGAACAAGCCGTCGGCGCAGTCCTGGCCCGGCTATCCGGCGAACGCCTATGTCACCTACGGCGGTTTCGACTGGGCGACGGCGACCGTCGGCGGCCTGTGGGACTCGATGCTGGCCGAGGGCCGGATGTTCTCGGTCACCAGCAACTCCGACGCCCACCGCGTCGTCCGGGACACGCTGCGCAACGGCGACTGGGCGCCCGGCCGGAACTTCGACAACACCGGGAAGCTGCCCGACCCGGTCGAGACGGGCACCCCGCAGGCGGGCAGCGACTTCTGGCCGGGCCAGTTCAGCCGCACCCATGTCGGGGTCACCCGGTACGGGTACCGGTCGGTGATGGCGGGGCTGCGAGCCGGGCGGGTCTGGGTCGATCACGGGCACCTGCTGGACGGGCTCGACGTGCGGCTGCGGCGCGCCGGCGACCACGGCCGGGGCGTGACGCTGGGCGGCCGGCTGCGGGTCCGGCGCGGTGAGCGCCTCACCCTCGACATCACCGTGACGAGCGCCTCGCGCCCCAACCCCAACGGGGTGCTGCCCGAGCTCGCGCACGTGGACGTCGTCCGGGGTGCGGTGCGCGGTCCGGTCGCCGACCGGGACGCCTGGCGGGCGCCCGACACCCGGGTGGTGCGCACCGAGGACGTCACCGGCCGCAAGGGCACGTACACCCTGCGTGTCCCGCTGACCGCCGGTACGGAGTCGTTCTACGTCCGGCTGCGCGGCAGCGACGGCAACCGGCACGGGGCCGGACCGCTCGGCGCCTCCGTCGACCCGCACGGCCCCGTCGCGCACGAGCCGGGCAACGGCGACCCGTGGGCCGACACCTGGTTCTACTCCAACCCGGTCTTCGTGGACGTGGTGCGTTCCTGACGCGGCGCCGCCGTACGGGGCCCGGGGGTCAGCGCGGGTCGAGGGCGAGGGCGGCGAAGGTGGCCAGCCAGTGGTCGGTGGTGAAGTCGCCGCGTGCCACCGCGGGCAGTCCGGCCGCGAGGTGGGCCTCGGCCGCCTCGCCCAGGCGGGTCCGGACGGGGCCGTCGGGCAGCGCGTCCGCGAGGGAGCGCAGCGCGGCGGCACGGCTGAGGGTCAGGCCGAGCAGGTGGCCGATCTGCGGGTCGGCGTGGTCGGAGACCACGGGGACGTCGAGCGGCGGGCAGGGGCCGCCGGAGCGCAACGCGGGCAGGAAGCGGTCGAGCCAGGGCGCGAACCGCTCCGCCGGGAGCACCCGGCGCATCGCGTCGGCCTCGCTCAGCGCCGGCGAGAGGAAGTCCTGTCCCGAGGGCTCCCAGTGCGCGGGCGCGTCGTGGTCGTCGCCGAACCAGGCCAGCAGGCGTTCCCGTACGGCCTGGTCGGTCTCGGCGGACAGGGTGCCCGAGTCGAGTACCAGTCCGAGCGCGAAGGCGCTGTTGGGGTGGTTTCCGTGGCGTACGGGATACGTGGCCTTGGGAAGCCAGGCGGTGAGCAGGTCCTCGACGGCGGCGACGGCGGGTGCCAGCGCGCCGGTCCAGCGGGCGCCGCGCTCGCCGCCGTGGGCCCGGCACTCGGCGGCGAGCGCGAGCAGCCACGCCCAGCCGTAGGGCCGCTCGAAGGAGGGGTGCTCGCGGAGGTAGGCGGCCTCGGCGGCGAGGTGGGCGGGGGTGAGATGCCGGTCGAGTACGTCGACGGCCGCCGCGGTGTCCGGCAGCGCGGGTGTGCCGCCGTGGCGGCGGAGCACCCGGACCAGCAGCCAGTGCATGTGGACCGAGGAGTGCCAGTCGTAGGCGCCGTAGAAGGCGGGGTGCAGGGCGCGGGGGGAGCCGGGCTCGTCGGGCGAGGTGATCAGGTGGGCGGGGAAGTTCGGGTACTCGCGGGTGAGGTTGGCGACGGCGAGCGCGGCGAACGGTGCGGCGTGGGTGCTCAGCGGCATCAGTGGGTGGCTCCTTCGGTGACCTTCAGGTCCTGCCGGGCCGGGGTGCGGGCGGCGGCGGTCAGCAGGGCGCGCAGGCCGTGGGCGACGGTGGCGGGCGGCAGCGACGGGGCCTGGCCGTCGGTGACCTGTTCCGGCGCCCAGGGCACGTGCACGAAACCGCCGCGGACCCGCGGGAACTCGGTGGCGATGAGGTGCCCGAGGCCGTAGGCCACGTGGTTGCAGACGAAGGTGCCGGCCGTGTTCGACAGGGCGGCCGGGACACCGGCCTCGCGCAGCGCGGCGACGCACGCCTTGACGGGGAGGGTGGAGAAGTAGGCGGCGGGACCGTCCGGGATCACCGGTTCGTCCAGGGGCCGGCGGCCCGCGTTGTCGGGGATGCGGGCGTCGTCGACGTTGATGCCGAGGCGTTCGACGGTGACGCCGGGTCGGCCGCCCGCCTGGCCCAGGCAGAGCACCAGGTCGGGGGCGGTCGCCCGGACGGCGTCGCGCAGGGTTTCGAGGGCCTCGCCGAAGACGCAGGGCAGCTCGGCGGCGACGACCTCGATTCCGGCGGGTGGTTCGGCGGCCACCAGGGAGGCCGCCTGCCAGGACGGGTTCACGCGCTCGCCGCCGAAGGGGGCGAAGCCGGTGATGAGGACGCGGGTCACAGCACTTCCTTACGGGGATCCGCCCGGCGTCCGGCCGGGGGGCGGGCTCAGAAGGCGAAGAACGCCATGATCAGGGTGCAGCAGCCGAGGAGTGCGACGCCCGTCGGGAGCTGGGCTTTGATCGGTCCGTACTGGTCCTTCAGTTCGAGCAGGGTGGCCGGGACGATGTTGAAGTTGGCGGCCATCGGGGTGCAGAGCGTGCCGGCGAATCCGGCCAGCATGCCGAGGGCGAGGACGGCCGGTTCGTTTCCGTGCATCTGCTGGATCAGCACCGGCCAGCCGATCGCCGCGGTCATCACCGGGAAGGCGGCGAAGGCGTTGCCCATGATGACGGTGAACAGGAACATGCCGACGCAGTACGCGATCACGGCGAGGTACTTGGAGCCGTCCGGCAGGACGTCGTTCACGATGCCGCCGACCTCGGTGCCGACGCCGGCGGCGGCGAAGATCGAGCCGAGCACGGCCAGGAGCTGGGGCAGCAGCAGGGCGGAGCCCATCGCCTCCAGCATGGAGCGGCCGGAGTGGACCGGGACGGAGAGCTTCTTCTCGCCGGTGACGAGCATGCCGACGACGAGCGCGACGACGCAGCCGAGGCCGAGCCCGAGGAGGGTGGCCTTGCCCGACTCGAACAGGCCGGACTCGTCCAGGACGGAGGCGCAGACGATGGCGACGACCGGGATCGTCAGGGCGGGGATGAAGATCTTGTTGCCCAGCCGGGCGGCGGACGCCTCGCGCTGCTCACCGGTGGTGGTGACCGGGACGCCCTTGCCGAGGAAGTTGAATCCGGCGAGCACGATCAGGGCGAGGACCGCGACGCCGAGCGGTTCGGCGGGCAGGGTCCAGCCGCCGTTCTTCGCGGTGGCGTCGGCGACGCCGGTGCCGTAGGGGAAGGTGAGTCCGAGCAGGCCCCAGAACGCGGCGGAGGTCCACCGTCTGGGGTTGCTGCGGTCGGCGGCCATCTGCGCGGCCATGACGACGAAGACGGCGCCTATCAGCCAGTAGAGCCATTCGACCTTGATCACTTGTCGGCCCCCTCGGGAAACGGCAGGTCGTGCTCGGCCGCGGCGAGTGCCATCTCGCGCTCCAGTCGCCGGTCCAGGAGCAGCAGCCTGGCGCCGTGGATGACGAAGGCGCAGACGGCGAGCGGGATCGCCCACAGGGCGAGCTGGGTGGGTTCGATGTCCTGCTGGTAGGTGGAGTTCACGAAGCCGGTGATCAGCAGGATGGAGCCGATCGCGATGAAGCAGTCCTCGCCGAAGAAGACGCCCACGGTGTCGGCCGACGCGGAGTAGGAGCGCACCTTCTCCCGCAGGTGGTCGGGGAGCCTGGCCCCCGCGGTGCGCTCGGCGGCGGCCTCGGCCATGGGTGCCACCAGCGGGCGTACGGTCTGCGCCGGGCCGCCGATGCTGTTCAGGCCGAAGGCCGCGGTGACCTGCCGGACCAGCAGGTAGACGGTGAGGAAGCGGCCGGCGCTGAGCCGGCCCAGCCGGCCGATGAGGTTGCGGGCCTGTTCGCGCAGGCCGTAGCGCTCCAGCAGGCCGATCACCGGGAGCACGATGGCGTAGACGGTGACCGAGCGGCTGTCGGCGAAGGACCGGCCGAAGGCCGCGAGGACCTCCAGCGGGTCCATCTTGCCGAGCAGGCCGGTGACGATACCGGCGACGCCCACCACGAGGACGGGGTTGCGGCGCGTGACGAATCCGAGGATCACCACGACCACACCGAGCAGAACGATCATGCGGGGGCCTTCTTCAGGCGGGAGGGGGCAGAGCACGTACCGGAGACCTCAGCAGTCCCAGAAATCCCGGAAGTCCCGAAAGCCTCAGAAGCTTGGGGGGAACTTCGGCGGTCCTGGGACCATAGCCCCGAATACGTGGCGGATGCACGGACCCTAAGCGATCGTTGAACGATCTAACAAGGGGTGAATTTCTCACCCCTCCCGCAGAGGGCTGCCCAGCCGCTCCTCCCGAACTCTTGTCGGATTGTTCAACGATCCGCTAGGTTCATGGCGTGATCGACCTCAACGCAGATCTCGGTGAGGGCTTCGGCCGCTGGACCCTCACCGACGACGACGCCCTGCTCTCCGTCGTCACCAGCGCCAACGTCGCCTGCGGCTTCCACGCGGGCGACCCTTCGGTGATGCGCCGCGTCTGCGACCTCGCCGCCGAGCGCGGGGTGCGGATCGGCGCCCAGGTGTCCTACCGCGACCTGGCCGGCTTCGGCCGGCGCGCCATGGACGTGCCCCCCGACGAACTCGCGGCGGAGGTGGCGTACCAGATCGGCGCCCTGCGGGTCTTCGCCGAGGCGGCCGGCGCCGAGGTGGCGTACGTCAAACCGCACGGCGCGCTCTACAACCGCACCGTGCACGACGACGGGCAGGCCCGTGCCGTGGTCGCGGGCGTCCGGCTCGCGGGCGGGGCGCTGCCCGTGCTCGGACTGCCCGGCTCGCGGCTGCTGGCCGCGGTCGCGGACGCGGGGCTCACCGGTGTGCCCGAGGCGTTCGCGGACCGCGCCTACACCCCCGAGGGCACCCTCGTCCCGCGCCGTGAGCCGGACTCCGTGGTGACGGACGGGGACACGGTGGTCCGGCGGGCGCTGGCGTTCGCGGTGGACGGCGGGGTCGAGGCCGTGGACGGGTCCCGGGTGGCGGTCGCCGCCCGTTCGCTGTGCCTGCACGGCGACACGCCGGGCGCCGCCCGGCTCGCGGTACGGGTGCGCGAGGCACTGGAGACGGCCGGGGTCGAGGTCGGGGCGTTCGCATGACGGCCGGACCGCTCCGCACGACGCGCCGGGCCGGCCGGCACGCGCTCCTGGTCGAACTGCCCGACGCCGAGCACACCGCCGCCTTCCACGCCGAACTGCTGCGGCGGCGCGCCGCGGGGACGCTGCCGCCGGTGGAGGAGATCGTGCCGGGCGCGCGGACCGTCCTGCTGGACGGGGTGCCGGACCCCGAGGCGCTGGCCCGCCGGGTCGCGCGCTGGGACGTGCCGCCGGAGGCCGCCGGCGTCGGCGACGTCGTGGAGATCCCGGTGCGCTACGACGGGCCGGACCTGGCCGAGGTGGCGGCCTTGTGGGGAGTCGCCCCCGAGAAGGCCGCCGCCCGCCACGCCGCTGCCGTGTACCGGGTGGCGTTCTGCGGTTTCGCCCCCGGCTTCGGCTACCTCACCGGACTGCCGCCCGAACTGCACGTGCCGCGACGCGCCACGCCCAGGACCCGGGTCCCGGCCGGAGCGGTCGCGCTCGCCGGGCCGTACAGCGCGGTCTACCCCCGGGCCACCCCGGGCGGCTGGCAACTGATCGGCACCATGCCGGACCCGACGCCCCTGTGGGACCCCGCACGGGAGCGGGCGGCGCTCCTCACCCCCGGCACGCGGGTGCGCTTCCGCGCGGTGGCCGGCGGCCCGGCGGAGGCCACGGCGTGACCATCAAGCTGACGGTGGTCCGGGCGGGCGCCCTCACCACGGTGCAGGACGCCGGCCGGCGCGGCCACGCCCACCTCGGGGTGCCCCGCTCCGGCGCGCTGGACGCGCCCGCGATGCGGCTGGCCAACCGACTGCTCGGCAACGACCCCGACACGGCCGTCCTGGAGACCACCCTGACCGGCTGCGCCCTGCGGACCGCCCACGCCGTCCGGGTCGTGGTGGGCGGCGCGCCCTGCCCGGTGACGGTGGACGGGCTGCCCGCGGCCTGGGGGGCTCCGGTGCGGGTCCCGGCGGGCGCGGTCCTGGAACTGGGCCCGGTGACCGCGGGCGTGCGCGCCTACCTGGCGGTCGCCGGCGGCATCGCCGCCGAGGCCGTCCTCGGCAGCCGTTCGACCGACCTCCTCTCCGGGCTCGGCCCGGCGCCGCTGCGCGACGGCGACACCGTCCCGGTGGGCACCCCCGCGCGGCAGGCGGCGGGACCGGCGGTCGCCCCCTGGCCGGGGCCGCCCGCCGAGCTGGTCCTGCCGGTACGTCCCGGTCCGCGGGCGGACTGGTTCACCCCGGCCGCGCTGCACACCTTCACCTCGGCGACGTACCGGGTCTCCGCGCACAGCAACCGCATCGGCCTGCGCACCGAGGGGCCGGCGCTGGAGCGGGCATCGACGGGCGAACTGCCCAGCGAGGGCATGGTCCTCGGCGCCGTCCAGGTCCCGCCGGACGGCCGTCCCGTGGTCTTCCTGCACGACCACCCGACGACCGGTGGCTACCCGGTGATCGCGGTCGTCGCCGAATTCGCCCTCGCGGCGGCGGCCCAGGCTGCGGCCGGAACACCGGTGCGTTTCACGCTCGGCTGACGAGGGGTTACGGATCCGATACCGGGGCGGCGTTTTCCCGATCGCAATTCCCTGCTTTCGCAGCCCCTTCGCCTTGTCCGCCATGCCCCTTGCTCCACCCGCAAAGGGCAGCTCTGCCGACGGTCTTCCCCACCGGCCGGTGCGGTGTGCGGTGAGGCCCGGAACCCCCCGCTGAGCTGGGCCGATCCGCACATGTGCCGGTGTCTGCCGACAGGTGGGGCAGTCCCGCATCTACGTGAGGGCACTACGGAAAGTCAAGTGTTGACAGGCGCTCGGGCCGTGACTGATCATCACCAATGCCTCACGAAGTTTCCCGGCGAGCCGCGAACCCACCGTCTTTTCTCCTAAGCGCGGATCGCCAGGCAGTATTTCTTTCGTCGTATCTCCCCGGACGCCCGCTCAACGACGAGCCGATGCGGTACCACCCCTCCCCCCCACCCCCTCCTCGCTCCCGCGCGCACCCGCCTCCCCCGATACCGGTCGCGCGCATCCTTTCGGCCTTCGGCCGTCCGGTGATCCCGGACCGCCGTGCCCCTCCCCTGCCCCAGTCCCCTCTGCCGGGAAGACCAGGTAAGCCGGTGCAGCACACCCCCGCCTCCGTCCCCGCGCCTCGCCCGGGCGCGGACCCCACCGAGAACCACGCCGAGGACACCCCCCGCCTCCGGCCGGCCTCCTTCGCCCAGCAACGCCTGTGGTTCCTGGCACAGTTGCCCGGGGCGAACACCGCGTACAACGAGACCGTGGCGCTCTCCCTCACCGGCCCGCTCGACCGTCCGGCCCTGGTCAGGGCCCTGGACGCGCTCAGCGACCGCCACGAGACACTGCGCACCCGGCTGGTCTCGAAGGACGGCGGCGTCCACCAGCTCATCGAGCCGCCCGGCACCGGTTTCCCGCTCGCCGCGGAGGACCTCGGCGAACTCGCCGACCCCGACGCCCAGGTCGTCGCGCTGCAACGCCGCGAGGCGGAGCGGGAGTTCGATCTGGCGGCCGGTCCGCTCGGGCGTGGCCGCCTGCTGACGCTGGCCCCCGAGCGCCACGCACTGCTGCTGACGCTCCACCACAGCATCTACGACGGCGCGTCGATGAACGTCATGATGCGGGAGATCGGTCTGCTGTACCGGGCCTTCCGCGCGCACGGCCCGGACGCCCTGCCGCCGGACGCCCTGGCGCCGGACTCTCCGCCACCGGCCCCCCTGCCTCCGCTCCCCAAGCAGTACGCCGACCACGCGCGGGAGCAGCGCGAAGCGGTCGAGGGCGGTGCTCTGGCGGACCAGGAACGCTACTGGAAGCAGGCGTTGCTGGACGCGCCGCCCGTTCTCGATCTGCCGACCGACCGGCCGCGTCCGGTGGAACAGCGGTACGAGGGAGGCCGGGTCGAGTTCGAGCTGGCCCCGGACGTCGTCTCGGCGCTGCGTACGCTGGCTCGGGCGCACCGGGCGACACCGTTCGTGGCCGTGCTGACCGGCTGGAGCATCCTGCTCTCCCGGCTGTCGGGCCAGGACGACATCGTTGTCGGAAGCCCGGTCGCGAACCGGCGCGGCCCCGGTGCGGCCGGCCTCATCGGCTTCCTGGTCAACTCGCTGCCGCTGCGCGTCGATCTCTCCGGTGCGCCGACCGCCGCCGAGGCGCTCGTCCGTACCCGTGCCGTCGTCCGGGAGGGACTGGCCCACCAGGACCTGCCCTTCGAACGCGTCGTCGAGCTGGTCAATCCGCCGCGCAGCGCTTCTCGCACCCCGCTGTTCCAGACCATGCTGGCCTGGGTGCCGGACCGGCGGAACCTGCTGGATCTGCCGGGCGTCGAGGCGCGGCCGCTGCCGATCGCCGATGCCCCGGCCAAGTTCGATCTCGCGCTGTCGCTGACCGAGTCCGAGGGGCGCCTCCTCGGTCATCTCGACTACGCGACCGCCCTGTTCGACGACGCCACGGCGCGGCGCTGGGCGGAGTATCTGCGGCGGCTGCTGACCGACATGGCCCGCCGTCCCGACCGCGACATCCGGGACCTGGAACTGATGGACCCGCAGGAGTCGCGGCGGCTGGTCCGCGAAGGCGACGCCACGGGGTCGGGAGACGCCCTGCCGCTGCCGGGGTACGCCGCGCCGCCGGGAGACGCCCAGGCATCGGACGCCTCCGAGGGAACGGGAGACGTCAAGGGTGCGGGAGGCTTCGAGGGTGCGGGAGACCTCAAGGGTGCGGGAGGCTTCGAGGGTGCGGGCGAAGGGGGTCCGGAGGGCGATCCGGTGGCTCTCGCGCTGCGGTCGGCCTCGGGGATCGCCGCGCTCTTCGAGGCCCGGGCGCGTGAGCACGGTGAGCGGACCGCGGTGGTCGACGGTGAGCGGGAGCTGGACTACGCGACCGTGGACCGCCGCGCCAACCGGCTGGCGCACGCCCTCGTCGCCCGGTCCGTGCGCCCCGGTGACGTGGTGGGCCTGCACGCCGGGCGCTCGTGCGATCTCGTCGTCGGCATCCTGGGCATCCTCAAGGCCGGCGCCGTCTACCTGCCGCTCGACCCCGGGCAGCCCCGCGACCGGCTGGCCGGCATGGTCGAGGACGCCGCCTGTCCCGTCGTACTGAGCGACCGTTACGACGACACCGGCCGCCCCGACGGATGGCTCGATCTCGCCGGTGTGGAGGCCGAGGGGACCGAGAGCGAGCGGCCGCCGTCCGGCACGGACCGCGGGCCGGACCGCCTGGCGTACGTGATCTTCACCTCCGGGTCCACGGGCCGTCCCAAGGGCGTCGCGGTGGAGCACCGCAGCGTCCTCAACCTCTTCGCCACCTGGCACGCCCGCATGGGCACGGCCCCCGGTGAGGCCGGTTCGGCCTGGTCCAGCATCGGCTTCGACGCCTCGATCCACGAACTGCTGCTGCCCCTGACCACCGGCGGTGTGCTGCACCTGGTCCCCGAGTCGCTGCGCGGCGACCCGGAGGCCCTGCTGGCGTGGCTGCGGGAGCGGCGGGTGACCCAGGCGTTCCTGCCGCCGGCCTACGTCAAGTGGATCGACGAGGACCCGGCCGTACGGCTGCGCGGGCTGGCGCTGCGCAAGCTGCTCACCGGCGTGGAGTCGCTCACCGAGGCCGCCCTGCACCGCATGACCCGGCACCTGCCCGGCCTGCGGATCTGCTTCGGCTACGGGCCCACCGAGGCGACCCTGTACAGCACCGCCTACTACGAGCCGCGGCCGCTGGAGCGCCCCTGCCCCATCGGCCGCCCGCTTCCCGGCACCCGCCTCTACCTGCTCGACGACCGTATGCGGCCGGTGCCGCCGGGCGTGGTCGGGGAGGTCTACCTCGGCGGGGCGTCCCTCGCCCGCGGCTACCTCAACCGTCCCGACCTCACCGAGGAGCGTTTCCTGCCCGACCCGTTCGTGCCCGGCGAGCGGATCTACCGCACCGGTGATCTGGCCCGGCGGCAGCCGGACGGCGAGGCGGCCTACGTGGGGCGCGCGGACGACCAGGTCAAGCTCCGCGGGTTCCGGATCGAACCCGCGGAGATAGAGGCGGCGTTCATGGCACTGCCCGGCGTCCGGGAGGCCGTGGTCCTCGCCGACCGCGACGCCGCGGGACAGCCGCGGCTGGTCGCCGGTGTCGGTCGCGGTACGGCGCCGGCGCGCACCTCCGGCGACTGGCGGGCCGCGCTCTCCCGCCGCCTGCCCGACTACATGGTCCCCGCCGTCGTGGTCGACCTCGACACCCTGCCGCTCAACCGCAGCGGCAAGGCCGACCGCGCCGCCCTGCTGGCGCTCGCCCGCGAGCGCACCTCCACCCAGGTCAACACCGCCAGCCCGCGCGACCACGTCGAGCACGCCCTGTACCGGATATGGCGGAGCGTGCTGCTCCACCCGGACATAGGCGTCGGCGACGACTTCTTCGAGATCGGCGGTACTTCCCTGTCCGCCATCAAGATGGCCCACGCCGTGACCGAGTCCTTCGGGCGGCACCTGCCGGTGGCCGAGGTCATGACGCGGCCCACGATAGAGGCGCTCGCCGCGCTGCTCCGCGAGGACGGCACGGACTCCGCCCCGGGCAGCCTGATCGAGTTCCGGCGCGGCGAAGGCCCCCGGGTGGTCTGCGTCCACCCCGCCGGCGGCACCGCGTTCTGCTACCTGCCGCTGGCCGAGCACCTGCCCGCCGATGCCGGGCTCTACGGCATCCAGTCCCCGGGGGTGAACCCCGGCGAGGACGTCCTGCCCACGGTGGAGGCCATGGCGGAGGAGTACCTGCGCCTGCTCGGCCCGATGGACGACGGCCCCGTGGTGCTGACCGGCCTGTCCTACGGCGGTCTCGTCGCCCACCGGATGGGGGAGATCCTCGGCCGCGCCGGGCGCCGTGACGTCAGTGTCGTCCTCCTCGACACGCAGGCCACCGACGACGCCGCGGCCCGCGCGGCGATCACCGCCGTCGACGAGGCGGAGTTCCGCGACAAGCTTGTGAGGTTCAACGGGATGTATCCCGGCATGGACGACGCGCAGATCGAGCGCTACTTCCGGCTGTACAACCACAACCGGTCGACGGCCCGGGAGTACCTGCCCGCCGCCTCCCCGACCCGCCTGGTCCTCGCCCAGGCCGTGCCGGACGGTGCCGACACGCCCTTCCACGCCGAGGTCCGTGCCTTCTGGCAGCGGCGGGCCCGGGGTGACTTCGAGGTCGAGACCCTCGCCTGCGACCACTGGGAGATCCTCGAAGGCGCCGAGGCGGTGCGGGTGGGCGCCCTGCTGACGGCGGAGCTGGCCCGCCACGGACACCGGTCCGCCCCGGCGGCCACCGCCGCCTCCTCGAAGGTGGGGGCACGATGAGCACCGACGTCACCTCCGTTTCCGGCTCCGCCGCGCGCCGGCCCGCCTCGGCTCTCGCCGACGCCGTGCTCGCCCGGTCGCGGCGCACGCCGTCCGCCGTCGTCGTCGAGGACGGCACGCACCTGCTCGACCACGCCGGGCTCGACCGCCTCAGTGGCCTGGTGGCCGCGCGGCTGCGCGACCTCGGGGTCGGCCCCGGGCAGGCCGTCGCCGTCTGCCTGCCGCGCTCCTGGCGGCTGGTGTGCGTGCTGCTCGGCGTGCGCCGCGCCGGTGCCACCGTCGTCCCCCTCGACCGGCTCAGTCCGCCCGACCGGCGGCGGCACATCCTCGACGACTCGGGCGCCGTCGCCGTCGTCCACGACGGTCTTCCCCCGGTCACCGGAGAGTTCCTCGCCCTCGACGCCGGCCTGCTCCTGCGCGACGGGACCGATCAGGACGACGGAGACGACCGGGACGGCCAGGCCGACCGAGACACCGGAAGAGGCGGAGGAGGCGGCGCCCGGCAGGAGGTACCGGCGGCGGTGCCGTCGCGGGCCACCGGCGACACCGGGACGGGGTTCGTCTTCTACACCTCCGGCAGCACGGGCCGTCCCAAGGGCGTCGAGGTCACCGACGCGGGAGTCCTGCGGCTGGCCGAGCCCGGCTACATCGGTCTGCGGCCCGGTGCCCGGTACGCCTGTCTGTCCAACCCCGCCTTCGACGCCCTCAGCTTCGAGGTCTGGGTACCGCTGTTGACCGGCGGCGTCTGCGTGATCCTCGACGACGAGCAGGTGCACAGCCCGCACCGGCTGGCCGCCGCGCTGACGGACCGGGGCATCGACACGCTCTTCATCACGGCCGCCCTGTTCAACGCGGTCGTCGAGAGGGTGCCCGACTGCTTCGGCACCGTCTCCCAGGTCCTCGTCGGCGGCGAGCAGCTCGACGCACGGCTGATCCGCCGGTGGTACGACGCCAACCCCGCCGCGCGGACGGTCCTGCACAACGCGTACGGGCCGACGGAGGCGACCACGTTCGCCCTGTGCCATCCGATCCCCCGGGACTTCGCGGGCGCCACCGTGCCCATCGGCACCCCGCTGCCCGGCACCCGCACACTGCTGCGCACCGAGGACGGACGCACCGCCGAGCCGGACGAGACGGCCGAACTGCTGCTCGCCGGGCCCGCGCTGGCCCGGGGCTACCGCAATCTGCCCGAGCAGACCGAGCGGAGCTTCATCGTGCTGCCGGGCACGGAGGGCGGCGAGGGCGGCGAGGGCGGCGAGGAGCGCTGGTACCGCACGGGCGATCTGGTACGCCGGGACACCGAGGGCCGGGTGACCTACGTGGGCCGGGCCGACCGCCAGGTGAAGGTGCGCGGATTCCGTATCGAGCCCGGCGAGGTGGAGCGACGCGTCCTCGCGCACCCGGCGGTGCGCCAGGCGTACGTGTGCACCCGCCGCGACGAGGCCGGCCGGAGCGAACTGCTCGCCTTCGTCGTCCTGGGCGGCGATCTCGCCTTCGACGCCTACGACCGGCACCTCACCACCGGGCTGCCGCCGTACATGCGGCCCCACCACACCCATCTCGTACCGGAACTGCCGCTCACCGCCAACGGCAAGGTCGACCGGGACGCGCTGCTGCGCGACGCCCCGGCCCCGTGGCGACGCCCGTACGAGGGCGACACGCCGGTCAGTGACGAGCAGCGGCCCGTGCTCGGCCTCGCCGAGGACATCCTCGGTGTGCCCGGGCTGCGCCCCGACGACCGGTGGATACCCCACGGCGGCGACTCCCTGAAGGCGTTGCGGTTCCGCTTCGAGGTCATGCGGCGTTTCGGCGTCGACCTGCCGCAGAGCCTGGTGCTCACGGCCGACCTCGCCGCGCTCGCCGCGGCCGTGCACGCCCCGGACGCGGCGGGGGGCGAACACCCGCCGGTGCCCGCCGCCTCCGGCGAGCCCACCGCGCCGGCCACCAGGGAGCAGGAACGCCTCTGGTTCCTGCACCAGCGGGACCCGGAGGACCGCGCCTACGACGTGCCGCTCGTCTTCCGTCTGCGGGGCGCCGTCGACCGCGCGGCCCTGCGCGCGGCCGTACTCGGGCTGGTGGAGCGGCACGCGGCGCTACGGACGCGGCTGGTCCCCACCCCGCAGGGGCTGCGCCAGCGCGCGGGCGACCCCTACGACCCCTGGGAGCGGCTCGACGCCGACGAGGGCACGCGGTGGCGGGACCTGGCCGACCGGTTCTTCGATCACCGCTTCGACCTCACGGACCCGCGCATGCTGCGCGCCGCCTGGGCGGGCGGCCCGGACACGGGGGTGCTCCTGCTGCACCTGCACCATGTCGCCGTGGACGGCTGGTCGCTCAGCCTCCTCTTCCGCGACCTCGCCGACGCCTACTCCGCCGCGCTGCGCGGCGAGTCCGGCGGTCCCGCCGCGCCGGCCGCGATCACGCCGCTGGACTACGCGCGCTGGCAGCGGCAGTGGCAGGAGAGCGCCGCGTACGGGCGCCGGCGGGCCCGGCTCGGCGAGCGCTACGGCCGCCACGGCGAGCTGTCACCCACCCTGCCCGGCTCCGGGACGGCGGCCGCCCGGCCCCGGGCGCGGCTGCTGCGGACCTCCCTCGACCTGGTCCGCCGGTCCGCCCTGGACCGGCTCGCCACCGAACGCGGCCTGACCCGCTTCCAGTTGCTGGTGTCCGCGTTCGCCGCGAGCGTGTACGGCGTCACCGGCCAGGACCGTCCCCTGGTCGCCACGCCGGTCGCGGGCCGGCCGCGGCCCGAGTTCGCGGACGCCGTCGGCATGTTCGCCAACACGGTCCTGCTGGAGCTTCCGCTCCGCCCCCACGAGGGCCTCGCCACCCATCTCGCCTCGCACGCCGACGCCGTCCGGGACGTCCTGGAGGACCAGGAGGTCGCCCTGGCCGATCTCCTGGCCGATCCGGCGCTGCGCGAGCGCACCCCTCTCTTCGACTATCTGTTCGTCCTGGAGAACACCGACTTCTCCGCGCTGCGCCTGGACCACTGCGAGGTGCGGCCCGCCTGGCCCGAGCCGCTCGGCGCCAAGTGCGCGCTCACCCTGTCCGTGGTCGAGCACGAGTCCGGCTTCGACTGCCTGTGGGAGTACCGCGACGACCTCGGCGCCGAGCGCGCCGAGGCGGCGGCGCGGCTGTTCCGCCGGTGCCTGGACCACCTGACCGGCGACGACGACGGCGTCACCCTGCACGAACTGATCGCCGACCACCGCCGCGGCCTGCCCGACACCGGCCGGGGCGAGACGCTCGCGCCCGACTTCGCGACCGTCGCCGACGGCTTCGCCCGGCAGGTGGCCGCCACCCCGCACGCCCCGGCCCTCACCGACGGCGAGACGACCCTGACGTACGCCGAACTGGACGCGCAGGCGAACGAGCTGGCGGCCGGTTTGCGCGCACGTCATCCGCTGCCGGCCGATCCCGCCGCGCCGGCCTGCGTCGCGCTCTACCTCCAGCCGTCCGCCGAACACCTCGTGGCGCTGCTGGCCGCCGCCCGGCTGGGGGTGACCGTCGTCCCCCTCGACCCCGCCTATCCGCCGTCCCTGCTGCGGCACGTACTCGACCAGGCGGACCCCCTGTGCGTGCTGGTGGCACAGCGGGACCTCGACGTCCTGGACACCCTCGCGCCGGCCTCGCTCCCCCGCCACCCGGTCGCTCTCGCCGACGCGCCCACCGCGGCGCCGGTGCCGTCCGCGCACCAGGGGCTGCGCCCGCTGTACACGCTGTTCACGTCCGGCTCGACCGGCGTCCCCAAGGGCGTCCAGGTGCCCGACCGGACCCTGTGCAACCTGCTGACCTGGCAGCGCGCCGCGGGCGGTCTGGGCCGGCCGGCCCGCACCCAGCAGTTCTCGATGCTCTCCTTCGACGTCTCCTTCCAGGAGATCTTCACCACGCTGTGCTCCGGGGGGCTGCTGCACCTGGTCGATCCCGCCTGGCGGCACGACGTCCCGGCCCTGCTGCGGCAGTTGGAGTCGGCGGCGGTGGAACGGATCTTCCTGCCGTACGTGGCACTGCAGTTGCTCGCCGAGCACGGGGTGCGCACCGGGCGGTATCCGTCGCGGCTGCGCGAGGTCGTCACGGCGGGCGAGCAGTTGGTGTGCACCGACGCGATCCGCCGCTGGTTCGCCGGTCTGCCGGGCGCCCGTCTCTTCAACCACTACGGTCCCACCGAGACCCATGTCGTCAGCGCCCTGTGCCTGGAGGGCGACCCGGCCGGCTGGCCGCTGCGGCCCGCCATCGGGCGGCCCGTGGCGGGCGCCGTCCTGCGGGTGGTGGACGGCAGCGGGCACCCGGTCGCGCCGCAGGCCACCGGGGAGCTGCTGATCGGCGGGGTGATGGCGCGCCGCTGCTACCTCGGTGACCAGGCCGCGCACCGGGAGCGCTTCACCGACGACCCCGAGCTGGGCGTGCTGTACCGGACCGGCGACCTCGCCCGCTTCGACGCACAGGGACTGCTCCACTACGCGGGGCGGGACGACGCGCAGATCAAGCTCGCCGGTCACCGGCTGGAGCTGGGGCAGGTCGAGGCGGCGCTCCTGCAGTACCCGGGCGTGGTCAACGCGGTCGCCGCCGTGGCGGACGGCCACCTGGTCGCCGCCCTGGAGTGCCGGGGCGGCGACCCTGATCCGGTCGCGCTCGCGGAGCACCTGTCGGCGCTGCTGCCCGCCCATGCGCGCATCGCCCGCTTCCGTCGCGTGAGCGCGCTGCCGCGCACACCGAGCGGCAAGCTGGACCGGCGCGCCACGCTCACCGCGTCCGGTCACGACCTGAGCCGGACGGACCCGGCCGCCACCGGCCTGTCACCGCTGGAGGAGCGCCTGACGGCAGTGTTCGAGGACGTGACGGGCAAGCGGATCGGCGTGCGTCAGCGGTACTTCGACGCCGGCGCCACCAGCCTGGACCTCATGCGTTTCCAGCTCGCCTGCGACGGCGAGGACGGGCTCTCCTTCTCCGTACCGGACCTGTTCGAGCACGTCACCCTCCGCGCCCTGGCCGGTCACCTGGCCGGGCGGCACGGTGCGGGGACCGACGGGGCGGGCCACGCGGTGCCACGGACGGGCCGGGCCGCGGGGGCCGGGCCGGACCGGGAGGCCGGCGACGAGCCCGTCGCCGTCATCGGCATGGCCGTACGGCTGCCCGGCGCGCCCGACCTGGCCGCCTTCTGGGACCTGGTGACCTCCGGCCGCCGGGGTATCGAACACTTCCCCGCCGCGGACGGCCGGGTCGGCGCCCGCAGCCAGATGGACGGGCTCCTCGCCTTCGACCCGGGGCGCTTCACCCTCAGCCCGGGCGAGGCCCGGCTCATGGACCCGCAACAGCGTCACCTGCTGATGAGCTGCGTCGAGGCGCTCGCCCACGCCGGTATCGGCGACCCGGCCGGCCGGGGGGTGGGGCTGATCGCCGCCTGCGGGGAGAACACCTACTTCCAGCACATGCTGCGCGAGGGCGACCCGGACGCGCTGCCCGACACCTTCCGGCTCGCCCTGCACCACGAGAAGGACTTCCTCGCCACCAAGGCGGCCTACCACCTGGGGCTGACCGGTCCCGCCTTCACCGTGCAGTCGGCGTGCTCCAGTTCGCTGGTCGGCGTGCACCTCGCGGCGGCGCTGCTGCGCCAGGGCGACGCCGACGTCATGCTCGTCGGTGGTGTCCTCGTCGACACCGGACTCACCGACGGCTACACCTACCGGCCGCAGCACATCTTCTCCCCCGACGGGCACTGCCGGCCGTTCAGCGCGGACGCCGCCGGCACCGTGGGAGGCAGCGGCACCGGTGTGGTCGTACTGAAACCCCTCGCCGCCGCCCGCCGCGACGGCGACACGGTGTACGCCGTCGTCACCGGCTCCGGCATCAACAACGACGGTGCGGACAAGCTCAGTTACAGCGCACCGGCCCGTTCCGGCCAGCGGGCGGCGATCCGTGCCGCCCTGCACCGCAGCGGCCGCGGCGGCACCGACCTCGGCTATGTGGAGGCGCACGGCACCGGCACCGCGCTGGGCGACCCGGTGGAGGCCGCGGCGCTGCGCGAGGCGTACGGCCTGGCGGACGACGCGGGCGTGGCCCTGTCCTCGGTCAAGAGCCAGATCGGGCACCTGGGCGCCGCCGCGGGCGTCGTCGGCATGGTCCGTGCCGTGCTCGCCGTCCACCACGGGGTGGTCCCGCCCACGGCGGACTTCGACCGGCTCAACCCGGAGATCGACGCGGGTCCGTTCCGGGTGCCGGTGACGGCCGAACCCTGGCCCCGGGACGTGCCCCGGGTCGCCGCCGTCAGCAGTTTCGGGATCGGCGGGACCAACGCCCACCTGCTGCTGGAGCACCCCTCCCACCGGCCGGCCGGGCCGGCGCCCGATGCCGGTGTGCCCGCCGGCCTGCCCGCCGCGGTGCCCTGTGTGGTGCTCTCCGCCGCCAGTGCGGCCGCCCTGCGCGCGGACGGCCGCCGCATAGCCGACTATCTGGACGCGCACCCCGGCTCCTATCCGCAGGTGCTGCGGCATCTCCAGGCCGGGCGTCCCGCGCTCGGTCACCGGGCGGCGGCGGTGTGCCCGGACGCCGCGTCGGCCGCGGCCTGGCTGCGCGCGCCCGCCCCGGTCGCCGTACCGGCCGTCCGGGAGGAGGCGCCGGCGCGGAGCGACGACCCGCGGTTCCTCGCCGAGGCCTGGACGGCCGGTCGCGGCGTCGCCTGGCCCGAGGGACCGGCCTGGGCGCCGTGGGACTTCCCGCCGCCCGCGTTCGACACGTCCGAGTACGACTTCCCGCGCGCCCCCGGGCGGGCCGCGTCCGCGCCCGCGCCTGTGCCCACGCCTGTGCCCGGGCCGGAGGAGGCCGCCCTGCCGCCACGGCGGCTGCCCGCCGGCCAGTGGCTGCACCAGCCGCAGTGGACACGGCTGCGCCGGGCCCGTTCCGGTGTTCCCTCGGGACCTGGCGCGGTTCCCGCCGCCCTGCCCGCAGGACGCGCCCCCGGGGCGCCGGTGGACGGCCCGGCGGAGGCCGGTCCGGTGCGGCGGACCGCCGTCGTCGTCACCCCGGACGCCGGCGGCGCCACCGGCGCGGACACCTGGCGGTTCCTGGAGGAGCACTACGCCCGGGTGGTGCGGGTGCGGCCCGCGACGGCCCTCGACCGGCTCGCCGACGACCGTTACGAGGCCGACCCCTGTGACGCGGGCCAGCTCGCGGCGCTGCTCGCCCTCGTCGACGACGGCGGCGGGTCCGGTGTCGACTGGCTGCACGCGCTGCCCCTGGCTCTGGACGGTCGCGTCGACGAGCGTGCGCTGGAGGACGCCCAGCGGGTCTGTCTCGACGCGGTGGCCGCGCTGAGCAAGGCCCTGGGCGGCCTGCCCGCCGCCCGGAGGCCCCGGGTCTGGCTGCTGTCGCACCAGGCGCAGCCCGTCACCGGCACCGTCGCCACGCCCCTGGCCGGGCTCCTCGCGGCGGGCGTCGAGACACCTCGCCAGGAACTGGGGGTGGTCCCCCGCTGGATCGACCTGCCCGGCCCCGACCCGGTGGACTGGGCACCGTACCTGCCGGCCCTGCTGTGCGACGCCGCGCCGGCCCCGCGCGTGGTCGCCCTGCGCGACGGCTACTGGTGGCACCGCCCCGTCCAGCCGGTCCCCGCACCCGAACTCCCCGCCGACGGCGTCCGGGTGGCCGAGCCGGGCACCCATCTGATCCTCGGCGGGACCGGCGGAATCGGCGTCACCTTGGCCACCCGGCTCCTGGCGGACCCCGCCAACCGCGTGGTCCTGCTGGCCCGCGGCACCGGGACACCGGCGGGGCTGCGGCCGTACAAGGACCGTGTGACGCTGGTCGGCGCCGACCTCGCCACGGAGGACCTGGACGCGCTCGCCGACCGGCTCGCCCCGCACCTCGACGGTCTCGCCGGCGTCGTGCACGCCGCGGGCACGGCCGCGGGCGGGCTCCTCGCCGGACGGGTGGCCACGACGGCCCGCCGCGCCACCGCGGCCAAACTGCGCGGTGCCCTGCTCGTCGAACGGCTGGCGGCCCGGCACACCCCCGCGTACGTGGCGTACTGCTCGTCGATGGCGGCCCAGCACGGCGGTGTCGGCCAGTTCGACTACGCGGCGGCCAACGCCTGCCTGGACGCCTTCGCCCACTACACGCCCCCGCCGAGCCGTCCTGCCTCCGGCGGTGGCGGCGCGGTGACCGACCGGCTGAGCATCGGCTGGGACATCTGGCGCGAGGTCGGCATGGCCCGGCAGGCGCTGAGCGGCGACCGCCGCCACCAGGAGCACCTGAGGGTCGCGCTCACGCCCGAGGACGGCGCGGCGGTCTTCGCGCACGCCCTGCGCCTGCGGCTGCCGCACCTGATGGTCAGCACGACCCCCCTGCCGGAAGCGCGGTTCTTCTACGAGGCGGCGCCCGCCGCCCGTCAGGAGCCGTCGGCCCAGGAGCCGTTCACTCGGGAGGACCGGCCGGGCGACCCGGCGGCCGAACTCACCGAGGTCCTGTGCGAACTGCTCGGCGTGGACACCGTCGCCCCCGACGCACCCCTGTACGACCTGGGGGCCGACTCGCTGACCCTGCTGGAACTGCTGGAGGAGGTGAAACGCCGCTACGGCACCGACATCGACCTCGCCGCCCTCGGCCACCGGGTGAGCCTCACGGAGATCCTGGGCAAGCTGGGCGGCGACCCCCGCCGGCCCGCCGTACCGGGTGCCGGAGCGCAGGTCTGGCAGGAAGGGCCGGCACAGGCCGAGGCGGAGGTCGAGGTCTGGCAGCGCGGCACCGGCGAGGACGTCCTGTGCCTGGTCCATCCGGTCGGCGGCGACATCCAGGCGTACCGGCCGCTGGTCTCGGCCCTGCCCGGCGAGCTGACGGTCTGTCTGATACCCGACCCGGCGCTGCGCGATCCGCGGTTGCCGGCCCGGTCGATCGCCGACCGCGCCGCCGACTACCTGCGGGCCGTGCGGGCCGCCTTCCCCGACGCGGGCCCCCGGCTACGGCTCGCGGGCTGGTCGTTCGGCGCCTGGACCGCCTTGTCGATGGCGGCCCTCGCCGAACGGGACGAGCGGCCGGTCGCGGGCCTGTACCTGCTCGACCCTCCGCCGCCCGGCGCCGGAACGGAGTTCGCCGCGTACGACAAGGCGCAGGTGGACGAGGTCTTCGCCCGGGAACTGGGCGGCAGCCGGGCGGGCGGCCTGACCGATCCGGGCCGCGCGTACGCCGAGCGCCTCGCCCGCTGCTGCCGGGCCAACCTGGCGGCCATGGCCGAGCACCGGCTGCCGCGGATCACCGCTACGGCCACCACGGTGTGGCTCGCCGAACGCCCGGTGGACGCCCCCTCGCTCGCCCCGCGGCCGACGCCGCCGGGCGCCTGGGACGCGCACCTGCCCCGGACCTCGCGGGTGCACCGGGTCGACGCCGACCACTACGGCCTCGTCGCCGCGCCCCACGCGCGGGACGTCGCCGCCGTACTCGCGGCGGACCCCGGCCGCTCCGTCCGGCAGCCCTGAGGAGGCACACCCCATGGCACCACACCCCTATACGAGCCTGCCGGCGCGCTCCTTCTGGCGCAGCGCGGTCGCCGAACGGGACCCGCTGGACGTGGCCGACCTGTGGACGCCGAAGTTCCCCATCGGCCAGGACGCGCCCGTCATCACCGCGGGGTCCTGCTTCGCCGGCCACATCGGACGGGCCCTGCTGGAGGAGGGCATGCACTGGTACGACGCCGAGCTGCCGCCGCCGGGGCTGACCGCCCAGCAGCGGGCGGACCGCGGCTACCGCCGGTTCTCCTTCCGCACGGGCAACATCTACACCGCCGCCGGGCTGCGCCAGTGGATCGCGTGGGCGCTCGGCGTCCGCACACCCCCGCGGGAGGTCTGGGAGGAGGACGGGCGCCGGCACGACCCGTACCGGCCCACGGTGGAGCCGGAGGGGTTCGCCTCGCCCGGTGAACTGCTGCGCTCCCGCGAGGTCACCCTCGGCGCGCTGCGCACCGCGCTGGCCGAGGCGGAGGTCTTCGTCTTCACCCTCGGTCTGACCGAGGCGTGGCACGACACGGAGCTGGACACCGTGCTGCCGATGTGCCCCGGGACCGTCCGCGGGACCTTCGACGCCGACCGGTACGTCCTGCGCAACCACACGGTGGCGCGGGTGCACGAGGACCTGGCGGAGGCGCTGGCCATGGCCCGGGGCGTCAACCCCGGTCTGCGGACGGTCCTCACGGTCTCCCCGGTGCCGTTGACGGCCACCGCCACCGGACGGCACGCCCTGGTCGCGACCACCTTCTCGAAGTCGGTGCTGCGCGCGGCGGCCGGGCAGCTCGCGGACGAGGACGACCACGTCGACTACTTCCCGTCGTACGAGATCGTCACGGGACTTCCGGCCCCGCCGGCGCTCCCGGGCGCGCCGGGTGCCCCGGGCCGGCCGGGCTTCTTCGAGGCCAACCTGCGTACCGTCCGTCCCGAGGGCGTGGCCTTCGTGATGAGCCACTTCTTCCGGGCCCTGCGGGGCGAACCGTCCCGCACCCCCGGCACTCCCCCGCAGCCCCTGCCCGTCGCCGGCGGAGAGGACCACTCCTGTGACGACGCCCTGCTCGACTACTACGGCCCCCGCCCGGTTCCTCCTGCTCGGTGACTCCCACGCGGCCTGCGTGGGACAGGCCGCGGCGGCCGCCGGACTTCCCTTCGCGGGCGGGCCGGTGGGTTCGGGCCGGGACTTCCTGGGCCCCTTCTTCGACACCGACGGCACCGAGGTGGTCTTCCGCGCGGCCGAAGGGCAGCGGCTGTACCGGGAGTTCCTCGACGCCCTCGGCGCCGAAGGACTCGCCGGACTGCCGGTGCCGCTGGTGTGCACCTTCGGGTTCAGCGCGCACACGGTGGCCACCCGGCAGAACTGGGACGTCCACCGCGACCGCCGGGGCGGCTTCCCGGATGCCTTCCTGCGCGGCGCGCTCTTCGCGGACCTGGTGAAGGCCATGGTCCGCGGCGCGCTCGCCTTCTACGACCACACGGCGGCGCTCGGTCTGCGGGTACTGGCGCCGATGCCGCCGCAGCGCGTCCCCGGCATGGCGGACGCGAGGGTGTTCCACGCCGCGCAGGACATCGTCCGGGACGAGGCCGCCGCGCGCGGCGTCGAGATCGTCGACCTGCGCGCCCGGGTGACCGACCGCTCGGGAGCGCAGCGCCCCGTCTTCAGCCGGCCGGACGACACGATCCACGGCAACCTCGCCTTCGGCCGCCTCGTGGTCGCCGAACTCCTCGACCGCGGACTGTGAACCGCCCGCACCCCCCGTCCCCACCCCGGCCCCAGCCCCGTACCACCCCGATCCAACCCCGGAGGACCCCCATGGAGCAGTACGCCCTTCAGGCCGTCGAACGGCTGACCACCCGGCCCGCAGAGCCGTACGAGACCCTCTCGGTCAGCCCCCTCACCCCGCTGCTGGGCGCGGAGGTCTCGGGCCTCGACCTGTCCCAGGAATTGACGCCGCGGCAGGAGAAGGAGATCAAGCACGCCTTCCGGACCCACCACGTCCTGGCCTTCCGCGACCAGGACCTCACCCCCGAGCAGCACAAGCGGTTCGCGGGCGTCTTCGGTGAACTGCACCCGGTCACCCTCCCCGTGGAGGGTTCCGACCCGTACATCCTGGAGATCAGCGCGGACAAGGACTCCCGGGCGGTGGCCGGCAACGGCTGGCACTCCGACGGCACGGCCGACCCGGCGCCCTCCCTCGGGTCGCTGCTGTACCTCACGACGGTTCCCGAGGGGGGCAGCGGCGGCGACACCCTGTTCGCGAACATGCACCTCGCCTACGAACTGCTCTCCCCCGCGATGAAGGAGTTCCTCGGCGGGCTGACCGCCCTGCACGACGGCGCCCTGCCGTGGACCGCCGCCGGACAGACCCCTCCGGCCGAGTACGACGTACCGCGCACCGAGCACCCCGTCGTCGTCCGGCACCCGGAGACCGGCCGCGAGCTGCTCTTCGTGAACGCCCCCTACACCTCGCACATCACCCAGCTCTCCCGTACCGAGAGCGACACCCTGCTGGGCATGCTGTACGCGCACATAGCGGGCACCCCGCTGCTGCACTGCCGGGTGCGGTGGCAGGCGGGCACCCTGGTGCTGTGGGACAACCGCAGCGTGCAGCACCACGCCGTGTGGGACTACTACCCCCTCACCCGGCTCGGCCGCCGGGTCGCCGTCGAGGGCACCCCCCTGCACCGCTGATCCGGCCGGCTCAGCTCGTCGATCCCCTCGGGAAAGGAGGGCGGTTGCGTATGACATCCACGGCCGACGGGGCGGTGGGGTTCCTCGCCGCGCTGAGGTCCCCGGACGCCGGGCCCCGGTCCGGTGCGGCCTTCCCCGCGTGGGTGTGGCCCCTCGCGGCCGCCCTGCACGACGAGTTGCCGCCCGGTGACCGCGACGACTGGGCTCTCCGGCTGCACGCGCTGCTCCTGGAGGGGTGCGGGGAGGCCCAGGAGAAGTGCGCGGAGAGCCGGGAGGGGTGCCAGGAGGGGTGCCGCGAAGGCCGGGAGCACGGGGTCGCCGGTCTGTCCGTGGTCCACGACTGGCACCGCCGTACGGTCCTGCCGCTCCTCGCCGGGACGGCGCCCGCCGCGCAGCGGGTGCCGTTCGCCCCCCTCGTCCGCCTGCACACCGAGGCGGCCGCGGGACGGCCGGCCGGCCCGGACGCCTGGCGGGCCGCGCTGCACCCGGTCCTGCTCCATGTGCACGCCGCCGCCTACGACCGGAGGACCGCCTACGCCGAGGGCCACGCGGGAGCCCGTGACTACGCCCTGTCCCTCGGCCGGTCCCCGGCCGAGGCCGACGCCTACGGCCACGAGTACGCCGAACTGAGCTGTACCGCCAACGCGCGCGCCTTCGCCGAGGCCCACGCACTGGCGCTGAGCGACGCGCTGGCGCACGCCTACGCCGGCGACGGGTGCGGGGCCTACGTGGACACGTTCCCCGGCTCGTACGTGCGGGCGGTGGTCCGTGCCTGTGCGCGGGCCGGGCCGCGCGCAGCGGCCGGGGACCCGTCCCCGCGCCTTGCCGAGGGGCTCCTCACGGCGCTGGCCGCGACGCGCCCGGCCAGGCGCGTCCGGTTGCCTCAGGGGTGATTCCGGCGTCCGTCGCAGGCGGGTCGACCGCACTGGCGGCCGTGGTCACTCCTCGCGGCGTCCGGGACGGCCGAGGGCCAGGGTGACGAGCCGGCGCCAGTCCAGCGGCGGCTTCGGCGGTACGGCACCCGGCCGGTCCCGGGGCACCAGGACGCGCAGGGCACCCGGCCGGACGGTGCAGACCACGGGGGTGGGCAGCAGCAGCGCCTCGCCGTCGACGGCCACCGGGATGCTCGCGGCGCCGGCGGTGACCTCGACCCGCCGGGACGTCAGGAGGGTCAGGGCCGACGAGAGCGAGCCGCGTACGGCGAGGTCGGCCGCCTGCACGGCACCGTCCACCCGGACGCCGAGCACGCCGAGCACGCCTCCGTCCAGCCGGGGCCTGCGCCCCACCTCGCGCGGATCGGTCGAGGTGTAGGGGTTGTTGCTGACGAGCAGGGCCTGCTGCCCGTCGAGCGGCCGGTCGTCGGCGCGGGCGTCGAGGCGCTCACCGGCGCCGCCCGCCAGCAGATCGGGCAGCGCGTCGAGCGCCGTACCGGTCTTGGCGTCGCGGTACTCGGGGCGCCGCACGATCTCCGCGTACACCCCGAAGGAGACCGTGTTGACGAACGCCCGGCCCGCCACCTCGCCCAGGTCCACCCTGAACTCCACCCCGTCGGTGAGGGCGTCCAGGCACCGGGTCGGATCGGCGCGGTCCAGGCCGAGGTCCATGGCGAGGTGGTTGCGGGTCCCGGCGGAGATCACCAGGAACGGCAGGTCGTGTTCGGCGGCGACCGCGGCGACCAGCGCCTGGGTGCCGTCCCCGCCCGCGACGCCGAGCAGGTCGGCGCCCTGGGCGACGGCATCGCGGGCCAGTCGGGCGACGTCGGTGTGGGTGCCCGGTTCGAGGAGGAGCACCCGGGCGCCGAGGGCCTCGGCCCGCTCGACGAGCCCGAACCGCCCCACCTTCCCGCCGCCCGACGCCGGGTTCATGATGAGGACCGCCTGCCGGTGCGGACCGGCCGGCCGGACGGCCTGCCGTGTCGCGCCGTCCGGGCGGTGCCCCACCCGCAGGGCGCTGCGGGCGCAGGCCAGGGCCACGGCCCAGAGCAGGATCGCGGCCAGCGCCGTGAACCACATGCCGCCGTTCAGGAACAGCACGAAGACGGTCACCGGAGCCGCCACGGCGAGCACCGCGCCGAGCACCCGCAGCACCCCGCGGTGGGCCAGGAACCACCAGGCGCCCACCGCGCACACCGCGAGGCCCGCTCCGAGCAGGAGGATCAGGGAACTGCCGTCGAGCGACAGCAGGGAGACGAGCATCGCCAGCACGGCCGCGAGCAGCGCGCAGCGCGCCGACGTCCGCTCCCGGTCCGACGGTTCGGCCTTGCTCACCCACGCGCTCCCCACTGCTCCGAGGCTCCGGACGACCGGGAGCCGCCGGGCAGCCTACGGCCTCCCGGCGGGCCGGCGGCGCCGTCCGGTCCGCGGCCGCCCGACGCTGCCCTTCGACGTGCCCGTCCGGACCACCACCGCTGCCCTCCCGCACGTTCGTTCCCCCACCGGCCCGGCCGGTCCCGGGTGGCCGACGGGCACCGCTCGCGGTCCGGTTCGCCGACACCGGGCAGGGAGAGGCTCGTGCGGGCGGCCCCGTCCGCACGGGGACCGACGGTGGTACGGTCCCCGCGGGCCGGGGGCTTCGGGGCGGGAAGGGGCAGGGCACATGGCGGTGTTCCTCGCGAGTGACGGCACGGAGATCGCGTACGAGGTCTGGGAACGGGACTCGGAGCTGCCGCTGGTGCTGCTGCACCACGGTTTCATCGCCTCGGGGCAGTCGAACTGGGAGGCGCCGGGCATCGTCGCGGCGCTGACCGGTGCCGGGCGGCGCGTCGCCACCCTCGACGCCCGCGGGCACGGCGCGTCGGGCAAGCCCCACGACCCCGCCGCCTACGGTGAGGCCCGGATGGCGCGGGACGTGTCGGCGCTGCTCGATCTGCTGGGCGAGGAACAGGTCGACCTGGTCGGCTACTCGATGGGGGCGATCGTCGCCCTGCTCACCGCGGTCCGGGACCGGCGGGTACGCCGCCTCGTCGTCGGCGGGGTCGGCGCCGGGGTGCCGGAATGCGGGGGCGTGGACTCCAGGGTGATCGGGGGCCCGGCGCTCCAGCACGCCCTGCGCACCGACGACCCCGGGTCGATCACCGACCCGACCGCGGCCGGTTTCCGGGCCTTCGTCGACGCCGTCGGCGGTGACCGCGCGGCGCTCGCCGCCCAGGCCGCGTCGGCGCACGCCGAACCGATCCCGCTGGACCGGATCGAGGCCCCCACCCTCGTCCTCGCCGGACGCGACGACCCGCTCGCCGCCCGCCCGGAGGTGCTCGCCGCGGCCGTCCCCGGCGCGACCCTGCGCACGGTCGCGGGCGACCATTTCGGGGCGCTGCGCGACCCGGACTTCGTCGGCCACCTCCTCGGCTTCCTCGACCACGCCCCGGCCCCGGCGTCCACGCCCGACCCCGCTTGAGCCGACCGGCAAGCCCGTACTCGGTCGCCGGCCCGCAGGCCAGGGCCGGTACACCGGCGGCACAGGTGACCGGCACAGCCATCCAGGCTGCCAAGATCATTGTGAGTGGCCCCAAAAAGGCTCGATATGGCCGGAGGGAACGATTCCTTACGGCTGTCCGACCTCGTACAGTTGTGGCCCCGGTACAGGAGATGGCACAGAAGAGGGGCAGTATGGACCCGATCGTGTCAACGGCCGGGACAGCGCTGGTCAGTGCGATGGAAGAGCACCTCGCTGCGGCGCTGCCCCCGGACGGGCAACACGGCATCCGGTCCATTGTCATGAAAGCCGGGGCCCAAGTTCACCCGCGGGCGTACCCGGCCGGTCACGACCGGCGTCTCACCGACGCATGACCACCCCGGCCGGGAGGGGCGAGGACGCGACGGCACGGTTGCGGGCCGATGTGAACGCCCACGGCGACGCGCAGGTGTACGTGGCCGGGGAGAACCAGTACATCAGCATCACCCAGGAGGCGCCCGCGCCCGCGCCGGTGACCGCATTGCGGACCCTGCCACGGGACGTGGCCTCGTTCACCGGTCGGCAGGTGGAGGTGGACCAGATACTGACTGGCGCCCGGCCTTCCCGGGTGGTGGCCATCCACACCATCGACGGTATGCCCGGGGCCGGCAAAACCGCCCTGGCTGTGCACGCCGCCCGTCAGCTCACCGATCAGTACCCGGACGGGCAGTTGTTCGTGCGGCTGAACGCCCACACTCCCGGTCACCGCCCCGTCGATCCGGCCGACGCCCTCGCCGCCCTTCTGCTCAGCCTCGGCATCGACCCCCGCAGCATCCCCGACGGCCTCGAAGCGCGTGCCGGCCTGTGGCGCGACCGGCTCACCGGCCGGCGGGTACTTCTGGTGCTGGACGACGCCGTTGACCACGCCCAGGTCGAGCCACTCCTACCGGGCTCGGAAGGCTGCCTCGTCCTGGTCACCAGCCGCCACCGCCTCACCGCCCTGGACGGGGCCGCCCCACTGCCCCTGGGCATCCTTCCCGCCCAGGACGCATCCCTGCTGTTCACCCGCCTCGCCCACCGCAAGCCCACCACCGTCTCCGAGAGCGAGGCCCTCCGCCGGATCGTAGAACTCTGCGGCTTCCTCCCCCTGGCCATCGCCCTGCTCGCAGGCCGCTTCGCTCACCACTCTCACTGGAACCTGACCGACTACGCCGAGGAACTTGCCGCTGCCCAGGACCGGCTCGGCGAACTTGCCGCCGGTGACCGCGCGGTGGAAGCCGCTTTCGACATGTCCTACCGTGCCCTCCCGCACGACCGACAGCGCCTCTTCCGCTGCCTGGGCCTGCACTTCGGCCCCGACACCGATGCCTACGCCACCGCCGCCCTCGGCGACATTCCCCTCACCAGTGCCCGCCGCGAACTCGAAGCGCTCTACCTCGACCACCTCATAGACTCTCCCGCAACCGGCCGTTATCGACTCCACGACCTGATCCGTACCTACGCCCGCACCCTCACCGACACACACGACCCGGCCGACGAGCGCGAGCAGGCCACCCAGCGGCTGATGGACTATTACCAGCACACCGCCGAGACGGCCGACCCGCACCTCACCGACACTCCCCGCCCCGCGCCCCGGCCCGTCGGCACCTCTCCCGCCGCCGTCCCCAGCCTGACCTCTCATCAGCAGGCTCTGACCTGGATGCGCGTCGAACGAGGCAACCTCACCGCCTGCATCCACCACGCCACCGCCATCGCCCAGCACTCTCGGGCCATTCGCCTCACCGCCGCCTTGGCCGCCTTCCTGCGCCTTCAGGGGCCGTGGGATGAAGCCATCGCCCTTCATCAGAGCGCCGCCACCAGCGCTCGGCTCACCGGCGACCGCCTCGCCCAGGCGGCGGCCCTGCGAGAGTTGGGCGAGGTGCGGTATATGACCGGGAACCTTCCCGTGACGGCCGACCTGCTCAATCAGGCACTGGGCCTCTCCCGCGCCCTCGGTGACCGGCTCGGCGAAGCAGGCGCCCGCTGGACACTCGGGCGCGTGCGGTACCTGACCGGTGATTATCCGGCGGCGACCGCCCTTCTTCAGCAGGCGCTGGACCTTTATCGCGCCCTCGGCGACCGGCTCGGCGAAGCAGGCGCCCTGCGAGGGCTCGGCCACGTCCGGTACGCGACCGGGGACTACCCCGCGGCGGCCGACCTGCTCAAGCGGGCGCTGGACCTTTACCGCATCCTCGGCGACCGCCACGGCGAAGCCAACGCCCTCTGGGAGCTGGGCCAAGTGCAGTACGCGACCGGGGACTATCCGGCAGCCTCACTGGCGCAACGGGCGCTGGACCTCTACCGGAGTCTCGGCAACCGCCTCGGCGAAGCGGGTGCCCTGTGGACGCTGGGCCGGGTGCGGTACCTGACCGGGGACCACCCGGCGGCGGCCGACCTGCTTCAGCAGGCGCTCGAACTCTCCCGCACGCTCGGTGACCGCCACTGCGAAGCCAACGCTCTGCAGGATCTCGGCCGGCTGCAGACCGCGACCGGGGACTATCCGGCGGCAGCGGACCGGCTGCGGCGGTCCCTGACTCTGTTCCGGGAACTGGGCGACGTCCAGGGTGAAGCCGAGGTGCTGAACAGCACAGGCGCTCTCCTGGCCGCATCCGCCACGCCCGACGAGGCCCTTGCCGTGTATCGGCAAGCCCTCCGTCTGGCACGACAGGTGCACAGTGCTCTGGACGAGGCACGCGCCCTCGAAGGCACCGCCCGCTGCTACGCGCGCATCGGCAGCCACAGCACCGCCCTTGCCACCCTGCGCCGGGCGGTGGCCGACTACCAGCGTCTCGGCGCCGCCGAGGCGTCCGCCGCCGCCGAGTACCTGGCGACATTGGAAGCCCACACGCCCACGGATCCCCAGGCGCAGAATTCCACCGGCTGACCAGCAGAAGCCGCACCCGGCGTCGCGTTTCCCGCCCGGTCGCCCCCCGCGTCGCTCGTGGTGCCGACCGCGCCACTCGACAGGCAAAATGGTATTCCATTTTTCGGTCGACCTCTTGACGCTGCTCCGAGGCGAAAACTACGTTCTGGCGGGCGGAAAACAGCTTCCGCTTCGTGGATCTCGAACGAGCCAGGAGTCCGCATGACCGCCCTGGAAGACCGCCGCTCGTCCGCACCGGGCGGCGACACCGGCACCAGTTCCGGCCTCTACACCTACGACTTGGCGCCGACGAAGAGGGAAGGCCGCCGCTGGGGTGCCTACAACGTCTTCACGTTGTGGGCCAACGACGTCCACAGCCTCGGCAACTACGCCTTCGCGCTGGGCCTGTTCGCGCTGGGGCTCAATGTGTGGGGCATCCTGGCCGCCTTCGCGCTGGCGTCCGTCCTGCTCTTCCTCCTGCTCACGCTCTCCGGCTTCATGGGCCACAAGACGGGCGTTCCGTTCCCCGTCATGAGCCGTATCGCGTTCGGCGTGAAAGGGGCTCAGATCCCGGCGGCGGTCCGCGGAGCCGTCGCTGTCGCGTGGTTCGGTATCCAGACCTATCTCGCCTCGACGGTGCTCGGCACCCTCCTGGTCGCCATGTGGCCGGAGCTGGGCCGGCTGGACACGAACTCGCTGCTGGGGCAGTCCACGCTGGGCTGGATCACCTTCCTGGTCCTGTGGGCCCTCCAGGTGCTCATCGTCAGTTACGGCATGCGGATGATCCGCCGGTACATGGCCTTCGCCGCGCCGACGACGCTGCTCACCATGTGCGCCCTCGCGGTCTGGATGTTCGTGCGCGCCGACGGGTCGGTCTCGCTCTCCGACGGCGCCCCGCTCACCGGCGGCGCGATGTGGCTCCAGGTCCTCCAGGCCGCCGCGCTGTGGGTGGTGATCTACGGGACGTTCGTGCTGAACTTCTGCGACTTCACCCGGTCCGCGAAGAGCCGCGGCTCCATCGTCCGGGGGAACGTCATCGGCATCCCGGTCAACATGCTCTTCTTCGCCTGCATCGTGGCGGTGCTCAGCGGGGCGCAGTTCACGCTCGACGGACAGGTCATCACCAGCCCGACGGACATCGTCCGGACCATCCCGAACATGTTCCTGCTGGCGGTGGCCTCGCTCGCGCTGATCGCCCTCACCGTCGCGGTGAACCTGCTGGCCAACTTCGTGGCGCCGATCTACGCCCTGGTCAACCTGTTCCCCCGGCGGCTCGACTTCCGCCGGGCCGGCCTGGTCAGCGCCGTGCTGGGCCTCGTGATCACCCCGTGGAACCTGTACGACAGCCCGGTCGTCGTGAACTACTTCCTCGGCGGGCTCGGCGCGCTGCTCGGCCCCCTGTTCGGCGTGATCATGGCGGACTACTGGCTGCTGCGGAAGTCCCGGGTCAACGTGCCCGCCCTCTACACCGAGGACGCGGGCGCCGAGTACCACTACCGGCGCGGCTACAACCCGCGCGCCGTCGCCGCCTTCCTGCCCAGCGCCGCGATCGCCGTCGTCGTCGCCCTGGTGCCCGCCTTCCACGCCGCGGCCGGATTCTCCTGGTTCGTCGGCGCCGCCCTCGCCTCCGTCCTCTACGCGGTCCTCGCCGACCGCACCACGCCGATCCGCGACGTCGACGGCGAGGCCATCGCCGTAGCCGCGGAATAGCTCCCCCCGCCCCAGTGGAAGGCCCCTTCCCCATGCGCATCCTCGTGGTCAACGTCAACACCACGCAGTCCATCACCGACGCCATCGGCGCGCAGGCCGCGTCGGCGGCGTCCCCGGGCACCGAGATCGTGCCCCTCACCCCGTTCTTCGGCGCGGAGTCCGTCGAAGGGAACTACGAGAGCCATCTCGCCGCGATCGCCGTCATGGAGCGGGTCCGGGCCTATCCGGAGCCCTTCGACGCGGTGATCCAGGCCGGGTACGGCGAACACGGCCGGGAAGGGCTGCAGGAACTGCTCGACGTGCCCGTCGTGGACATCACCGAGGCGGCGGCGAGCACCGCGCAGTTCCTGGGCCGCCGCTACTCCGTCGTCACCACCCTGGACCGCACGGTCCCGCTCATCGAGGAGCGGCTGGAGGTGGCCGGGCTGAGCGCCCGGTGCGCCTCGGTGCGCGCCAGCGGACTCGCCGTACTGGAGCTGGAGCGGGACGAGGGGGCCGCGGTGGACGCCATCGTCGAACAGGCGGCCCGCGCGGTCGAGGACGACCGGGCCGAGGTGATCTGCCTGGGCTGCGGCGGCATGGCCGGTCTCGCCGAGCAGGTGGTGGAGCGTACCGGTGTCCCCGTGGTCGACGGGGTGTCCGCCGCGGTGACGATCGCCGAGTCCCTGGTGCGGCTGGGACTGTCCACGTCGAAGGTGCGCACGTACGCCCGGCCGCGCCCGAAGCGGATCGTCAACTGGCCGCCGCCGGCCGCCTGACCGGGCGCGTCGTCCCTCGTCCCGGAAGGACGCGGCCGGTGGCCGGCCCGGGGCCGGCGATCCGCCGCGGGGTAAGCTGACGGGCCGCCCGACTGCCGCCCCGCACGCCGCGGCCGGTGTGCGCCGGGGACGAAAGAGAGGCGAAGGACGGCGATGACTGCGTCAGGGGACTTCACCCCCGAGTCCGAGCGGGTGACCCGGCGGCTGCGCGACGAGATCATCGACGGCGTACGGCAACCGGGCAGCCGGCTGGTCGAACGGGAACTGGCCGAGGCGCTCGGGGTGAGCCGGCTCCCCGTCCGCGAGGCGCTGCGGGTCCTGGTCGCCGAGGGACTGGTGACGCCGAGGCCGCGCACCTGGGCGGTGGTGCGCGAGTTCACCGCCAGCGACATCGCCGATCTGGACGAGGTCCGTTCGGGACTGGAGACGCTGTCCTTCCGGCTCGCCGCCCAGCGGCACACCCGTGCGGGACTCGCGCGGCTGCGGGCGGTCGTGGACGCCGAGTTCGAGGCGGCCCGCGCCGGTGACGCCGTACGCGCGCGGCGCGCGGCGGCCGACTTCCACGAGACGGTCATCTCGCTGGCCGCGAACGAGTTGCTGAACGAGCTGGAACGCGTCCTGCGCAGCCGGCTGCGGTGGCTCCTGGGCCAGCACGACGACCTGCCGGCCGTGGCCGAGCAGCACGAGGCCCTCTACCGGGCCATCGCGGCGCGCGACGTCGAACACGTGCAGCGACTCGTGCTGGACCACCTCGCGGCAAGCCGCGGCGCGGCTCTCGGCCACCGCTTCCCGCACCCGTCCTGAACGCCCCGGGGGCCTGCTGCGCGCATGTACGCGGAGCAGGCCCCCGGGCGGGCCGGGAGTGGCCGCCGTCAGTCGGTGCCCGACTCCATCGCGGCGCTGTCGAGCAGCGCGTCGCTGTCGGTGCTCTTGCCCGCGGAGGCGATGGCCTCGGCGCCGCCCTCGGTGAGCACGCCGATCAGGCTGGTCGTCCGGGAGGTGTCCAGCGCCGCCGCCTGCGGGGCGCCGACCATGCCGAGACCCGCGTACAGCTCCAGCTTGGTGCGGGAGTCGGCGATGTCCAGGTTGCGCATGGTGAGCTGGCCGATCCGGTCCACCGGTCCGAACGCGGAGTCCTCGGTGCGCTCCATGGAGAGCTTGTCCGGGTGGTAGCTGAACGCCGGGCCGGAGGTGTCGAGGACCGAGTAGTCCTCGCCGCGCCGCAGCCGCAGTGTCACCTCGCCGGTGACGGCGGTGCCGACCCAGCGCTGCAGCGCCTCGCGGATCATCAGCGCCTGCGGGTCCAGCCAGCGGCCCTCGTACATCAGCCGGCCCAGACGCCGTCCCTCGTTGTGGTACTGGGCGAGGGTGTCCTCGTTGTGGATGGCGTTGACCAGACGCTCGTAGGCCGCGTGCAGCAGGGCCATGCCGGGGGCCTCGTAGATGCCGCGGCTCTTCGCCTCGATGATGCGGTTCTCGATCTGGTCGGACATGCCGAGGCCGTGCCGGCCGCCGATGGCGTTGGCCTCCATGACGAGATCGACGGCGGAGGCGAACTCCTTGCCGTTGACCGTCACGGGCCGGCCCTGCTCGAAGCCGATCGTCACGTCCTCGGCGGCGATCTCGACCGCGGCGTCCCAGAACCGGACGCCCATGATCGGCTCGACCGTCTCCAGGCCGGTGTCCAGGTGCTCCAGGGTCTTGGCCTCGTGGGTGGCGCCCCAGATGTTGGCGTCGGTGGAGTACGCCTTCTCCGTGCTGTCGCGGTAGGGGAGGTCGTGGGCGACGAGCCACTCCGACATCTCCTTGCGGCCGCCCAGTTCGGTCACGAAGTCCGCGTCCAGCCAGGGCTTGTAGATCCGCAGGTGCGGGTTGGCGAGGAGACCGTAGCGGTAGAACCGCTCGATGTCGTTGCCCTTGTAGGTCGAGCCGTCGCCCCAGATCTGGACGTCGTCCTCAAGCATGGCCCGCACCAGCATGGTGCCGGTGACCGCGCGGCCGAGCGGGGTGGTGTTGAAGTAGGCCCGCCCGCCCGAGCGGATGTGGAACGCCCCGCAGGTGAGCGCGGCCAGACCCTCCTCGACCAGTGCGGCGCGGCAGTCGACCAGGCGCGCGATCTCGGCGCCGTAGGCCTGGGCACGGCCGGGCACCGACGCGATGTCGGGCTCGTCGTACTGGCCGATGTCAGCGGTGTAGGTGCACGGGACGGCACCCTTGTCCCGCATCCACGCGACCGCTACGGAGGTGTCGAGGCCGCCGGAGAAGGCGATCCCGACGCGAGCGCCGACGGGCAGGGAGGTGAGCACTTTGGACATGCGCACAAGTATGCACGACGGCGTATGAACATGCAAAGCGGTGCGCGGGTGGCGCGGTACGGCCGAACGGGTGACCCGCGCGGGGGCGCTGTCGTTGGTACGGCCATGACGCGGCCCACTCGCACACCCCCGCCGGACCGGGACCCTCCGCGCGGCGTGACCCGGCGGATACGGGTACAGGTGGGGATCGTCGGTGCCGGGCCGGCGGGGCTGGTGGCCGCGTCCGTGCTGCACGACGCCGGGGTGGCGGTGTGTGTGGTGGAGCGGGACACGCGGGAGCGGGTGGAGGCCCGGGCGCGGGCCGGGCTCGTGGAGCACCGGGTCGCCGACTACCTGCGCCGGCAGGGGCTGGACGGGGGGCTGAGCGCCGGCGGTGTACGGCACGGCTGGTGCGAGGTGGTGAGCCTCGGGCAGCGGTTGCGTGTGGACTACGCCCGGGGTTCGGGCGGCTTCGCCCACCGGGTCTACCCGCAGCAGTCGCTGGTCCGGGACCTGATCGGCCGTCTGGTGGACCGCGGCTGCCCCGTGCTCTTCGCAGTTGCGGCGCGGGCTCTCGCCGAGGTCGGCACCCGGCCGCGCGTCCTCTGCGACGGCCTGGAGGTGGTGTGCGACTACGTCCTGTGCTGCGACGGGCCGCAGACCCTGGCCGACACCGTCCTGCCCGCCCACCTCGCGGACGCCTTCCGCTACCCCTACGACTGGCTGACCGCGCTCGTGAGGGTCGACCGCGCGGTGGAGGCGGTGGTGTACGGCGTCCACGGCGACGGCTTCGCCGGCCTCATGCCCCGTACCGCGCACGTCGCGCGCCTGTACCTGCAGGTGCCGCCCGGCGAGGACACCGGGCGCGGGGAGGCCGGCGCGATCCGTGAGCGGTTCGCCCGGCGCACGGCTGCGGCGGCGAGCGGACTCCCGGCCCGCGGGGAGGTGCTGGAGACGGGGGTGCTGCGGATGCGTGGCATGGTGCGGCGGCGGATGCGCCGGGGCCGGGTGCTGGTGGCCGGTGACGCGGCCCATGTGCTCACGCCCAGCGGGGCCAAGGGGCTCAACCTCGCCGTGGCGGACGCCGCGGACGCGGCGCGCAGTCTGCTCGCCGGGTGCCGCGACCGCGACGACACCCTGCTGCGCGGTTACTCGCGGCGCCGCGTCACCGAGGCGTGGCAGGTGCAGGGCTTCTCCGACCAGCTCCTTAACCTCCTGCACCTGCCCGACTGCCACGAGACGGAGCGGCCCTTCCAGCTCCGGCTGCGGCACGACCGGCTGGCCCTCCTCACCGGAACCGGCCCGCAGGCGACCGCCTTCGCCCACTGGTACGCGGGTTCCGGCCGGCCCCCCGACCCCCGCGGACCGCTCGCCCCGGACGACGGCACACCGGGAGACACGGAGGAAGCCGGGGAGGCGGGGGAGGCGGGGGACCCGGCGAGTCCCTGACGGCACCAAGGCGACAGGAGCGCACGTACGCCGACGAAGGGCATGTACAGGACATACGAGGTGATCGAGGGGGTGCGGACATGGTGAACCTGTGCATCTTTGCGGTCGGCGGCATGGAAGCCGGACGAGGCCACCCATCTCGCTGACCAGCGGCTGCCGGCTCCGTGATAGCACGTAATGATCACGGAGCCGAAAGGGACTGAGACCTCATGGGTATCTTCAGCCGTCGCCAGACCGCCACCCTCGATGCGGCGCCCGTCGCCGACGTCCCCGCACCGGTCGTGGAGGACGCGGCCGCCGGTGTCGCGCTCGACCCCACGCTCCGCGCGCTGACCGGCCGGTGGACGATCGACCGCCCGCACAGCCGGATCGGGTTCTCCGTGCGGCACGCGATGGTGACCACGGTCCGGGGGGCGTTCGCCGACTACGACAGCACGCTGTACTTCGACGGGGCCCGGCCCGCCCGGTCCGAGGCCCATCTCGCCATCCGGGTCGCCAGCGTCGACACGGGGGTGGAGCAGCGCGACGCGCATCTCGTCGGCCGTGACTTCTTCGACGCGCGCCGCTACCCGGAGATGGTGTTCCGCTCGACCTCGACCGTCCACGAGGGCGGCGAGACCTTCCGGATGGCGGGCGAGCTGACCATCCGCGACCTCACCCGGCCCGTGGAGCTGCAACTCGACTACCTCGGCTCGGTCCTCGACCCGTTCGGCTTCGAACGGGCCGGTTTCGACGGCACCACCACCATCGACCGCACCGAATGGGGCCTGGTCTACAACCAGCGCCTCACGGCGGGCGGCACGATGGTGAGCGAGAAGGTCCGGCTGCAGTTCGACATCTCCGCGATCCGGGCCCCTTCGGCGTAGGCACCGCGGGGGCGCCGGGTGTCGCGCGCCCGCTGCCGGCCGGCCCCGCCGCCGTAGGAACCGGCGGTCCGGCGCCGGGCCGGCGAGCCGTCGCAGATGCGGACAGGCCGGGCGCGTGGAAGGCGGAGCCGAGGACGAGGGCGACGAGCAGTGTCCGGTTACTCCCCCGTCCGGCACCTACCGGACGCCGGCTCTTATTACGATTGCTTCGCAAGGCACCGGCGATTCATGGACCAAGTGAGGTAAGCGCGAACCATGCCGACCGAAACGTTTGAGTTCCAGGTAGAGGCCCGTCAGCTTCTCCGGCTGATGATCCACTCGGTCTACTCGAACAAAGACGTCTTCCTCCGGGAACTCGTCTCCAACGCGTCCGACGCGCTGGACAAGCTGCGCCTGGCCGCGCTGCGGGACGACTCCCTCGACGCGGACGTCTCCGACCTGCACATCGAGCTGGAGATCGACAGCGACGCCCGTACCCTCACCGTGCGGGACAACGGCATCGGGATGTCGTACGACGAGGTCGGACAGCTCATCGGCACGATCGCCAACTCGGGCACGGCCGAATTCCTCAAGGAGCTGCGGGAGTCGAAGGACGCGGCCGGCGAGGAGGGGCTGATCGGCCAGTTCGGCGTCGGCTTCTACTCCGGCTTCATGGTGGCGGACGAGGTCACCCTGCTGACGCGGCGCGCGGGCGAGGAGAAGGGCACCCGCTGGACGTCCCGCGGCGAGGGCACCTACACCCTGGAGGAGGCCGCCGACGCGCCTCAGGGCACCTCCGTCGTCCTGCACCTCAAGCCCGCCGACCCCGACAACCAGTTGCACGACTACACCTCGGTGTGGAAGATCAAGGAGATCGTCAAGCGCTACTCGGACTTCATCACCTGGCCGGTCAAGCTGGTCGGCGCCCCGGCGGCCGAGGGCGCCGGCGAGGGCACGGCCGAGGGCGAGGGCGACGGGCCCGCCGAGCCCGAGACGCTCAACTCGATGAAGGCGCTGTGGGCGCGGTCCCGCGACGAGGTCTCCGAGGACGAGTACCACGAGCTGTACAAGCACATCAGCCACGACTGGCGGGAGCCGCTGGAGACCATCCAGATGCAGGCCGAGGGGACTTTCGAGTACCAGGCCCTGCTCTTCGTACCCTCCCACGCCCCGCAGGACCTGTTCACGCAGAACTACAAGCGCGGGGTGCAGCTCTACGTCAAGCGCGTCTTCATCATGGACGACTGCGAGGAGCTGCTGCCGCCGTACCTGCGCTTCGTCAAGGGTGTCGTGGACGCGGCCGACCTCTCGCTGAACGTGTCCCGCGAGATCCTCCAGCAGGACCGGCACATCCGGATGATGCAGCGCCGGCTGACGAAGAAGGTGCTGTCGTCGGTCAAGACCATGATGACCAAGGACGCCGAGCGGTACGCCACGTTCTGGCGGGAGTTCGGGCCGGTGGTGAAGGAGGGGCTGGTCACCGACTCCGACAACCGTGACGCGGTGCTCGCGGTGTCCTCGTTCGCGTCCACGCACGGTGAGGAGGAGACGGTCACGCTGCGGCAGTACGTGGACCGGATGGCCGAGGGGCAGGAGAGCATCTACTTCCTCACCGGTGAGTCGAGGCAGAGCATCGACAACTCCCCGCACATGGAGGCGTTCCGGGAGCGCGGCATCGAGGTGCTGCTGCTCACGGACCCGGTCGACGAGGTCTGGGTCGACGCGGTGGGCGAGTTCGACGGCAAGCGGCTGCAGTCGATCGCCAAGGGGGAGATCGACCTCGGCGTCCAGGGCGACGAGAAGCCCGCCGAGGAGCGGGAGAAGGAGGCCGAGGAGTACGCCGGCCTGCTGGAGTGGATGCGGGAGCGGCTGGACGAGGACGTCAAGGAGGTCCGGCTGTCGTCGCGGCTGACGGTGTCGCCGGCCTGTGTCGTCGCGGACTCCCAGGATCTGACGCCGGCCCTGGAGAACATGTACCGGGCCATGGGACAGGAGGTGCCGCGCACCAAGCGCATCCTCGAACTCAACCCGGGGCACCAGTTGGTGAAGAGCCTGAACCAGGCCCACCGGGCGGACAAGGACGCGGCCGGCCTCGCCGACACCGCGGAACTTCTCTACTCCCTCGCCGTCCTGGCCGAGGGCGGCCGCCCGGCCGACCCCGCGCGCTTCGTGAAGGTGGTCGCCGACCGCCTGGAGCGCACGTTGTGATCCTCGGCGGTGCCGCGGCAGGGGAATGACACCCGGCGGGGCGGGGCGGTGCAGGGCGGGGGGCTGAACGAGGCGGCGGTCACGGACCGCCGACGGCCCGCCCGCGCTCGCTCCGCCCCGTCCCGACTTCGTCGCCGCTCGCGGGGGTGTCAGCGGCGGGTACAAGAAGGCCGCGCATGGCCGAGCGGACAGGCGCCCATGACCGGTCGCCCGGAGCCGGGCCCAGCGCGAGAGCCGGACCCGGACCACACCCGCACCCGCCGTGCCCGCCGCACCCCTGCCCGTCACACCCGCTCCGTCGCACTCGCTCGGCCGGTGGCGCCTCGGCCGGTTTCGGCCGGAACCGGTGCCCTGACCGGGGCCGGAAATCCAAACCACACGTCCGGGGGAAAACAGTGCGCAACCATCCGGGCACCCCGCATGTCACATCAGGCAGGAGCAACCAACTCCTAAGGACACAAGGGGGAAATATGCGATTCACACGTTCCGTTCTGGCCGCCTCCGCGGTGGCGGCTCTGACGGTGGGCACGACCACCGCTCTCGCGGCGCCCGCCTCGGCGGCACCCAACACCACCCCGCAGAAGGTGTGCGGCAGCGGCTACAAGACCGTGAACTCCGCGGCGGTCGCCTCGCGCGGCACGGTCTACCTCACGTACAACGCGGCCAACGGCAAGAACTGCGTCACGACCATCCGCAACTCCCCGGGCACCGCGCTCGACATGTCCGCCTACATCTACGTCCCCGCCACCGACCTGAGCGACGAGGACTACGGCAGCTACACGTCCTACGCGGGCCCGACCTACGTCTACGCCAAGGCCACCTGCGTCGACTGGGGCGGCAGCATCGGCAACGTGTACGTCCAGATCACCGGCACCAACTGCGGGGCGAAGAAGGAGCAGCGGGTCACGACCGTCCGCTGACCCCGGCCCCCGGGCCCGTCCGGCCTCCGTACCCGGCACACGCGCGTGCGCCGGGTACGGAGGCCGCGCTCGTGCCCGCCGTCGCCGTTCGAGCCCCCTCCGCCCGGCGGGCGGTACCGGCCTACGACAGGGACAGGACCGCAGCCAGGACGGCGGAGAGCATCGCTGCCTCCTCCGACCGCACATACCTCGTCGCGAGTCCGGCCTCTCCTCAGCATCCGAAGCAGAACTGCGCATGTCGATACCGCAGCCTCGCCTCCTCCCCCGGCTCACGCGCGCGAACCCTGGACAGCCGCCGGAGAGCGTGTTGTCATTCCGCAGTCACGTCGTTTCCAACGTTGGAATCGGCGTCGGCGTCCGGTCCGGCCCAGGCACCCGCGTGCGAGGAAAGGTTCGATGACCCGACAACACCCCCGTCCACACGCCAGAATGTGGGCCCTGCTCACCACGGCAGCCCTGGTACTGCCCGTCACCGCCCTGGCCCCCGCCGCGTCGGCCGAGGAACGGGCCGGGGCGCTCTCCGCCGCTTCCCCTTCCGTACTCTCCGCCGAGAACGCCGCCGTCGAGGTCCACGGCCTCAAGGGCGAGTACTTCAGCATGTCGGCGCCGGGCGCCCGGGACTTCGCCGATCTCGGCGGCACCCTGCTCGATCCACAGATCAACTTCTCCGGTCTGGCCGGTACGTTCGAGGAGCTGACCGGGAGGACGGAGCACACCACCGCCCGCTGGACGGGCCGGATCGAGGCTCCGGCCACCGGCGATTACACCTTCTACGCCAGCGGGGACAACGGTTTCCGGCTCTTCATCGACGGCGAACCGGTCATCGACCACTGGGAGCCGGACTGGGACAACGAGCAGACCAGTGCGGCGGTCAAGCTGACGGCGGGCGAGAAGCACGACTTCCGTCTGGAGATGTTCCAGGACACCGGCGGGTCCAACATGTTCCTGCGCTGGTCGGCCCCCGGGCTGCCCAGACAGGCCGTGCCGCAGTCGGCGTTCACTCCCCCGGACGGCTTCGAGGTCTATCCCGTGGAGCCGTCCGTCGCCGAGGACGGGCGCACGGTCCGGGCCCGGTTCGAGGGCCGGGTCGCTGGCAACCTCGCGTCGCTCGCCGCGCACCTGGAGGTCGAGGCCGACACCACCGCGATGCCGGTCGAGTCGGCCGGGGCCGACCCGCGAAACCGCGACTCCCTGCTCGTCACCCTCGCCGAGCCGGTGCAGAAGGGCCAGCAGGTCAAGTTCACCTACGACGGCGAGGGTGGCCTGACGGCCGGCGGCGCGAGCGTGCCGGGGATCGTCCGCTGGGCGCGGAACGACTCCGCCCACCGGCTGACCACCGAGTGGGGCGACAAGGTCGATCCGAAGAACCCGCTGCCCGAGTACCCGCGTCCGCAGCAGGTGCGGTCGCAGTGGAAGAACCTCAACGGGCCCTGGCAGTTCGGGGCCGCCGAGGCGGGCGAGGAACCGGCCTTCGGCAAGGACCTGGACGAGAAGATCATCGTGCCGTTCCCGGTCGAGTCCCAGCTCTCCGGGCTGGAACGGCACGAGGACCACATGTTCTACCGCAAGCTCGTCCAGGTGCCGAGGGACTGGAAGGTCGGCAAGGCGGGCGACGGCAAGCGGCTGCGGCTCAACTTCGGCGCCGTCGACTACCGCGCACGCGTCTACGTCAACGGCCGGAAGGTCGCCGAACACACCGGCGGCTACAACGCCTTCAGCGCCGACATCACCGAGGCGCTCAAGGGCACCGGCGCGCAGGAGGTCGTGGTCGCGGTCACGGACACCGGCGGCGCGAACCAGCCCACCGGCAAGCAGTCCACCGCCCCGGGCGGCATCTTCTACACCCAGTCCTCGGGCATCTGGCAGACGGTGTGGATGGAGCCCGTCGCCCCCGCCGCCGTCGACGACGTCGTCACCACACCCGACATCGACAGCGGCACGCTGGCGGTGACCGTCGAATCGGCCGGCGCCTCCGCGAAGGCGCGCGTCGAGGCGGTCGCCCGGGACCGGCGCGGCAGGGTCGTCGGCCGGGTGAGCGGGCCGGCCGGCCAGGAACTGCGGCTGCCCGTCGCCGGTCAGCATCTGTGGAGCCCGGACGACCCGTACCTCTACGACCTCGACGTCAAGCTCACCGACGGCCGCTCGACCGACAGGGTGAAGAGCTACTTCGGCATGCGCGAGATAGCCGTCGAGAAGGTCGGCGGTTTCCCGAAGCTGGTGCTCAACGGCAAGCCGGTCTTCTCCCTCGCCACCCTCGACCAGGGCTTCTGGCCCGACGGTCTCTACACCGCCCCCAGCGACGAGGCCCTGGCCTTCGACCTGGAGGCGCACAAGAAGCTCGGCTTCAACGCCGTCCGCAAGCACATCAAGGTGGAGCCGGCGCGCTGGTTCTACCACGCGGACAAGCTGGGCCTGCTGGTCTGGCAGGACTTCGTCTCCGGCAACCTCACCGACGCCGCCGGACAGGACGCCTTCGTCGAGCAGGGACTGGAGACGGTACGCCAGCACCACGACTCTCCGTCCGTGATCGGCTGGATCGTCTTCAACGAGGGCTGGGGCGAATGGGACCGCGAGGCCAGCGGCCGGATCGCCGAGTCCGTCGGGGCGGCCGACCCGTCCCGGGTGGTCAACGCCCACAGCGGGGTCAACTGCTGCAACTCCAAGGGGGATTCCGGCAAGGGCGACATCATCGACCACCACGACTACAACAACACCGATCCCGCCTTCCCCGACGAGCGGCGGGCCGCGATGGACGGTGAGCACGGCGGTTTCACCCTCCGCGCCCCCGGCCACATGTGGCCGGGCACCCCGACGGTGATCTACAGCGGCGTCGCCGACAAGGAGGCGCTGACCCGCCGTTACGTCGAGAACACCGAGAAGTACTACCTCGACCAGGCGGGTGCCGAGCTGTCCGGGTCGGTGTACACGCAGATCACCGACCTGGAGAACGAGCTCAACGGCCTCTACACCTACGACCGCCGCCGGCTCAAGGTCGATCCGGTCCGGGTCCGTGAGATCAACCGCGCGGTCATCGCGGCGGGCGCGGCGGCCGGTGCCCGCGGAGCGCTGAAGGGCGGCGGCCGGTGGGCCCTCGACGAGGGCACCGGCTCCACCGCGAAGGACGACGGCCCGAACGGCCGGCCCCTCACCCTCACCGGGGGCGCCACCTGGACGCCCGGTGTCAGCGGCAGCGCGCTGAAGTTCGACGGCCAGGGGCAGTACGCCGAGACCGACGCCCCGGTCCTGGACACCACCGGCAGTTACTCCGTCTCCGCCTGGGTGCGCCTGGACCAGCTCCCCGGCAACTACGCCACCGCCGTCAGCCAGGACACCCGGCGCCAGGCCAGCCCGTTCTACCTCCAGTACGGCCAGGGCGCCTTCGCCTTCAGCACTCCGGGGGAGAAACGGGCGCGGCTGGTGACGACGCCGGAGACGGGCCGCTGGTACCACCTGACCGGCGTGCGGGACGCCACGGCCGGCGAGATCACGCTGTACGTCGACGGCGAGCCGGCCGCGACCGTCGCGGGCGGTGCCGCCTACCCGAGCACCGGGCCGCTCACCGTCGGCCGCGCCCAGTGGGGCGGGTCGGCCACCGACTTCCTGAACGGAGCGGTGGACCAGGTGCAGGTCTACGACCACGCCCTCACCGCCGCGGAGGTGAGCGCGCTGCACACCGCGCAGAAGCCGTAGCCAGCGTCCTACCGGGGGCCCGCGACGGCGGGCCCCCGGTTGCGTCAGCCGCCGTGCGCCGCGCTCCGGCCCACCGTGCTCTCCCGCTCGACCAGGCGGTGCGCCGCCCGGATGCGCCGGGGTTCCAGGGCGCCGCCCGCGAGCCGGGCGAGCACCGACTCCACCGCGAGCCGGCCGATCGCCGTCTTGTCCGGTGACACGGAGGTGAGCGTGACCGCGCCGAAGCGGCCCTCGACCACGTCGTCGAAGCCGACCACCGCGAGGTCCTCGGGCACCCGCAGGCCGCGTTCGTGGAGCGTCCGCATCGCGCCGATGGCCATGACGTCGTTGTAGGCGAACACGGCGTCCGGGCGCCGGCCCGTCTCCAGGATGCGGGCCATGGCGGCGGCGCCGTCCGCGTGGCCCCAGCCGTCGGTGGCGGCCACCAGGCCGTCGTCGGCGGGGAGTCCGGCGGCGACCAGCTCCGCGCGCCAGCCGCGCACCCGCAACTGGGCCGGCTCGCTGCGCCCGCCCCGCGCCCCGATGAACGCCACCTCCCGGCGCCCGAGGTCCACCAGGTGCCGGACCGCCGTGCGCGCGGCGGCCACGTTGTCGATGGCGATGTGGTCGTAGGGCAGGTCGTACTCCCGCTCCCCCAGCAGCACCAGCGGGACGTGCTCGGCGCGGTCGCGCAGGTCCTCGGTCCCCAGTTCCAGGGGGCTGAGGATCAGACCGTCGATGACCCGGGCCCGGAAGCCCCGGCTGACCAGGAGTTCCTGTTCGCGACGGCCGCCGGTGTGGTCGAGGAGCACGATGTGGTCGTGGTCGGCGGCCGCGTCGATGACGGCGGCGGCCAGCTCGGCGAAGTAGGGGTTGCCGAGTTCGGGCAGGGCAAGGGCGATGATGCCGGTGCGGCCGTTGCGCAGGTGCCGGGCGGTCAGGTTGGGCCGGTAGCCGAGCGTGTCGAGGGAGCGCTGGACCCGCTCGCGCATGGCGGGGGTGACGTGCTGGTAGTTGTTGACCACGTTGGAGACGGTCTTGATGGAGACCCCCGCGTGGGCGGCGACGTCCTTGAGGCTGACCCGCACCTCGGCCCCTTTCCGGTCGGCCCGGCCCGGCTGGTCGACGGGGGTCCGGCCCGTCACCGTAAGCCCTCAGGCGGCCCCGGCGCCGCGCTTTCACCTCGTCGGACAGGTCCCTTCGCGCCGCGCCGGCCCTCGGTGCTCTCGCGCAGCATCAGGCGGTGCGAGACCACGAGATCCTGTGGTGAGCGGGCGGCGGCCGGCGAGGCGCCCGCCGGGACCCGCGCCGGGGACCCGCCCGCGGCCTCGTCCATGCGGTGCCGCAGCAGTTCGACGGCGACCCGGGCCACGGCGGCCTTGTCGGGGGCGACGGTGCTCAGCGTCGGCACGCTGAACCGTCCGCCCTCCACGTCGTCGAAGCCGACCACGGCGACGTCCTCGGGCACCCGCAGCCCGTGCTCGTGCAGGGTGCGCAGCGCGCCGAGGGCCAGTTGGTCGTTGAGGCAGAGCAGGGCGTCGGGGAGCGCGCCGGTGCGCAGGGCCCGGTCGACGGCCGCGGCGCCGTCGGGCATCCGGAAGGAGGCCACCGGCAGGAGTGCGGCCGGGTCGAGGGCGAGGCCCGCCTCGGCGAGGGCGGCGCGGTAGCCGCGGGTGCGTGCCTCGGCGGTGCCGAGGCCGCTGTCGTCCCGGCCGCCGACGGCCCAGATCCTGCGGCGCCCGAGGCCCAGGAGGTGTTCGGTGGCTTCCCGCGCGGCCTTCTCGTTGTCGATGGCGACGTGGTCCGCGCCCTCTTCCAGCAGTTCGCCGAGGAGCACCGTGGGCGGCGCCCCGGCGCGGTCCTTCAGATCGTCGGCGGTCAGGGCGAGCGGGCTGAGAATCACCCCGTCCACGAAGGTGGAGCCGAAACCGGCCAGCGCGGCCAGTTCGTGTGCGCGGTCGGCGCCGGTCTGGTGGATCAGCACGGTCAGGGAGCGCCGCTCGGCCTCGCGGATGACGTGCCGGGCGAGTTCGGCGAAGTAGGGGACGTCGAGTTCGGGGACGACCAGGGCGATGATGCCGGTGCGCCCCTTGCGCAGGTGGCGGCCGGCCAGGTTCACCCGGTAGCCCAGGTGCGCGATGGCCTCCTGGACCGTGCGGCGGGTCCGGTCGGAGACGTGGACGTAGTCGTTGATCACATTGGAGACGGTCTTCTCCGACACACCCGCATGCCGTGCGACGTCCTTGATGCTGGGCCGTGCCACCCGTGACCTCCCTGCCCCGGTCCGGCCCCGAGTGTAAGTCCCGGCGGGCGGCCGCCGGCGGCCGGTCCGGCGAGGACCGCACCGGGTCCCGGGGCCGGCCCGCGGGTCCGCGGCGAGGAGGGCTTCCCCGCGCGCCTCGCCGGCTTCGCCGGGTGCCGCGCTGGGGTGCCGCGCGCGGGTGCCGCGCGGAACGGAACGCAATAGTCCACGCACGGCACGTCATAGTCCACAACCGTCCCCCTACTCTCACAGTGAGCCTCGGAAAGAGCCGACCGCGAGGCCCGGGTGGTGCACCCCCGCAGCAGAACACCTCTCCAGAAACCCCACGGACGGAGATCTCATGCGCAGGACGAGCGCACGGTTCACCCTGGCCGGAGTCACGGCGACCGCCGTCGCGCTGGCCGTGACCGGGGCCGCCACGGCCACCGGCTCCACCCCCGCCGAGCCGACGGCGGTGGCCGCCGCCGGCCCCATCGGATTCGGCGCCGCCACCACCGGCGGCGCCGGCGGCGGCACGGTCACCGTCTCCACCGCCTCCGCCTTCACGGCGGCCGTGCAGAGCAGTACCACCCAGACCGTACGGGTCAGCGGCACGATCGCGCTGTCGTCGATGACGAAGGTCGCCGCGAACAAGACCATCGTCGGCGTCGGCACCGCCGGGAGGATCACCGGGAGCGGGCTCAACGTCTCCAAGGTGAACAACGTCATCATCCAGAACCTGACGTTCACCGGCTCCAACGACGACGCGATCAACGTCGAGTACTCCACCAACGTCTGGCTCGACCACAACGACATCTCGGACGCCAACGACGGCGCGGTCGACATCAAGCGCGCCTCGAACAACATCACCGTGTCCTGGAACCGCACCCACGACCAGGACAAGAACATGCTGCTCGGCCACTCCGACAGCAACTCGTCGGAGGACACCGGCAAGTTGAAGGTGACCTACGTCAACAACTGGTTCGACGGCACCAACCAGCGCAACCCGCGGGTCCGCTTCGGCAACCCGGTGCACGTGCTGAACAACTACTTCAGCGACGTCGGCTCCTACGGCGTCGCCTCCACCGAGAACGCGGGCGTCCTCGTCGAGGCGAACTACTTCGAGAACACCGACGACCCCTACCACCTCGGTGAGGGCGACTCGGACGAGGGCTCGCTGGTCGCGCGGAACAACTACTTCGTCGGCTCCGGGTCCGGACAGACCGGCGGCAGCGTCGCGGCCGTCCCGTACAGCTACAGCGCGCAGTCGGCGTCCTCCGTGAAGGCGACGGTGACCGCCGGAGCGGGCGTCGGCAAGATCTGACGCACCGCCGACGACGCGTGTCGCCCGTGCGCGGACCGGGGCCGTCCGGCCGCGCACGGCAGGCAGGACCGGTGGCCCCACGTCACCGGTCCTGCCGCACGTCCGGCCCCGGTTCCCGCCCGGCTTCCGTCCCGGCCCTTGCCGCGGCCAGCCGCCTCGTCTACGTTCTGCCACCTGCCTCGCCGGCGGCCGCGCGGGCGAGGGACGACGGTCCGGGCCGACCGAGGGAGCGCCGATGGCCGTGGAGCCGCACGGCCCCGCCGAGGGCCGGTCCCGACGGCCGCTGACGGTCGGACTGCTCACCGCCAACATCCATCTCGGGGTCGGCGCGACGCTGTGGTCCGGCGTCCGCGCCGCCGCCGAACGCAACGACGTCAACCTCGTCTGCTTCCCCGGCGGCGACCTGCGCGGCGGTGAGACGCACCGCAGCGCGCTCTACGAACTGGTCGGCCCGGCCCGGCTGGACGGTGTCGTCTGCTGGAGTTCGACCATCGGCCTGCCCTCGTCGGGGGCGCGGGCCCGCCGGCTGATGCGGCGGCTGGCGCACATGCCGGTGGTCAGCCTCAACCAGCCGCTGAGCGAACAGGCCGACGTCCTGTCCATCGACTCGCACGCGGGCATGCGCACCCTCGTCGGGCATCTCGTCGCCCGGCACGGCTGCCGGCGGCCGGCCTGTATCCGCGGCCCGGTCGCCAACCCCGTCTCGGAGGAGCGCTACCGGGCCTACACCGACGCGCTGCGCCACCACGGCATCGAGCCGCACAGCGCGCGCGTGTGCACCGCGGTGGACTTCGGCGCGGCGGGCGGCGCCTCGGCGATGCGGGTGCTGCTGGACGCGCGGGGGCTGCGCCCGGGGGTGGACTTCGACGCGGTGCTGGCCTGCAGCGACGTACTGGCCGCGGACGCGCTGCGCCTGCTGGCGGAGCGGGGCGTGAGGGTGCCGGAGGACGTGGCGGTCGTCGGCTTCAACGACTCCCCGGAGGCCCGGCTCGGCGACCCTCCGCTCACCTCCGTCGCCCTGCCCTTCGCGGAACTCGGCGCGCTGGCCGTGGACACGCTGGTGGCCCGGCTGCGGGGCACCCGGCCGCCGGACCGCACCACCATTCCCGCGACGCTCGTGCCCCGCCGCTCCTGCGGCTGCCGCTATCCGACCGCGCAGTACGCCGTCACGGCGCGGGCGGAGTCCGGCGCGGCCGGCGGTCCGCGGGGCTGGGCGGCGCTGGACGCCGTGCTGCCCGCCGCGGGCGAGCGGCTGGCGGAGGCCCTCCACACGGACCTCGTCCCGGTCACCGCCACCACCGCGCCCGCTTCCCCCATGACTCCCGGGGCCGCGTCCCTCGGCGGGGTCCCGCCCGGGGCGTCCGCGGTGGCCGGCCGGGAGGACGGCACCGGCGACTTCCTGCCGCTGGTCGAGGGACTGCTGCGGGCCCGCGCCCGCACGCAGGGCGAGGTCGAGCGGTGGCAGCAGGCCCTGGAGCGGGCCCGTCGCGGTGTCGTCGGCCGGCTGCCGGTGGAACTGCGCGGCGACGCCGAGGCGCTGTTCGGACGGGCCCGGCTGCTCGCGGCGGAGCGGTCGCGCGCGCTGCTGGAGTACGGGCGCTGGACCCAGGCGCAGCAGGCCCGCCGGCTGCGGGAGTTCGGCACCGCGCTGACGACCGTGGTCGACCTCGGCGGCCTCTCGGACGTCCTGGAGCGGCACCTCGCGCAACCGGGCGTCCCCGGCTGCCGGATCGTCCTGCGCGAGCAGGCCGCGCCGGGTGCGCCACCGCCGGTACGCGGCATGGCGCGGCCGCTCCTCACCCGTGCGGAGGGGCGGCGGCTCGGGCACCCGGGGGTGCTCGACAGTGCGCCGTTCTCGGCCGCGCTGCTGCTGCCCGACGCCCTGCTGCCGGGCGACGGGCGGCGTTTCCGGCTGGTGCTGGAGCCGCTGCACATCGGCGGGGAGCAGTTGGGGCTGGCCGTGTTCGACACCACCGCCACCGAGGCCGGGGCCGACCACGACGGCGCCGTCCACCGGGAGCTGGGGGATCAGATCAGCGCCGCGCTGAAGGGCATCGGCCTCTTCGACGAGGTGCGCCGGGCGCGGGACGCGGCCGAGCAGGCCAACCGCTTCCAGAGCACGCTGCTGACCCATGTCATCGCCGAACTGCGGGACCCGGTGGCGGCGATGCTGGCGCGCGGCGGGGGCGACCCGGGTACGGTCCTCGCGCGCACCCGCCAGGACGCCGCGCGGCTGCTGCACCTCACCGAGAACCTCCTCGACCTGGCCCGGTCGGAGGCCGGCGACCTGGTGCTGGCCCGCCGGCTGATCGATCCGCTGCCGGTGCTGCGGCGCGCCTGCGCCGAGGCCGCCGCCCGCCGTCCCCGCGCGCGTCCGGGCTGGTCGGTCGATCTGCCCGCCCGGCTGCCGTCGGTCCAGGCCGACGCCGTGCGGCTGCGGCAGATCCTCGGCAACGTGCTGACGGCTGCGGCGGACCGGGCGGGGGACGCCGCGGTGGAGGTCTCGGCGCGCTGGTCGCCGGCCGGTCTGCGGATCGTCGTCGCCGCCTCGGGCGGGACCCCGGCGGCGGCCGCCCCGGCCGACGATCCGCACCGGTTCGACGTCGGCCTGACCACGGCCCGCCGGCTGGCGATGATGCACGCGGGCTCGCTGCGGGCCGCCGACCGGGCCGGCCGCCGGGAGTACGTCCTGGAACTGCCCCTGCCGTCCCCCGACGGCCACGCCCACCGGGCTCCGCCGGACGCCGGTCCGCTGCTCGTCCTCACCCCGGGTGAACACACCGGGGACCCGCGAAGGCTCGGCGAGGACCTCGGGCAGCCCGGTGCGGACGCGGTCCACCGCGCCCCGGAAGGGGACGGTGACGGTGGCGTCGCCGTCGGCCGGTACCGGTTGCGGCCGTATCCGGCCGACGCCGGGCAGGACGCCGAACCGCTCGACGAGGAACGCCCGCCCGGTGCCGTCGTGTGGGAGGCGCTGCCCGACCGCCCGCGGGAGTGGCGCGCGGTGCAGCGGCTGCACGACCATCCCGCGCTGCGGCACACCCCGTTCGTGCTCTTCGGCGCCCGCGGCACCGATCTGCGGGACGCGCTGCGGGCGCTGCGGCCCGGCGGTCTGGCCGAGCCGGTGGTGGTGGCGGGCCGGACCCAGGGGTCCCGGGAGGCGCTGCGGCGGATCGCCGAGGCCGCGCTGCCCGACCGTCCGGCCCGGGTGGTCGCCGACGCGGCGACCGTCCTCGCGCTGGTCGCGGAGGAGACGCCCCGGCTCGTCGTACTGGAGCCGTCCCTGCCCGACATGCGCGCCCTTGACGTCGTGGAGCGGCTGCTCGACGGGTCGGGCCGGGCACTGTGTGCCACGGTCGTCGCCGGCCACGAGGGGATCACCGCGGCCGACGCGCGGCGGGCCCGTCCCCATCCGGCGCTGCTCCTCCTCGACCTGGAGGTGTTCGACCCGGGCGAGGCGGCGGTCCTCGTCCGGCGGCTGGCGGGCCGGGGCGGCGGCCCGCCCGCCCGGGTCGGCGCCGTCCTGGACGAGGCCGTGGTCTATCTGTACGAGCACTACCGCCGGCCCATCTCGCGCTGGCAGGTGGCGCAGGCCGCCGGGGTCAGCCCCGACCACCTGGGCCGGCTCTTCCAGCAGCGGTACGGCCTGACGGTGTGGGAGTACCTCACCCGGCTGCGGGTGCGGCGGGCGGCGGAGCGCCTGCGGACCAGCGAGGACAGCGTCCAGAGCGTGGCCCGCGCCGTGGGCTTCCGCGACCGGTCCTACTTCAGCCGCGTCTTCCGCCGGGTGACGGGCGTGGCCCCGCACTTCTACCGCGAGGAGTGCGCCGCCGCCGACCCGACCGCCACGGGCCGCTGACCGGCCCTGCCGCCACTCGCCCCGGTGTGCCCCTCCGCCCACCGCACCGGGTCAGCCGGTGTGCACCCGCAGAGCGGTCCGGACGGCGGACTCGAACGCGCCCTCGATCCAGGCATGTTTGACGGAGGTGTGGTCCCCCGCGAAGTGCAGCGGCCCCTCGGAGGTGGGGATGTCGGGGAACAGCTCCGTGTGCTGGCCGGGGAAGAGCACGGACGCCTCACCGTAGGCGTAGGGGTCGCGCATCCACGACTGCGTCCGGCACCGGCCGGTGAAGAAGACCTCGCACCGCCGGCCGAAGACGGCCTGGATGCCGGCGAGCGCCCGCAGGTACCGCTCCTCGTCCTCGAACGCGTCCCACTTGAGGGCGTCGTCGGACCAACTGTAGGAGGCCAGCATGATGCCGCCGGCGCTGCCCTCCATGGGGTGCGCGTGCTCGAAATACATGAACCGGTTGGCGTTGTCGCTCACGCTGCCGCCGCCGCGGACGTGGGCGGCCTCGGGGTCGTCGCCGGTGGCGGGCCGGAACACGGCGAAACAGCTCTTGAGTTCGGCCGGGATGCGCGCCCCGAGGTCCGCGACCGACCGGTGGGCGCCGAGGTGGCGCGCGTCGTGGACCCGGCCGGAGCGGTACTTCTCGTACAGCCCCTCCTCGACGGAGTCCAGCGCCTCCTTCCACTGCTCCTCGGTGTACTCCCACCAGCGGCGGGAGAACTCCACCAGCACCTTGGTCGCGGCGTCGTAGTGCAGTTCGGTGACGGCGCGGCGCTTGCCGTAGGAGAGCGGGGGGTCGAAGGTCACGTGGCGCAGCCCGGAGAAGGGGACGGTGATGACCGCCTCGTCGCCCTCGAAGACCTCGGTGACGCCGCACTTGCCGCTCTGGCAGTCCTCCGAGACGGTGTGCACCCTGACCCGGCCGCCGGAGCGTTCGATGCGCACCGCGCGCCGGTCCAGCCGGACCAGCCGCTTCACGGGCCGGTACAGGGCGTCGGTGAACAGTGCCGTGCCGCCCTTGATCTCCCAGAACCTGGTCTCCGGGGCGATGAGCGCGGCGGACAGGAAGCTGTGCACGAAGGAGAGGTGGAGCCGTGAGGTCAGGTTCTGGACGGTGCCGACCAGGTCGACGGTCCGGGTGTCCAGTCCGGCGAACTCGGTGAGGTAGCGGTACATGGACCAGTCGCCGTACTTCTCCAGGACGGCGGCCCAGCCGTCGACGAGGGCGCTGCCCTCCTTGCCCCGGATCAGCAGGTGCGCGGGTTCGAGGGCGGCGGCGAGGATCGCGGCGGCGGTCTTCGTCCGGTGCGGGTCCTTCACCCCGAACGTCTCGTTGATCGTCTCGGGGTGCTTCTCGTAGTCGGCGCGGCGCATCCGCACGCCGTTGACATGGATCCAGGTGCGGTTGGTCCGCTGTCCGGGGTTCTCCGGATCGACGTCCACCAGGTAGAACTCCTGGCGCGGCAGGTCGTACTTCTTCAGCAGCGCCATGAGCAGCGGGTGGCTCTCGGGCAGGCGCATCGCACCGGCCTCGGCGTACTGCCGGGGATCGGCGAACGGCTGCTCACCGTTCTCCTGGCCGCCCTTGCGGAAGGTCTTGACGCGGCCGCCGACGCGGTTGGCGTTGGCCTCGATCACGACGACCTCGTGGCCGGCCCGGTCGAGGAGGTCCGCGGCGAGCAGCCCGGCCGCTCCGGCGCCGACCACCAGGACCCGCTTGGTGGGCCTGGCCCGGCGCGCCGGCAGGCCGTTCTCGATGATCTTGAGGTAGCCGGGGACCAGCGGCCGGTCGTGTTCGTCGTGGACGACGACGGCGCGGGCGACCGTCCGGTACGCCTGGCGGTCGATGCCGGGCGGCACCCCCGCGGGCGCGGCCGGGGGGACGGCGCCGGGACTCAGGGCGGTGGCCGGCGCGGCGGAGGCGGCGGCCAGACCGGCGGCGAGGGCGGAGGCCCCGGTCGCGGTCACCACCGCGCGTCGCGACGGCGGTGCGGGCCGGGCCGGTTCCGCTGCTTGTGCGACCGGTCGCCCCTCGCCGGAAGGGGAGGCGGCCGGCGGGTGCGGGAGGGGAGCGCTCTGCTGGGGAGGGCTCGCGTTCTGTGTGCTCATCGGGTCTCACTCTTGGCATAAGAGCGGTCCGCGGGAAGCGCGTTCCTACGGACGGGAACCGCAAACCACTCGATCCGGGCGACCGCGGTCACGCGGGTTTACGCAACGGTGACGGGTCCCCGTCATCCCGCGGCGCGCCGGCTCCGGTGGGAGTGGTGGGCGTGTGGGCGTGGTGGGTGCGAACCTCATCCGGGCCGGCTTCGTTCACCCCTGCGACAGTGTTCAACGCACCTCACTGACCGAGGAGTTACGGTGACGGATCTCGCGGACTCGATCGAATCGATGGAACAGCTCGCCGTCGTCTGGCGGGCCATGGTCCTCGACCGGGACCCCGGGGCGGACGTACGCGACCTGCCGGGCCTCGCCGTGCGCTGGGCGGACAGCCGCTTCGCGTTCTGGAACTGCGTCACGCTGACGGACGTGGCGGCCGACGCCGCGCTCGTGCGGGAGCGGCTGCGCGCGGCGGCGGACCTCATGCGGGCCAAGCGCCGGCCGGGGTTCCTCTGGGTCTTCGAGGACCTCCTGACGGACGAGACGCGTGCGGGACTGCCGGAAGCGGCCGAGCGCGCGGGGCTGGGGTTCGCCTTCCCCGGCACCGGCATGGCGGGCGATCTGCTCCCCCTTCCCGACCCGGTCCACCCCGAGCTGACCTTCGTCCGGGTGCGCACCGAGGACGATCTGCGGGCCTACGCGGACCTCAACTCGCGTGCCTACGGCTTCCCTCTGGCGGAGGGCCGGGACGGGCTGGCCGGCTCCGCCCTGTGGAAGGACGGCGTGCACGCCTATCTGGGCCTGCGCGACGGCACGCCGGTGACCTGCGCGGGCACGGTCGAGGCCGAGGGCCGTCTCTTCGTCGCGCTGGTCGCCACGGCCCCCGAGTGGCAGCGCAGGGGCTACGGCGAGGCGGTGACGAGGAAGGCGCTGCACGAGGGCGCCCGGTCCACCGACCTCACCCGGGCCACCCTGCACGCGACGGTCGCCGGTGCGCCCGTCTATCCCCGGATCGGCTTCCGGCCGAACTCGCCGATCGGTTTCTACGCGCTGCGGGACTGAGCCGCCGCCGGGCGCGGTTCGGGCGCGCCCGAACCGTTCCTCACAGGGCGAAAACTCCTGGGTACTGTGACCGGATGAGTACAGCGCACACCGGAACGGGAGCAGACGTGAGCGAGCCGACCTCCTTCGACCAGCGGCAGGACATCGCCCGAGACCTCCAGGTCACCGAGGACTTCGCGGTCGGGCCGGAGATCGAACGCCGGGTGGCCTTCCTGGCCGGCCGGCTGGTCTCCGCCGGTCTGCGCGCCCTGGTGCTCGGCATCAGCGGCGGCGTCGACTCCACCACCGCGGGCCGGCTGTGCCAGCTCGCCGTCGAACGGGCCCGCGCCGCCGGGCACGAGGCCCGGTTCCACGCGATGCGGCTGCCCTACGGGACGCAGGCCGACGAGCACGACGCCCGGCTCGCGCTCGACTTCATCCGGCCCGACCAGGTGCTGACCGTGGACATCAAACCGGCGAGCGACGCCTCGCTGGAGGCGTCGCTGGCCGCGGGGGTGGTCTTCCGCGACGCCCGTCAGCAGGACTTCGTCCTCGGGAACATCAAGGCGAGGCAGCGCATGATCGCCCAGTACACGGTGGCCGGCGCGCACGGCGGCCTGGTCGTCGGCACCGATCAGGCCGCCGAGGCGCTCACCGGGTTCTTCACCAAGTTCGGGGACGGCGCCGCCGACCTCGTACCGCTCACCGGCCTGACCAAGCGCCGGGTACGCGCCGTCGCCGAGGCGCTGGGGGCGCCCGCCGCGCTGGTCGGCAAGGTGCCGACCGCCGACCTGGAGACGCTCGACCCGGGCAAGGCGGACGAGACCGCCCTCGGTGTCACCTACGAGGAGATCGACGACTTCCTGGAGGGCAGGCCGGTCACCGAGGAGACCTTCGGCCTGCTCGTCGCCCGCTACCGCCTCACCGACCACAAGCGCCGGCTGCCCATTGCGCCCTGACGGGGGACCCGCACCGGTGTACCGTCCGACTCCGACCGGGGCCGGGCGGCTGCGGGCGGGTCACGGACGGCGGCCGCGCGGGACGGTACGGACGGGGCAGGGGCGGTACGGGCGGTCGGTACGGGCGGTCCTCAACCGCTGACGCGCCCGGCCCGGGTCGCCGGGCGGGAGGCCTCCCAGAGGCACCAGGTCGACCAGAGCAGCAGGACGAGGAAGACCGCGAGCAGACCGAGCAGCAGCACCGTCTGCCGTGTCGACCCGTCGCCCTGGACCATGCTCAGCAACAGACAGAGCGCCCAGGCGGCCACACCGGCCGCGTACACGGCCCTGAGCCGTCGCAACTGCATCACAGAACCCATCGTCACCCTCTCGCACCGTCCGGACACGCCTTGCCCTGCCGATACCCCCGTCGAGCGGCTTCAGCACCCGGGACCGGGGGCGATTTCCGGACGCGTCGATCGTGGCCGGCCGTCCGGGATGCCGCCATCGAACGGGGGCAGTCGGGACGGCGACAGAAGCCGTGCGACAGTCCTCGTACAGGAACTGCCGCGAGGAGGGGATCGACGCCGTGGGCACCGTCGTACACGTTCCGCAGACCAGGGACATGCTGGGGGACGAACTGTCGGGGGACGAGGCGTTCACCGCGCTGCGTCACTACGGTGGCCTGCGGCTGCTGGCCGACTCCTTCGCCCGGTTCCGGTACGCGGACGGCTTCACCAACGCGCGGGCCCTCGCCTACCAGGTGGTGCTCGGTCTGGTGCCGTTCACCGTGGCGCTGGTCGGCCTGGCCACCAGCGTGCACACCGAGAGCGTGGGACGCGTCATCGAACTGACCCTGGGCAGCATCGTGCCCGGTGCGAGCGACCAGGTGGTGGCGGACGCCTTCGAGGGGACCCGGACCAGCGCCCACGACGACGTCTGGAGCACTCTGGCCCTCTGGCTCGGCCTGGGCTTCGCGCTGCTCAACCTCGCCTCCGCCATGGGCCAGATCGAACGCGGCGCCAACCGCATCTACGGCATCGAACGCGATCGCCCGCTCCCCCGCAAGTACCCCCGGGCGCTCGCCCTGGCGGTCGCCGCGGGCATGCCCATGGTGCTCGGCTTCGTGATCCTGGTGGCCGGCGAGGCGGTGGGGGACGCGGTGGTGAAGTCGACCGGGCTCGCGGACGGCGTCCCCGGCTGGTGGAGCGCGCTGGAGATACCGGCCGGTCTGGCCCTGGCCTGGATCGCCTCGGCGGTGATCTTCCGCTGGGCGCCGCGCCGGGTCCAGCCCGGTTACACCTGGCTGGCCTTCGGTTCCGGGCTGCATCTGCTGCTCTGGGTGGTGGCGACCTGGGCGCTCGCCCTGTACGTCGAGGGAAGCGGGGCGTTCGGTTCCCTGTACGGGCCGCTGACCGCGTTCGTCGCGCTGCTGCTGTGGGCCAACCTCACCGCCGTGGCCCTGTTCTTCGGTATCGCCTTCGCCGCCCAGCTCGAAGCGGCCCGCGCCGGCCTCGTCGCGCCGGTCCGGCCGGATCCGGGCTCGGGCGACTGACCCGCCCGCCGCGCCGTCGCCCGCACCCCGCCGGCGACAGAGACCCACCCGTCCCTGAGCACGCGCAGCACGGTCCGTACCGCGGGGACCTCGCGTACCTCGGGGTCCAGGGTGGCGGGAACGCCGAACGCCCGCCCGTCGCCGGGGTGCGGCAGGGCGGCGGCCGCGGTCACCCCCTGCTCGTACCGCTCGATCACCCGCGGCTCGACGCAGGACGCGCGGCGGACCGCCGGGTGCCCCAGGCAGCCGGCCTCCTCCCGCGTCGCCCGGGTGGAGGTGCCCGTTCGGCTCGGCGCAGCTCCGGACGTCGCGTCAGGCCGGTGGAGCGACCAGGTCCTTGATCCGCTATGCGGCGAGCGCCTGTGCCACCGCGCGCGGGGGCTGCGCCGGGAGGTGTACGGGCGCGGCCTGGGTGCGGGTGGGTGTGGCCGGGGTCCGGGCGAGCCGCACACGGTAGGTGGTCTTGCCCGGGTCCACGAGGGGTTCGCCGAGGGTGAGCCGGCCCGCCGCGTACAGCTTGTCGCACACCGCGGTGGGCAGGGCGACGTAACAGCCCGGCCGGTTGGTGCCCGGATCGCAGGGCCGCCAGTAGCCGTACCGGCGGCGTCCGCTGGCCTGCACGGTGACGAAGACCGGGGTGCGGACGTCGGAGACGACGCGCAGCACCTCGGCGTCGGCGGCGTCGAACGGGGCGGGGGCGGGGCGGGTGGCGAAGCGCGAGTACATGATCAGGCCCCCGGGTCCGCGGCGGGCGGCGCGGCGAGGTGGTTCACGGCCGGAAGGCGTGACGGCGACGGTTCACCCAGAGGGCCGCGTATGTCCCACGGAACGGCGGTCGGGGCTCGGTGGGTGACGGATGACATCAGTGGTCGCCTTTCCGGGGACAGGTACGCGAGATCACGCAGCCAATCGAACCAGATGTTGATCTTCCTCACCTGCCTTTTGCTCGAAAAAGTGCCGGCGACACCTCATGATCGGGGCGGGGTTCCGGCAGGGGCCGCGTCCGGTTCCGGTACGACCGGTCCGGCGGAGGCGTCGAAGGCGTGGGTCACCTCCACGACCGTCCCCTCCGCGAGGAGCTGCCGGGCCTGTTCCTCGCGTTCCCGGTCGGTGGCCGTGGTCCGGCTGTGGTGCTGGGCGAGGTGCTCGGACCAGGAGGCGACCAGGTAGGTCTCGACGAACCGGTCCGGATCGCCGCCGTCCTGGTAGAGGCCCCAGGAGAGGGCTCCGCCGCGCCGGCGCGAACGGGCGACGGGACGCATCCGGCGGGTGAAGGCCGTGCGGTTGCCGGGCGCGACCCGGTAGACGACGGAGACCTGCACGGGGCCGTCGACGGGACCGGGCTCGAAGACCAGCGGCGGTTCGGGCCAGTGGTCGGACGGGGAGGGGTCGATGCCGTCCGTGGCGTGCAGCGGCAGCCGGCGTACGCTCGCCGCGCCGGCCAGCAGCAGGACGGCGCCGATGAGCAGCGTCCGGGTCAGCCCGAGCCGGTCGGCCAGCAGCCCCCACAGCGGTGCCGTCAGTGCCTGTCCGCCCTGGAAGACCAGCAGGTAGAAGGCGAGACCCCGGGCCCGGACCCAGCCGGGCAGCCGGGCCTGGACGGCGGCGTTGAGGGTGGAGAGCACGGCGATCCAGGCCAGGCCGGCGGGGAGCAGCGCCACGGTGGCGATCCAGGGGACGTGGACCGTGGCGAGCACCGCCAGGACGGCGGCGAAGACGGTACTGCCGGCGGCGATCACCCCGTTGGCGCCCCAGCCGCGGCGCAGCGCGGGCAGGACGAAGGCCCCGCCGACGGCGCCGGCCCCGACCATGCCGAGCAGCAGCCCGTAGCCGCTCGATCCGAGGCCCAGCGAGCGGCTCGCGACCAGGGGCAGCAGCGACCACAGGGCGGCCCCGCCGGGGATGAAGAGCACGGTCCGCAGCAGGACGCGGCGGACGCCGGGCGCGTTGAGCACATAGCGGCGGCCGGCGTACACCGCGGCCAGGAGCCCTTCGCCCCGGAGCGCCGGCTCGCGCGTCGCGGGCCGCCGCCACCGCAGGAGGACGGCGGCGATCCCGAGGTAGGAGGCGGCGTTGAAGGCGAAGACCCAGCCCGATCCCGCCGCCGCGACGACCGCGCCGCCCAGCGCGGGGCCGACCGCGCGGGCCAGGTTCATGTTCACCGCGCCCAGCGCCGCGGCCTGTCCGAGCTGGCGGCGTTCCACCAGCTCGGGCTGGATCGCCTGCCAGGCCGGTCCCATCAGGGCGGTGCCGCAGCCCAGCAGGAAGGTCAGCGAGAGCAGTACCACCGGCGTGAGGGCGTCGGCGAACGCGAGCACGGCCAGCGCGGCGGAGGCGGCGAGCATCGCGAACTGGGCGGCGAGCAGCACCGTGCGGCGGTCGTAGCGGTCGGCCAGCACTCCGGAGGGCAGGGCGAGCAGGACGACGGGCAGGCTGGAGGCGGTCTGCACCAGCGTCACCAGCGTGGCGTCGTGGCCGATCAGGAGCCACTGGGCGCCGACCGTCTGCATCCAGCTACCGACGTTGGAGACGAGCTGGGCGATCCACAGGGCGCGGAAGACCCGCGCGGCGAGCGGCGCCCAGGCGGACTCCTCCGCCCCGGGGCCTTGGGAGATCGAGGCAGTACTCATGGGGGTCCATACCGGTGTGGGATGCGTACGACGTGGGTGGGCGCGCCGTCCCGTGGCGTGCGGCTGCAGGCCGGGCCACCCTGACGCTAGGCGGGCGCCGCGGACCCCCTTGACCAGGAGCGCACCGCTTGTCGACTTCCAGCGCAGTCTCCGTCGCCTTTCGGCCGTCGCGGGCCGCGCACGTCGTAGCGTGCCGTCGGTCCGGCACTTCGTCCGAGACGCCGGTTCGGGGAGCGAGGAAGCGAGGAGTGGACGACATGGGTGGCTTTTCTCCCGGTTTCCATGGGCGGGCGCACCGGTTCGAGGGCCGGCTGCCTCCGGGGCAGTACCCGGCGGAGGACTTCCCGGTGCTGTCCGCGGGCCCCACTCCCCAGGTGCCGACCGAGACGTGGTCGTTCACCGTGACCGCCGAGGACGGGCGCAGCCGTGCCTGGAGCTGGGCGGAGATGATGGACCTCCCGCAGGAGGAGCCGGCCGTCGACATCCACTGCGTCACCCGGTGGTCGAAGTTCGACACGAACTGGCGGGGCGTCTCCCTGGACGTGCTGCTCGACGAGGTGGAGACGGCCGCGGACTTCGTGGTCGCGGAGTCCTACGACGGCTACACCACGAACCTGCCGCTGGAGGAACTCACCGACGGCAAGGCGTGGCTCGCGCACACCTTCGACGGTCTCCCGCTCTCCCCGGAGCACGGCGGGCCCGCGCGCCTGCTCGTCCCGCACCTGTACTTCTGGAAGTCGGCCAAGTGGGTGAAGGGCCTGCGGCTGACCCCGCAGGACGAACCGGGGTTCTGGGAGACGGCCGGGTACCACAACCACGGCGACCCCTGGCGCGAGCAGCGTCACTGGGACGATCAGTGAGCGGCTGGCGGCCGGCCCGGCTCGTGGGCCGCAGGGAGCTGACGCCGACGGGCCGCTCGCTCACCTTCGCCGTCCCGCACTGGCCCGGGCACCTGCCGGGCCAGCACGTCGACGTCCGGCTCACCGCCGACGACGGCTACCAGGCCGTACGCAGCTACTCGCTCGCGGGCCCCGCGGCCGACGGTGCCGTCGAGCTGGGCGTCCAGACCGTTCCCGGCGGCGAGGTCTCCTCCTATCTCGCCGACGACCTTCCGGTCGGGGCGCGGGTCGAGGTGTCGGGGCCGCTGGGCGGCTGGTTCGTCTGGCGTCCGCAGGAGCGGGAGCCCGTCCTGCTGATCGCCGGCGGGTCCGGTGTCGTCCCGCTCGTGGCGATGCTCAGGGAGCGCCGCGCCACCGGAGCGGACACGCCGTTCGCCCTGGTCTACTCGGTACGCGACCCCGAGCAGATCTGGTACGGGGCGGAACTCGACGGGGACGCCGGTGTCCGCACGCGGTACGTGTTCACCCGGCGGGCCCCGGCGGACGAGCCCCGTCCGCCCGGCCGGGTCACGGCGGACGACCTGGCAGGGCTGCTCTCCCCCGGCCGCACCCGCGCCTACGTCTGCGGTCCGACCGGATTCGTGGAACATGTCGCCGGCCTGCTCATCGCCGCCGGGCAGCCGGCCGACCGGATCCGCACCGAACGCTTCGGCTGACCTCCGCCGGGCGGCCGGGGCCGCGTTCAGCCGGACAGGGCCTCCAGTGAACGGCCCTTGGTGGAGGTGGACAGGGTCAGGGTCACCACGCAGCCGGCCGCCAGCACGGCGCAGATGAGGGTGAAGACCCCGGCGAAGTGCAGCGTGGCGTACATCGATCCGATGATCATGGGTGCGGTGATGCCTCCGACGCGGCTGAACGCGTCGGAGGTGGCCGCCGCCATGGAGCGGAGCCTGGTCGGGTACACCTCGGGGAGGTAGGTGTACAGCGGGGCGTACAGGCCGTTGAGGAAGAAGCCCAGCAGGACGCTGAGGGCCAGGACGGTCGTGTTGCTCCCCGCCTGCGAGAGCAGGAAGGCGCAGCCGGTGGAGGCGGCGAGGCAGGTGACGATGGACCACTTGCGGTCCGTGCGGTCCGCCAGCCAGGCGGCCGGGTAGTAGCCGGCGACCTGGGCGATCTCCACCAGCAGCGTGTACCCGAAGCTGTCGGTGATGCTCATGCCGCGGTCGAGCAGCATGCTCGGCAGGAACGTCAGGAAGCCGTAGTAGGCGAAGCTGGCGATGAAGAACATGGTCCAGGTCACCACCGTCTGCCGCAGGTGGGGGCCGCGCCACAGCTCGGCGAACTGCCGGGCCGCGCTCAGGTCGGTGTCGCGTTCCGCCGCCGGGGCCGGTTCCGGGTCGGGCAGCGGCCGGCCGGTCCGCCGCCGTACGTCGTCCTCCAGCGCCGCGACGACGCTCTCCGCCTCCGCGTCCCGCCCCTTGAGCAGGAGGTAGCGGGGCGACTCCGGCAGGCTGCGCCGCCACCACAGGGCGACGACCACCGGCAGACCGACCAGGATCAGGCCCCAGCGCCAGCCGTGGTCGACCCGGGCGACGACGAAGGTGCCGATCAGCGCGGCCAGGACGTACCCGAGTCCGAAGAAGCCGGCCAGCGAGCCGACGTAGGCGGCGCGGGCCTTCTTCGGCGCGAACTCCGCGAGGTAGGGGATCACGATGTTGACGTTGACGCCGACTCCGACGCCGGCCAGGAAGCGCAGTGCCAGCAGCAGCGGATAGTCGGGGGCGAACGCGGAGAGCAGGGTGCAGCCGCTGTAGAGGACGAGGGACCACAGCAGCAGCGGTTTGCGCCCGAGCCGGTTGCCGGACAGGGCGAGGGCGAGGTCGCCGACGAGGGCGCCGGCCAGGGTGGCACTGGCGACGAGTCCCTGCTGCGAACCGCTGAGGGCGAAGGCGGTGGTGATCAGCGGCAGCAGGAACGACATGATCCCGAGGTCGAGACCGTCCAGCGTGGTGCTCAGTCCGCCCTGGGCGAGGATGCGTCCCTGCAGCCGGGTCATGGGGAGGCGGTCGATGCGCGCGGTGAGGCGTGCGGCGGCGTCGGCGGCCGGGCCGCCCGCTCGTGGCGCGGGGCCGTCGGTGAGGGTCGTGGTGCCCGGGACCGCTGTGCGCGGTCCCTTTCTGCTCTGCTCGGATGTCATGGCCCGTCGGCCTTTCGTGGGAGGCGGCCCCGATTTTTCCGTGCGGTGGCGGGCGGGGCGCCGTCGGTGGGCGGATGGCCGGGCCGGGCGGCCCGTTGCAGCGGGCCGCCCGGCCCGGTGTCACGAAACGCTTCGGGGCCGGAACGCGGTCGAGTAGAGCCGGAGCCAGTTGCCGCCGACGACGGCCGCCGCCTCCGCCGCGGTGAAGCCGAACCGCTCGGTGAGCCGGGCCGCGACCCGGGCCAGGCCGGAGGCGTCCGCCAGCCACTCGGTGGTGTCGTCGGCGGTCGGGGCGGTGGCGGTGGCGGTGCGGGTGCCGTTCTCGGTGGACGTGGTGGTGGTCGCGGCGGCGGTCGCGGCCTCGGCTCCCGGGCCGTCGGCCGGCGGGTGCGGTGGGGTCAGGTCGGCGCCGCGCTGTTCGCCGCGGGTCCACCGTCCCTTGCGCATCCAGGCGAACTCGGCGGCCCCGGCCTTCGGACTCAGGTCGGTGCCGATCGCGACGTGCCGCACACCCATCAGCTCGACGGTGCGGGCCACCATCGCGCACCACTCGTCCAGGCTCCCCGCGTAACGGCCCGAGATGGCCCGGTACGTGGCCAGCCCCAGGATGCCGTCGCGGGCCGCCAGCGCCTTGAGGGTGGCGTCCTCGACGTTGCGCGGATGGTCGTACAGGGAGCGCGGGTTGGCGTGGGTGACGGCCACGGGAACCGCCGAGTGCTCGATCGCGTCACGCCGGGTGCGCTCACCGGAGTGCGAGAGGTCCACCAGCAGGCCGGCCGCGTTCATCTCGGCCACCACTTCCCGCCCGAACCGGGTCAGGCCCGGGTCGCGCGTCTCGTAGCAGGAGCCGCCCAGCTCGTTGTTGTTGTTGTACGTGAGCTGCATGACGCGCAGCCCCATGGCGTGGAAGTGGCGGACGAATCCCAGCCGTCCCTGCAACGGGGTGGCGTTCTGCGCGCCCAGCACGATCGCGGTACGGCCCTCGGCGCGGGCCCGCTCGATGTCGGCGCCGTCCCGCGCGAGGAGGACCAGGTCGGCATTGTCCTCGGCCAGGTCGTGCCAGGCGGCGAGCGCGTCCATGGTCTCCACCGCGTCCTCCCAGAACGCCACGGTGGCGGTGGCACAGACCACCCCGCCCGCGCGCAGTTGCCGGAAGACCTCGCGGTCGTACGGGCCGCACTGCAGGCCGTCGACGACCGGAGTCGTCCCCGCGTTCATACCGCCGCCCCGGCCGGCTCGTCCTCGCCCGCCTCGGCGAGGATCTCGCCGCCGGGTCCGAAGACGGAGTCCCCGGCGTGGGTGCGGGAGAGCGGGCTGTCCGGGGTCAGGGCCCGTTCGGCCTCGGCGACCATCCGCTGCCAGCGCGCGGCCGGTACGCGGACGCCGTGGGCGAGGGCCCTGAGGTCGGCGGCGTCCGGCGCGGGGTCGGGGCCGCCGGGGGCCGGCCGGGCGACGACGGCGTCGGGTGCGACGGTGAGCAGCACGCCGTGGCGCGCGGCCAGGGGGGCGAGGGCCCGCACCGCCCAGTCGGTGCCGGGCACCGGCAGCCGGACCGGGCCCCCGGTCAGTGCCCGGGCGACCACGAGGTCGAGCAGGTCGGCGGCGGTGGCGAGCGGCGGCTGCGCGTCGGGCGACGGGAAGCGGACGGTCCGCTCCCGGTGTTCGGGACGCAGGTGCGCGGCGCGCAGGGCGGGGAGGGCGGCGAGCAGGCCGGCCAGCCCGTCCAGGCCGTGGGTCTCCGCGGTGACCACGACGTCCCGTGCCGCGGCCACCGAGCCGAACGGCACGGCGGTGGTCAGCAGTACCCGCCCGGTCATCAGCCGCAGTTCACGGACCGAGACGGACAGGGTGGCTGGTGCGGCTGATGCGGCAGGTGCGGCAGGTGCGGCAGGTGCGGCAGGTGCGGCGGGGGCCTCGGAAGCGGTGGAGGCGGTGGAGATGGTGGAGGCGGTGGTGGCGGTGGAGGCGGTGGTGGAGGCGGTGGTCATGCGGGCTGGTGCTCCTCGTCGGGTGCGGCGGTGTCCGGGCGGGCGGGCAGGGCCCAGTCGGCGTCCTGCTCCTCGTGCAGGGTGTGGCGGGTCGGGGCACCGTGGAACAGCAGTCCGAGGACGTTGCGGCCGGCCGAGTCGGCGGTCTTGTCCAGGCCGTGCACGGCGGAGTTGAGGAACCGCACGACGTGCACCGGCAGGAAGGTGTCCCCGGCGATGTTCATGTGCGGGCTGTGCAGCGCCGCGTCCCCGAGTCCCTGGACACGGGCGACCGTGTCCCGGTGACCGGGGTGCCGCAGACAGAACTCCCCCACGCTCTCGTGCGGTTCCGCGCTCCGCAGGTCCGCCGCCAGCGCCTGTACGGACCGGGGGACGTTCAGTTGCCAGTCCAGGCCCTCGCTCACCTCCTCGCGGGGTCCGCGCCGCGGCTCCTCGGCGGCGCGGGACTTGTACCAGACGTACCGCAGCGCCCCCGGCTCGCTCAGATCGACGCCGAGCGCCCACGCGTACGCGTCCTCCAGGTGCCGCAGCAGGGTGGCCACGGACTCCTGCGGGCGTGCGGTGAGGGTCTCGTCGACCCGCTGCCGCTCGACCAGCGGATCGGTGAGGTCGGGGACGCTGTCGATGAGCACCCCGGCCAGCGCCTCGACCGCCGCCTCGTCCAGCTCCGCGTTCCAGCGGGTCCACAGGCGGGGCAGCGCGTCGTCCGCCTCCGGGTCGGGTACGGCGTCCAGCGCTTCCCGCGCCGCGCGCAGGGACGCGGCGAGGCCGAGGGGCGAGCCGAAGATCCCGTAGCGGGTGGGGTCCTCCTCGTGGAAGCGGACGGTCCGCTCGATCCGCCGCCGCACCTCGGCCAGGTGGGCCGCGCCCCGGTGGGCGTACAGGGCCTGGACGAGTGCCTCCTCGCGCAGGCCGAGCCAGCGGTCGACCAGCTTCGGGTGGTTGTTGGCGAAGAAGACCAGGCCGAGTGCGGAGGCGTTGCCCAGACCGAGGCCGCGGCGCAGCTCCGGGTCGATGCGTACGGCTCCCGCGGCACGGTGTCGCGCGAGGTGCTCGGCGAGGTCGGCGGCGAACTCCCGCATCAGGTAGGCGGCGAGCATCTGCGCGTGCAGCGGTGCGGCGAGGGGGTGGTTGCCGGGCAGCGCGGCGAAGGAACGGGTGCCGAAGGTGCCGTTGCCGTCCAGGCCGGTGTTGCGCATCAGGTAGCCGATGTCCCAGAGGCGGCGCGCGGAGGGCTGGCGGCCCGCCGCGAGGGCGTCCACGACGTGCTCGAACAGCCGCAGACTGCGGTTGGAGCGGCACCAGACCAGGGTGTGCGGGGTGGCCCGGCCCCCGTACAGCTTGGGCAGCTCCCGGCCGGTGTGCTCCAGGTCGGCCTCGTCGGCGGTGCCGTCGAAGAGGGCGCCGGTCATGTCCCAGTCGGTGCCGACGATGCGGCTGGTGCGGCCCTCCAGCTTGGGGGCGAAGGAGAACGCCACGAAGTCGAACGGCCCGGAGGGGGTGTGCACGCGGTATCGCACCCGTCCCCGGGAGGTGGCGTCGACGTCGAACTCCAGGCATTCGACGCGCCACCCCTGCCGGGTCATGCGGTGCACCAGCGCCCGGCCGGCGCTGAGCCGGGTGGGCGGCAGCAGCGCCAGCCGCTCGGGGCTCAGCAGCCGCTCCGGGGGCCGGGATGCGGTGGGGGTGGGTGGGGCGAAGGGGGCGGCGGGGAGCGCCATGGGCACCTTCCGGTGGGTGAGGGGGTGGTTCGCGAAGATTCGCGGGGGGATTCACGAGGATTCGCGGGGATTCGCGGGGATTCGCGGGGAGGTGGAGGCTTGCGGGGGCGCGTGCCGGTCGGCGCACGAACGCGGAAAGGCGCCGGGGTGTGGAAGCGGCAGGGGCGCGCTCGTGGGTACTGGCCGCGCGTGTGTCGGAGGCACGCGCCGGGCCGGGAACCGGATGCGCTCTTGTACGCCGTTATGCCGTGCCGTGTGCCGGAGTGTCCGGTGTCTGGAGTCCGGTCTCTGGTGTCTGGAGTCCGGTCTCTGGTGTGTCAGGCGCGCAGGCCGAACGCCGTGCCGTCCAGCCGCAGCAGGGGTTCGATGTTCCGGGTCAGGGGCCGCAGCACGGCCAGTGCCCCGGTCGAGGTGATGCGTTCGCGCGGCCCGTGCACGCTGAGCGCGGCCACGGTCCGGCCGTCCTCGCGGCACAGCGGCACCGCCACGGCCGCGATCCCGTCCTCCGCGTCGTCGGTCGACGTCGCCCACCCGGTCGACCGGATGAGCGCGACGTCGTCCTCGGGGGGCAGCGGCACGCCCAGCCGGGCCAGCGCCCCGGCGGTCTCCGCGTCGGCCAGCGCGTACAGCAGCCGGCCGGTCGCGCTGCTGCGCAGGCCGAGCCGGTCGCCCAGCAGCAGGGTGGCGTGCAGGGCCCGGCCGGGCTCGGCCCGCTGGACGACCCGGGCGGTGTCGGCGTCCAGTACGGCGATGCTCACCACCTCGCCGCAGGCGCGGGCCGCCTCGGCGAGCAGCGGGGCGGTGCGTTCGCCCACCCCGGCCTGGCGCAGCGCCGTGTGCCCGAGGTGGGCGGGGCGCAGTGTGAGGCGGTACGAGCCGTCCGGCAGTTGTTCCATCCAGCCGGCCGCCTCAAGCGTGACCAGGTGCCGGTGCACCTCGCCCCGGGAGGCGCCCACCGTGCGTGCCAGTGCGGAGACACGGACCGGTTCGTCGAGGTCGGCGAGGAAGTCGAGCAGCGCGAGCGCCTTGAGCACGGTGCTCAGCGGGCGGGTGGTACGGGGCGAGGAGGCGTCCCCCTCGCCGGTTGTCACTATATGCATGACACCGTCCTTCTCTGAGAGACGCCGGAACTGTAGGGGCTCGCCGGAGGCAGGACAAGACGCCTGTTGTTAATTTCCGGTCTCACCCGGAGACAGAAGAGGGACCGGCGACCGGCCGCGCCGGTCTCGGCCGCCCGGCTGCGCGCAGCCCTCGCGCATGAAGCGGGAAGGCACGGCAATGCGTGCCATGGGTGCCGGCGTAACGTCGCCGGCCTGCTTTCTTAGGGGAGATCATGACCTGCACCGAAGAGTCCGCCTCGCTCGCCCTGTCCCCGGCCGGCCCGGCCGTGCCGACGTCGGACGACGGCACGGACACCGCGTGGCGCATACGACGACGGCTGGAGCGGCTGATCGGCATCGCCGCGACCGAGGGCAACGCGCTGAAGGTGCTGCGCAACGGTGACGAGATCTTTCCCGCGATGCTCGCGGCCATCCGCGGCGCCGAGCACACCATCGACATGATGACGTTCGTGTACTGGAAGGGCGACATCGCCGGCGAGTTCGCCGCCGCGCTCGCCGAACGGGCGCGATCCGGGCTACGGGTGAGACTGCTGCTGGACGGTTTCGGCAGCCGCCTGATCGACAGCGGGCTGCTGCGCGAGATGGACGAGGCCGGGGTGCAGATCGCCTGGTTCCGCAAGCCGCTGCTGCTCTCCCCGCTCAAGCAGAACCACCGCTGCCACCGCAAGGCGCTGATCGTGGACGAGGAGGCGGCCTTCACGGGCGGGGTCGGCATCGCGAAGGAGTGGTGCGGTGACGCGCGTCATCCCGGCGAGTGGCGGGACACCCACGTGGAGCTGCGCGGGCCCGCGGTCGACGGGGTCGCCGCCGCCTTCGCGCAGAACTGGGCGGAATGCCACGACGAGCTGTTCGACGACCGGGACCGTTTCGTACGGCACGAGTCCCGCGGTGACTCGGTCGTGCAGGTGGTCCGCGGTTCGGCGAGCCTGGGCTGGCAGGACATGCAGACCATGATGCGGGTGGTGATCGAGTCGGCCGAACGGCGGCTGCGGCTGGCCACCGCCTACTTCTGCCCGGACGACCTCTTCGTCGGCATGCTGTGCGACGCCGCCCGCCGGGGCGTGCGGGTGGAGATCCTGCTGCCGGGTCCGCACACCGACAAGCGGGTCTGCCTGCTGGCCGGACAGCACCACTACGACGAGTTGCTCGCCTGCGGGGTGCGGATCTTCGAGTACCAGCCGACCATGATGCACGCCAAGGTCATGACGCTGGACGGCGCGGCCGCCCTGGTGGGCTCGACCAACTTCAACCGCCGCTCGCTCAGCCACGACGAGGAGGTCATGCTCGCGGTGCTCGACAAGGAGTTCACCGCGACGCTCGACGGCCACTTCGACGAGGACCTCGCCCGCAGCGAGGCGATCCAGCCGGGCCGCTGGAAGCGCCGGCCGGTGTCGCGGCGGGTGGCCGAGGCGTCCGTGCTGCCGATCAGGCGGTTCCTGTGACCCACGGGTGAACGAGCGGGCCGGGCGCTCGGCGCCCGGCATGCCCGCACCCGTGCCGGTCGACCCGCCGGGTTCCGTCCGCGCACCGGTCCGCTACGGCGTGCTCGGAGCGTCAGGTCCGCCACGGCGTGCCCGAAGCGCCGGGGTCCGGCTCCGTGTGGGCGAGCAGGACGGTGCTCTCCTCGCCGCCCGACGGCGACGGCAGCGCTTCGGTGGCCGTCCCCGTGATCACCGCGGGGACCGCCCGGGGTACGGGAGCGGGGTGCACCGGCGCGGTGTCCGCGGGTACTTCGGCCGGCGCGTCGATCCGCACGGCGACCGGCACCTCGGTCCCGGCGGGCCGGGCGTCCAGGCTGTCGGACGCCTTCTCCGCGGCCTCCTCGAGCGTCCGCGCGGCACGACGGGCGTATCCGGCGACGGAGATGCCACGCCGGCGGGAGCGGCGCCACCACACGGTGGCGAGTGCCGTCACCGCGAGCACACCGGCCCACACCGGGCGCTGTTCGACCATCCCCGCCGCCGTGCGCGCCAGGAACACCACGGCGCACAGGATGATGGCGAGCAGCAGGAAGTACAGGGCGGTGGTGCGCAGATCGAAGCCCCGTTCGCGGTATGTACGGCGAACCGGGCGCACGGGCACGGTCATGCGGTCCCTCCCCATGGGCGGCAGTCCAGATCACTTCCCTACGCGTGCCCAAGATCGATCCTCGTAACTGCGGTGGACCCGGCCACTTGAGCGGCCGCCGGCCCTCAGGCGTCCTCGGCCGTCGTGGTGACCGTCGTCGCGACCGGGGTGCCGGCCTCGACCGTGCGGCTGACCGTGCAGAGGCGGTCGTGGGACGCCTTCACGGCGCGGGGCAGGATGGCTCTGGCGCGGTCGGCGCCCGCGCCGTCCGGGAAGGTGACGTGGAAGGCGACCTGGAGGCCGGTGAGCCGGTTGCCGAGGTCGTCGTCGGTCTTGTGACCGGTCACGGCGACGGTGAACCGGTCGGGCTCCGCGTGCCGTCCGGTGGCGAGGTCGACGTCCACCGCCGAGCACCCGCCGAGCGCGGCCAGCAGCAGTTCGACCGGGGTGAAGGCGGTGCCGTCCTGCGGATCGCCGGCACTGCCGAAGGCGATGCGGCCGCCACGGGCGTTGGTCGCGACGAAGTGGCCGGTGCTGATGCGTTCCACGGTCACGGAGCGCAGGGAGTCGTCTGTCATGGAGACGACATTAGCGCTGATCAGACGAGGTCCGGGCGAGGCCGTGGCCCGGCCCTGTCGGGGCCGTCGCCGGACGCCGGGACCGATTGTCAGTGATCGCCGCTAACGTTCCTCATGTCGTCGCACCGGCGCCGGGATCACCCCGGCTGGACTGTGCTTGCCTCCTGGTGCGCGCGGGGCTGTCCCGGTGCTTTTTCCTGGTGCCTTTCTTGGTGCTTTCTTCTTGCTGTCCGGATGTGGAAGGTGGGGGCTCGTGGGTTGGCTGTCGGCGGGTGACGGGTACGAAGTCGCCCTGGTGGAGGGGAAGGTGGCGGCGCGTGCCACCTCGGGGCGGGCGGCCGGACGGCAGTTGAAATCGCTGCCGCGCGGGCTCAGGGACCACCCGGAGGTGGACCGGTTGCGGCGGTTCGCCGAATGGCTGGACCGGCACGCGGCGGCGTGCGTCGCGCAGGTCGACTCCTGGATGGTGTCGTCCCTGCCGGTGCCCACCGGCCTGCTGGCCCGGGTGTGGCCGGACGAGGCCTGGCAGTCGGCGCTGCGTGACCTGGCGGTGGTGGGCGACGACCCGGACGAGGTGGGTTTCCTGCGGGGTGCCACCGACTCCGGTGAGCTGCGGGTGGTGAACCTGGACGGGGAGACGGTCCGGCTCTCGCCGCGCACCGTGACCCTGCCGCACCCGGTGCTCCTGCCCGACCTGGAGGAGCTGCGGGAGTTCGCGGCGGAACTGGGCATCGTCCAGGGCGTCGAGCAGATCCACCGGGCGACCTGGCGCCGGCCCGGGGACCTGGAGGCCAAGGCCACCGAGGTGCGGGAGTTCGCCGGGGGAACGTTCCGGTCCCGGTTCGCGCTCGCCGCGCGTGCCTCCTCGCTCGGCCACCGCGTCTCCGGCGGTTGTGCCACCACCCGGGTGCGCGACGGCGGCACCCTGGTCGAGGCGTCGGTGTGGATCGGCGAACCCTACTGGGACGGCGAGGTGACCACCGGCGGCCTCACCTGGCAGGACCGCGAGGGCCGCGCCCTGCCGCTGCGCGAGGTGGGCGCGGTGGCCTGGTCGGAGGGGATGCGGATGGCCGCGGCGCTGTACGCCGGGCGCGAGATCGAGGAGGGCAAGGACGCGTGAGCGGGGGGACGAAGGGCGTGGGCGTGGGGACTGAGGCCGTGGGCGGGGGGACGCAGGTGTCGTACGAGGAGCTGCTGACGGCCGGTGCGGTGCTGCCGCCGGGCACGGAGGGCGCCGGTGAGCGGGCGGTGCCGCTGACGGCCCGGACGTACCGTCACCCGGGCCTGGACGAACGGGTGGTGGTGCGGCTGGTGGCGGGCGAACTGGGCGCGGCGGAGGATCTGGCCGCCGGGTTCCTCGGCCTGGAACAGGACGCGGAACCGGCCGTGGTGGGGCTGGGGATGCGCCAGTCGCTGGGCTTCCCCGAGTGGGTGCTGGTGCACCACCCGCGCGACGGACGGCACGCGCTGGGCGTGGTGCCGGACCTGGAACGGGCGGCCCGCCAGGTCAAGTCCCGGCCCAAGGCGGCGATGGACGCCTACCTGGAGCTGGGCCGGCGGCTGGCGGCCTCGGTGCCGCACTTCCTGCCGACCTTCTACGAACAGGCCGGGCGGGTCTTCCTCGCCGAGGAGAACGCGACGTACGCCGCCCAGTTGTTCACGCGCGCCCGCAAGGCCGAGGCGGAGCACGGGCTGACGGTCGACGAGGAGCGGCTGGACGCCGTGTTCCTGGAGTTCGCGCTGGCCGGCGCGCTCCCGGTGAAGGTGCTGTCGGCGTACGGCCGGGAGCTGGCCGCGCGGGTGCCGGCCGCGGAGGCGCTGCGGCGGTTCACCCGGCTCTGTCTGCGCCGGACCGCAGGCGGGCTGCCGCCGTCCGCGCAGATGGCGGGCGACCTGCGCAAGCTGGCCCGCGCCGCGGGCCGGGACGCCGATCTCGCCGAACAGGAGTACCTGGCCGAGCTGCTCGGTCTGCCGGCGACGCTGCGCGCGGCGGCCGGCTGGTGGAAGGGGCACCGCACGGCCCTGCGGGCGATGGCCTCGCGTGAGCCGCGGCTGCGCGGCACCCTGCTGGACATCCTGCCCGCGGGCCAGGACGGCGAACTGCCCGCGCTGTGGCTGGAGGTGCTGGAGGAGTCGGGCGCCACGGCGGCGCTGTGGGACGCGTCGCTCCCCGAGGAGCAGCGGCCCCGGGACGGTACGGCGGGCTGGGTCGAGCGCTTCCTCGCCTTCCGTGAGCGGGCGCAGAACTGGGGCGGCTCCACCCGACTGCCCGGGCTGTATCCGCTGCTGGAGCGGGCGGCGGACCATCTGCGCACCGAACTCCGTTCGCGGGGGGCGGAGTTGCCGTTCGTCCAGGACCTCGATCTGGTCGACCTGCTGCTCTCCCTGGACGTGCCGGTGGCCGGCCCGAAGAAGGGGCAGGTCCTGCAGTTCACGCGGTGGGCCGCGGGCGAGGATCAGCGCGGTCTGTCGGCGCTGGCCGCCGACCCCCGGTTCCACGAGGCGTTCGCGCGGGGCGCCGACCGCCTCGGCGGCAACGCCGAGGGGCTGCGGGCGATCCGGACCCTGGCCGCGTCGCCCGGTGGCCGTCCGCTGCTGGCCCGGTGGGTGCGCGAGGTCGTGGAGCGGTTCACCGCGGTCGGCCTGCCGCAGCTCCCCGACGCGCTGGCCCGGCTGACCTGGCTGCCGGCCGAGGCGCTGGCGCTGGCCGAGGAGGAGGTGCGCGAGGCCGCCGCCACCGACCTCGCGCCGGTACTGGCGCGCACGCTGCGGGCCGGTCTCTTCGACGAACTGGGCTGGCCCGCCTGGGAGGAGGCGACCGCCGCCCTGGTCCCCGCCGCGCACGTCGAGGACCTGCTCGTCGCCGACGCCTGGCCGCACCTGGTGGTCGCCGGTGGCGCCCAGGCCCGCGTGATCGGCCCCGACTCCACCCTGCTCACGCACGACCTGCGCATTCCGGCGCGGGAGAGCTGGGGCGACCCGGGTTTCCACCACGTCGACGGCGAACTGCTCGTCTACTGGCGCACCCACCGGCACGGACTGCGCGGCTACTGGCACCCCCGCGCCGACCGCGTCCACGATCTCCAGGGCGCCCGCACCATCCGCAGCACGGAGATGGACTGGTACCGGGGCTCCCTGCCGATCAGCGTGCCGCTGCCCGGTGGCGGCCGGACCACCGGCGGCGGGGTGCTGCACGCCGGGGACACCACGGTGCCCGCGGAGCGGCCCGTACTCTTCGACGGCACCTCCTGCTGGGTGTGGCACACCGAGCCCGCGGACCGGACGAAGGACGCCTGGTACGAGTACGACCCGGCGACGGGCGAGCGCGGCCGGACGAGTGTCCCCGCCTTCCTCGCCGACGCGCTGCGCGACACGCCCCAGGGGAGCGTCCTCGGTGCCGGCCGGCTGCTGCCCGCGCCCGCGGACGGCGCCGGACCGGCCTGCGCACCCGTGAACGGGCTGGTGGGTCTGCGTGTCGTGGAGCTGCCCGACGGCTCCGTACGCGCCGAGGACCTCGCCGGGCACAGTGTCACGCTGCCACCCCGGACGGGTACGCCGTCCACGCTCGTAATCTTCCCCGGCGACGACCGGGCCCGGGCCGTGGTCCTCGGCAACTGGCAGGTGCGGCTGGTCGACCCCGACGGCGTCGTCACCTCGGTGGCCAGGACCGACCGCGGGCCGGGTGCCTTCGCCGAGGGCACGCCGCTGCTGCCGCCGGTGCAGTACTGGGGGTGCCTGACGCCCCGGGACCCGGCGGGCTCCGAGGCGCTGCGCCGGGTCGGCCGGGACACCGCGGCGGCCCTGCTGGCGGCCGCCGCCCAGGAGGACCAGGAGGCGCTGGCCGGCACGATCCGCACGCTGCTGCCCGTCACCTCCCCGGCGCTCGTCGCGGGCATCGCCGGTGTCGTGCGCCACGCCGCCGGTCAGCAGAGCGTCCTCGACGCCGTCGCCGCCCGGCTGACCGGAGCCCTCGAAGGCGGCCTGGAGGACGAGGGGCCGGCCGGGCCGCCCGACGTCGAACTCCGCGAGGCGATGAACGGCCTCGGCGTGCGGACGACTTACCGGTGGAGCCGCGACGACCGGACCGACACCGCCTTCCGGGCGCTGCGCGCGCTGAAGCGGGCCGCCGGAACACCGGGTTCGGCCGTCCCGGCGGAGCGGACCGTCCGCCTCCACCTGGACGGTCCCGCGCTGCCGGCCGGGGAGCCCGACCTGCTGACGCTTCTGGGGCGCACCACCGCCCTGGCCTACCGGGCGGCGGCCGGCACCACCGCCGAGGAGCACCGCGAGGTGCTGCGCGCCCTGCTCACCGAGTGCGACACGCTCGGCCTGGGGGCGGCGGCCGGGTCCGGGCGCTGGCGCGAGGTCGTGCTGCGTGTGCCGGCCGGCCCGCTGCGCACCCCGTCGGGCGGGTGGCGCGAGGGCGCCTGGAGCGGGCTGCTGCCGCTGGGCGGCGGCGCCTTCCTCGCCATGCCGGGCAACCGCTCGCTCGGCGACGACGCCTGCACGTTCACCGGGCTGTTCCACGACCCCGCCGGGCGGTTCGAGACCCCGGAGCCCTACACGCTCGTCTCGTCGGCCCCCGTCGCCGAGGACGAGGAGACCGGCCGGCTCGGCGCGTTCCTGACGGAACTGGCCGCGCGCGGGCCCGCGCCCTTCGTCCCGGCGGCCGCCGAGGAGTTCGCCCGGCTCACCGGCGTCTCCGAGACGACGGCCCGGCTGATCGTCGCCGGACTGCCCCGGGTGGACACGTACGAGCGCGCGTTCCTGACCGCCGAGGCCCGCGGCCACATCGGCGTGAAGGCCGCGCCCGCGGCCGACGCCAGGGACGAACTGCGCGATGTCGACGCCGGCGTCCGGGCCGCGGTGGTGGGCGCGCTGCTGCCCGCCGAGCTCGCCCGGCTGTGGAGCGACGGCCCCGACGCGGCCGCCGCCGCCGAGGTCTGGAACAGCCGGGTCGGCCGGCGGACGGCCGTACCCGAGCAGCTCCTGCGCGACGCCGTCCGCGCGTTCCCGCACGCCCCGTGGAACGTGCGCGAGGCGCTGCCCGCCCTGCTGGACCCGGCCGGCGACCCCCGGCTCACCCGGGATCTCGAATGGGCGGTCCACGGTGACCGGGTCCGGCCGGTGGGCGAGAACCCGGCCGGGTTCACGGTCCAGACACTGGTCGGCGCGGTCGGCCTCGCCGCCTGGCTCGCGCACCGGCTGCCCGCCGGGGACCCGGTCCGGGCCGCGCTGCCGCCCGCGCTCAGCGCGGTCCGGGAACGCGTGGCCCACCCGGGGCTGGTGCTCGACCTCGGGCAGTACATCAGCCTCCCCGAGTTCCGGAAGACGGCGGGCACCCCGACCGAGACCGGCGAGGGCTTCGAGCGGTACGGCGCCGTCGTCCTGCCCACCCACGACGACCAGCCGGCCCCGGGTCTGCGCGTCGCCCTGCTCGACGAGGCCGGCCAGGACCCCTACCTGCTCGCCGTACGGGTCGACGCGGGGCGGCCGCACGCCGCCGAGGTGGCGCTGCGGCTCGCCCGCGATCCCCGGTACGCGGCTCTCCTCGCCGACCCCGGGGAGCCGATGGCGGGCGGGCGCGGCAAGGACGGCACCTGGTGGCCGCAGGACCCGAGCCGTTCGGTGCCGGACCTGGTGACCGGGGCGGCCGAGGAGTACGCCCTCGGGGAGGACGCCGCGACGCTCTATCTGATGCTGCTGGCCATGCCCGACCCGACGGACCGTGCGACGGCCCGGTGGACGGGCTGGAAACCGGCCCGGCTCAAGGCCGCCCGTGCCGAACTGGCCGCGACCGACCTGGTGGTCGAGGCGGCCCGCACCAGGGCCGGGCGCTCGCTGTTCCTGCCCGGCGGCTGGGCCGAGCAGTCGGCGCCGCGCGTTCCGCTGGAGCGGTGGAAGCTGCCGCTGTTCGGCCTGAGCGACGACGAGGACACGCCGTTCGGCGTGATCGTGCCGGTCGAACCGGCGGCGGAGCTGTACCGGGCGGCCTGGCGCCGGGTCCGGGAAGGCGACGCGCCCCGGTTCGAGGAACTGAAGGTACGGCGGGGGCGGCGCCGCTGATCCGCTCCCCGGCTCCCCGGCCCCCGGCCCCCGGCAAGCCCACCCCATGACGAACGACAGCCCTCACCCTCAAGGACGCCCATGTCTCTGACCGACACGGCGACGGCCGTTCCGGCCCGGCAGACCCTGCCCGCCGAAGAACGCCACGCCACCGAACTCGCCTTCCTCGCCGCCCACGACACCGGCCCCCGCCCACCCGGCTGGCGGCTGACGCCCCGCTCCGTGATCACCTTCGTCTGCGGCAGCGCCGGGGCGGCCCTCGCCCTCCCCGGGCCGCACGGCACACTGCCCGGCAAACTGGTGATCACCCCCAAGTTCGTCGGTGAACGCGCTCTGGTGGAGCGGTGTGTGGTCACCCTCGCCGGGGAGCGCGGGCTGCTCCTCGTCGGCGAGCCGGGCACCGCCAAGTCGATGCTCTCCGAGCTGTTGTCGGCCGCCGTCAGCGGCACCAGCGCGCTGACCGTGCAGGGCACCGCGGGCACCACCGAGGACGCCCTGCGCTACGGCTGGAACTACGCCCTGCTGCTCGCCCAGGGCCCGACCCCGCGGGCACTGGTCGACTCGCCGGTGCTGGCCGCCATGCGGTCCGGCCGGGTGGCGCGGGTGGAGGAGATCACCCGCTGTCTGCCCGAGGTGCAGGACGCCCTGGTGTCGATCCTGTCCGACCGGCGGATGAGTGTGCCGGAACTGTCCGGCACGGACGACGCCCAGGTGCCGGCCGCTCCCGGGTTCACCGTCGTCGCCACCGCCAACCTGCGCGACCGCGGTGTCTCGGAGATGTCCGCCGCGCTCAAGCGCCGGTTCAACTTCGAGACCGTGCACCCCATCGCGGACGTCGGCGCCGAGACCGCCCTGGTCCGCCGGCAGGCCGTCGCCGCCGTCGAGCGGGCGGGCGCGGTCTTCGGCGTCGACGACGCGGTCCTCGACGTCCTGGTCACCGTCTTCCGCGACCTGCGGGCCGGGCGCTCCGCCGAGGGCTGGGACGTGGAGCGGCCCGGCACGGTGATGTCCACCGCCGAGGCCGTGCAGGTCGCCGCCTCTCTCGGGGTGGCCGCCGCGTACCTGCCCGGGGGCGACCTGCTCGACCTCGTTCCCGGGCACCTCCTCGGTGTGGTCCGCAAGGACGACCCGGCCGACCACGCGCGGCTGCTGGGCTACTGGGACGGGCCGGTGCGCCGCCGCGCCGAGGACGGCTCCGCGATGTGGCGCCGCCTGTGGGAGCTGCGGGAGAACCTTCGGTGACACACACTCAGGACCCCAGGACGGCCGTCCTCGACCTCGCCGACTCGGTGCTGCCGTACCTGCTGGGCGTACGGCACCACAGTCCGGCGCTGGCCGCCGCCGTGCCCGCGCTGCTGGACGCCTCCGGCGCGGAGGTGGTGTGTGTGGAGCTGCCCGCCGACTTCCAGCCCTGGCTCACCCATCTGGCCGCGCCGGGCACGGTGGCGCCCGTGGCGCTGGCCGGCACCGGTGCGGGCGGACGGCTCGGCTTCTACCCGTTCGCCGACTTCTCCCCCGAACTCGCCGCGGTCCGCTGGGCCCGGGAGCGGGGCGCCGAGGTGGTCTGCTGCGACCTGCCGATGTCCGACTCCCGGTGGCACCCCGCCGCTCCCCGGGACCGGGCCGACGCCGGGCCACCGGTGGGCCCGGCAGACGCCGGGCCGCTCGCGGGCCGCACGGACCCCGGGCCGCTGACGGGCCGGACCGACCCCGGGCCGCTGACTGGGCCGGACGGACCGCGGGAGCCGGACCCCGGGAGCGTGCCCGACGCCCCCGGCCACGCCCCCGCCGCACCCGCCGCCACCGTCCCCGCACCCGCCCCCACCGCCTTCGCGGCCGCGCTCGCCGCCGCGGGGACCGGCCGGGACGGCGACGACCTGTGGGACCGGTGCGTGGAGGTCCTCGCGCCCGGCTGCCCGCCGGAGGCGGTCCGGCGGGCCGCGCTCGGTGTGGGCTGGGCGCTGCGCCGCGACGCCGAGTCGGCGGGCGGCGTACCGGCGGTGGACCTCGCCCGCGAGGCGCACATGCGGGAGGTGATCGCCCGGGCCGGGGCGGCCGGCCGGGCCGTCGCGGCCGTCGTCGGCGCCTTCCACGCCCCGGCGCTGGCGGATGTGCCGACCGCGCCGGCGGGCGGTACGTCCCTGGACACGGCCGAGGGCCGTCCCGTATCCGCCGCGTCCGGCGCGGGCGACGGGCCGTCGGACGGGCGCACGCTCGGCCGGGTGCCGGACCAGGCGGGTCCCGGCCGTTCCGCGGCGGGCGAGCCGCCGACCGTGGTCACCTCGCTCGTGCCGTACGCCTTCGATCTGCTGGACTCCCGGTCCGGCTATCCGGCCGGCATCCGGGACCCGCGCTGGCAGCAGGCGGTGTTCACGGCCGCCGGGGACCCCGGCCGGCTGCGCGACGCCGCCGCGCGGGCGATCACCGACGTGTGCCGGGAACTGCGCGCGGCCGGACACACCGCGGGCACCGGCGAGGCCGCCGAGACCCTGCGGGTCGCCTGCGACCTGGCCCGGCTGCGGGGGCTCGCGGCGCCGGGGCGGGGCGAGGTGCTGGAGGCGCTGACGACCGTGATGGGCCAGGGCGAGCCGCTGGGCCGCGGCCGGGCCCTGGCGCGGGCGCTGGAAGTGGTGCTGGTCGGCACCGTACGGGGCCGGACCGCGCCGGGCACCCCGCGGTCCGGACTCGGGCCCCGCGTGGAGGCCGAACTCGCCGCGCTGCGGCTGCCCTGCCCGGACGACCCGGCCGCGCGCGAGGTGCGGCTCGACCCGCTGCGCTCCGCCCTGGACGGCCGCCGCGAGATCCTGCTGCGGCGGCTCGCGGTGTGCGGCGCGGGCTACGGCGAGGACCTGCGGGTGGCGGGCACCGGCGACGGCAGCGCGCTGACCACCCGCTGGCGGCTGTCGTGGACGCCGGCCGTACCGGTCCGGCTCGACCTGGCCGGTATCAGGGGCGTGACCGCGGCCCTGGCCGCCGAGGGCTCCCTGCGGGAGGAGTTCCGCAGGGGGTCGGCGGCCGGCGGACCCACCGCCGCCCTGGTCCTCACCGCACTGGAGAAGGCCGCCCGGTGCGACCTGCCCGCGCTGGTCGCCGAACGCCTGGCGGACGCCGCCGAGGTGCTCCCCGCCACCGCCGCCCTCCCCGAACTCCTCACCGCGCTCGATCTGCTGGAGGCGCTGCGCCGGGGCCACCTGCCCGGCACCTCGCCGAAGGAACGCCGGGCGGCCGCCGCCCTCGCCGCCGAACTGCTGGAGGCGGCGGTACGGGCGTTGCCGGGGCTCGCGGGCAGCGACCGGCGGGAGGACGCGGCCGCACTCGTCGCGCTGGCCGCACGGGCCGGCGAACACCGCCTCGGACTGCGGATGGACGAGGCGCTGGGCGCGCTCGCGCGGACCGGCTCCCCGCTCGTCCAGGGCGCCGCCCTGGCCTCCCGGGTGCTGCTCGACCTCGACGACACCGCCACGCTCGGCGCGCGTGCCGCCGGCTGGATCGACACGGCCACCGGCCCGGACGCGCGGTTGGCGCTGGCCCGCCGCCTCGCCGGACTGCTGGGCGCCGCCGCTCCGCTGCTGCGGTCGGCGCCGGCCGCGCTCGACCCGCTCCTCGACCGGGTCGACACGCTGACCGACCAGGGGTTCCTGGACCGGCTGCCCGCCCTGCGCGGCGGCTTCGACACCCTCAGCCCGGCCGGCCGCGACCGGCTGCTGCACACCGTGACCGAACGTCTCGGCGACCGTATCGACCTCTCGTTGAGCGCCTCGCCGGGGATGCTCGCGCTGTGGACGGCCGCCGACACGGCGGGACTCGCGGCGGTCACCTCCCTCGGTCTGCCGGTGCCGGCCGTACCACTCCCGGCACCGGTGCCGGCCCAGCCGCTCCCGGCGGCACCGCGCCCACCGGCGGCACCCCCGGCGCGGGCGCACCCGCCGAAGACGCCGGGACACGGGCCCGCCCCCACCGGCCGGAGCGCGGGCACCGTGCCGTCCGGCACCCGCACCTCTGCGCCCTCCGGCGCCCGCGCCCCCGCCCTCACCCCCACCGACCGCTGGCGGCTGCTCCTGGGCCGGGAGCACGACCGACTCCCCCGGCATGCCCGCCGTTACGCCCACGCGCTCGACGAGTTGTACGGCTCCGGCCGGGGAGAGGGCTCCTCGGACCTGGGCCGGGAAAGCGGCCGGGGACAGGGCGGCGGCCAGGAGGCGTCCTTCCCCACGGCCCGCGAGTGGGCCGGGGAACTGGACGCGCTGTTCGGCGCGGAACTCCGTGAGGAGGTCCTCGCCCGCGCCGCCGACCAGGGCCGCACCGACGTCCTGACGGAGATCGACCCCGGGGCGGTCCGGCCCTCGGTCGACCTGCTGACCTCCGTGCTCTCCCTCGCCGGAGCAATGCCCGAGCAGCGGTTGGCAAGGCTGCGCCCCCTCGTGCGGCGCCTCGTGGACGAGCTGGCCAAGGAGCTGGCCACCCGGCTGCGCCCGGCGCTGACCGGGCTGGCCACGCCCCGGCCGACCCGCCGTCCCGGCGGCCGGATCGATCTGCCGCGCACCCTGCGGGCCAATCTGGCGCACGCCCGCCGGACGGCCGACGGCCGCACCCTGGTCGTCCCGGAGCGGCCGGTCTTCAGCACCCGTTCCCGTACCGAGGCCGACTGGCGGCTGATCCTGGTGGTCGACGTGTCCGGGTCGATGGAGGCGTCCGTCGTCTGGTCGGCGCTGACCGCGGCCGTGCTGGGCGGGGTGCCCACCCTGTCCACCCACTTCCTCGCGTTCTCGACGGACGTGATCGACCTGACCGACCGGGTCGACGACCCGCTGTCGCTGCTGCTGGAGGTCCGGGTCGGCGGCGGCACGCACATCGCGGCCGGTCTCGCGCACGCCCGTTCCCTGGTGACCGTGCCCAGCCGGACCCTTGTGGTGGTGGTGAGCGACTTCGAGGAGGGCTACCCGGTGGGCGGACTCCTCGGCGAGGTGCGGGCGCTCGCGGCCTCCGGAGTCCATCTCATGGGCTGCGCCGCCCTGGACGACACCGGCACCCCCCGCTACTCGGTGCCCGTCGCCGGGCAACTGGTAGCGGCCGGTATGCCCGTCGCCGCCCTCAGCCCCCTCGCTCTCGCCCGCTGGGTGGGCGACCGTCTGCGCGGAGAGACCCGATGAACGCCGAACTGCCCCCGGTCGCTCCCGACGTGGCCGCCGCCGCCGTGGAGGCCCTGACCTCGCGGCTGCGCAAGAAGCTGGACGCCGCTATCGCGGCGTACGCTGCCGTGCCGGTCGTCACCGACGGCGCCGTCCGGCGGGTGCGCTGCGGCGAGGACACCGAGGTCACCCTGACGCCGGGCCCCTCCGGAACGGTCACCGAGGCGGGGCAGGCGCAGTGCGGTTGCCTGCTCGCGCCCCGCTGCCTGCACCGCGCGGCCGTACTCGCCGCCTGCCCGGTGGCGGACCCGGAACCGCTGCCCGAGCCACCGCCGACGGCCACGGCCGCCGACGGCACTCCCCCGGCCCACCTCCCCGGCCACGCCGGCCTCCCGGAGCAGCCCGCACACCCCGGACCCGCTGCCGCGCCCGCCCCGCAGCCCGACCGCCTCACCGAGGCGCAGGTGGCGGCCGCGGCCGTACTGTGGGGCGCCGCCGCGGCCGTGCTCGCCGGCGGTGTCCCGGCCGCGGGCGCGGTGCCGCAGGCGGAACTGCTGCGGGCCGCGCACACGGCCCGGCTCGCCGGGCTGCACCGCGCCGAGGCGGCCGCCCTGCGGGTGGTCCGCCGACTGCGCGGCGCCCGCGCCCAGCACGACGGACACCGCCTGGCCGACCTGGTCGCGGCGCTGAGCGAACTCCTGCTCACCACCGGCCGGCTGGCCGCGGGCGACCCGGACCCCGCTCTCGTCGGCACCGCCCGCCGTACCTACCGGCCGGGCGGCGCACTGCGTCTCCAGGGCGTCTGCCGGGAGCCGGTGATCACGGCCACCGGTTACGGCGGTGTGGTCACCCACCTCGTCTCCGACGAGGGCCACTGGTTCACCGTCTCCGACGTCAGACCCGGCGGGCCGGCTCGGGCGCGAGGCGCCGCCACGGCCACCGTCGCTCTCGGCTCCGGCGGCCTCGACCACGCGGGGCTGGCCCGCGGCGGGCTGCTGGTCTCCGGTGCGACGTTCTCCGCGGAGGGCCGGCTGGGCGCCGGCAAGGAGGTACGGGCCACTGCGCTCACCGGGCTGTCCTGGACCTCCGGCCCGCTCGCCGCCCTCTTCGCGCGGCCCCTGGCGGAGGCCGTGGCCGCCCGGCTCGCGGCGGACGCGGGAGCGGACACGGAGCGGTCCGGGGCAGCGGCCCGGGGCCTGATCGGCTGCGATCTGGTCCTGACCGGCGCGGTCGGGGACCACCTGCTCGCCCGTGAGCTGCTTCCCGGCCTCCCGGACGGTGCCGGTCTTCCGGACGGTGCCGGTCTTCCGCTCCGCCTGGCGCCGGCGAGCAGCCACCCCGGGCTGGCCCACACGGCCAACTTCCAGCGGCTCGCGTCGCGGCCCGGGCTGCGCCTGCGGGTCGTCGGCCGCCCCGACCCCGACCGCGCGGCGACCCTGCGGCCACTCGCAATCGCCCCCGTGCCCGGCACGCCGGCCGAGGCGACGCTACGGCTGCCCGCGCCGTGGGCGGGCCACGCCGACCTGGGCTACGACCGGCTCGAAGGCGCGCACTTCCCGGCGCCCGAAGCCCTGGCCTCCTCGGACGAGGCGACCGGTCCCGCGCCGGACCCGCTGGCCGAGGCCCCGCTGTGGCAACTGCGCCGCCTGGTCGAGGTCGCCGTCTCCGGCGGCCGCAGGGCCGTCGCCGAACCCGCGCGCGACGGTGACCGCGGCGGCGCCGGGGCGGCACTGCGGCGCGGCGGGTTCCGTACGGCGGCGGCTCTCGCGGCGGGTCTGACCGCCGAGGCCGACCGCCGCACGCGGGACGTCTTCGGACGCGTCGAGGAGGCCGACCCGGACGGCCACGCACGGGCGTGGCTCGCCGCGGCCGTCTATCTGGCCCACACCGAACGCGATCTGGTACGGGCCACCTGGCGGTCGCCCGCGGTCACCGGCTGACCGGGGAGCCGCACGTGCCGAGGGACGCGCTGAGGCGTCCGCCGGCCGCCGGTGCCCCGTCGGACGTGCCGCTGCCTACTTGCTGCGGACGCCCGCGGGCAGAAGGGACTGCGCCGAGGAGGCCGGGTGCCCGATCTCGAGCGCTCCGAGGAGACCTTCGAGGAACCGGCCTCCGGGGATGCCGGCGGACGGCTCGGGGAGCGGTGCGGCGTGCGCCGCCGGGGTGACCGTCAAGAAGGCGACGGCGAGGGCTGAGGCGGTGGCGGTGGCGGTGGCGAGCTTCTTGATCATGTCGGCCCTAACGACCGGCACCGGCAAGGGATGCGCCGGGAACGGCCGGACGGGTGCGTCACTCCCCGCGCCGGGCCGTTGCCGCGGCGGGAAGCGGTCGTGACGTACGGTCGCGGTGGGCGTACGACAACATGCGGGAGGCGGGCGCTCCCGCGATCCTGGTGCCGGGGCTCACCTCGGACCGGACGGGAGCGGCACTGCTCATGGGACGCGGATCACTGGCGTACGGCGGCCGGCCATGGCGGAACTGACTCTGCGGGCGGCCGGCGCGGCCCGCCCCGACACCGTGTGGTGCCGGTACGTGTACTTCCGGCGCTGGTCCGAGTGGTCGCCGCAGATCGTCGGCGTGGACACCGGGGCGGAGCGGATCGCGCCCGGGGTGCGCGGCACCGTCCGCTCCTTCCTCGGGCTCCGCGTCGCCTTCGCCGTCGAGTCCGTCGACGACGGTCACCGCACCTGGAGCTGGCGGGTCCGGCTCGGTCCGGTGCGGGTGCGGCTGACGCACGACGTCGTGCCGCAGGGGGACGGGACGCGGACCCGGCTGCGGATGCGGGGTCCGGCGCCGGCGCTGGCCGCCTACGCCCCGCTGGCCCACCTGGCGCTGCGTCGTCTCGTCACGCCGTGAACCGGAGCGGCACGCGCCGCCGGCGGTCCGGCCGGTCCGGCCCCGCCCGCACGAACGACGTGCCCGATGTCCGGGGTCCGAGCCCCCGCCTTCGGACCTCGGGTTCACGCCACGGTGATCACGGCCTTGCCCCGGGCGTGGCCCGACTCCACATGGCGTACGCCTTCCGCCGTGTCGGCCAGCGGGTAGGTCCGGTCGATCACGGGGGTGACGCGGCCGGTGTCGATGAGCGCGGTGACGGCGAGCAGGTCCTCGCGGGTCGGCCCGGCCGGGACCGCCGGGACGAGGACGCGGAGCCTGGGGCGGGCGAACACCCCGGCCGCGACCAGTCGCAGGGTGGCCCCCACCGCCCCGAAGACATGGCCGGGTGCGCCGCCGCCGTTGGCCACCAGGGTGCCCGTCGGGGCCAGTACCCGGCGCAGCCGGTTCAGCGGGTGGTTGCCCACGTTGTCCAGGATCACGTCGTAGCGCACGCCCGCCTCGGTGAAGTCCTCACGGGTGTGGTCCAGGACGTGCGCGGCACCCAGCGAGCGCACCAGCTCGACGTTGCGCGTACCGCACACTCCGGTGACCTCGGCGTCCAGGGCCGCGGCGATCTGCACGGCGAAGGTGCCCACGCCGCCGGCGGCGCCGTTGACCAGCACCCGCTGTCCGGCTCGCGTCCGGCCCACGGTACGGATGCCGCGCAGGGCGGTGACCGCCCCCAGCGGCACGGCGGCGGCCTGCTCGAAGGTCAGGCTCGCGGGCTTGGGCACCAGCAGGTCGGGGGTGGTGCGCGCGTATTCGGCGAAGGACCCCGGGCAGAACCCGAGCACCTCGTCGCCGGGCACCGGCCCGTGCACACCGGCGCCGACCGCCGCCACCTGCCCGGCCGCGTCGAGTCCCGCCACCGGAGACTTCGGCCGCCTCAGTCCCATGCCCCCCATCAGCCGGGCCACGTAGGGGTCACCGCGCATCATGTGCCAGTCGTACGGGTTGAGCGCGGCGGCCCGCACGCGCACCAGCACCTGGCCCGGCCCGGCCTCGGGACGGTCGATGTCCGCCAGCCGCAGGATGTCCGGCGGGCCGAACCGGTCCTGAACGATCGCCTTCATCCGTTTCCCCCCATCAACCCTCATCCGTCTCCCCCCCATCAGCCCTCATCCGTCTCCCCCATCAACTCGTCGGCCCGGGCTCCGTCGACGTCTCCTCGCAGCATGCGGCAGCCCCCCGCCCCCGCCGCAAGCCCGCGCGCACGGCGATTCGTTGCCGCGGCTCGGCGCGCGGGGGAGTGAGTCCGCGCGGCGCCTGGCGGGACCGGGTCCGCGCGGTGCCGGAGGGTCAGTGCCCGGGGCTGCTCGCCGTCCGTGCCGCGCCGGGCCGGCGGGCCCGGCTGATGCCCCATCCGACCAGCGCCGCGGCCAGGACGGTGAGCGTGAGGCCGGCCCGGGTGACCGCCTCGTGGAACCGCGCGGTCTGCTGAGTGCTCCAGGTCGCCGTGGCGATGTCGCCGGTGAGGAGCTTGGCGAGGACGGTCCCGCTGACCGCGATGCCGATCCCGGTGGTGACCTCACCGACGGTGTCCACCAGTGCCGCTCCGACGGTGGTGCGGTCGGCCGGGAGGCCACGCATCACGTTGGTCCCGGCGACGACACCCACGACCCGCATACCGGCGGCGACCAGCGCGAGCGCGAGGGCGACCCACCCGTACCCGAAGCGGCCCAGCAGCCCGTAGACGGCGAGTCCGCACACGACGGCCGCGGCGCCGAGCCGGGCGGCCCCGTCGAGACCGACGCGGGTGATCAGCGGACCGATGAGGGCGCCCCCGGCGATGAGCACGACGACCTGCGGCAGCATTCCCAGGGCCGCGTGCGCGGGCGTCCAGCCCCAGTCGAGCTGGAGTTGCAGGGTCACGAGGTAGCCGAGGCCGGCGGTGGCGAGGCTCGCGGCGGCCTTGAACGCCAGGCCGCTCGACACGAGGGGGCGGGCGAGGAGTGCGAGATCGAGCAGCGGATGGCGGGCAGTGCGCTCGCGGGCGACGAACAGTACCGCCGCCACGACGGCCGTCGCCGCGGCCAGCCACGGCAGCGGTGACGCGGCGCCCGCGTCGACGAACAGCGTCGGTGCGAGCAGCGCGAGCACGATCGCGGCCGTGCCGAGCAGGGCACCCGCGCGGTCGGTCGGGGCCCGGTGCGGACCGCTCGCCTGGTCGGCGGGGATGCCGCGGCGGATGCCGATGAACGCGAGTGCGGCGACCGGCACGTTCACCAGCAGCAGCACCTGCCACGGAGCGAACGCCAGCACCAGGCCGCCTGCCGTGGGCCCGATCGCGAGTCCGGCCAGTCCCACGGTCGAGATCAGCGTCGTCGCACGGACGCGCAGCCCGTCCTCGTCGAACAGGCGGAACGCCAGGGCGAGGGAGCCCGGCGTGGTCATCGCGGCGGCGACGCCCATCGCCGCGCGGACCGCGATGAGCTGCTCCGCCGTGGTGACGAACGCGGTCGCCAGGCTCGCCGCCCCCAGCAGCACCAGCCCGACCAGCATGACCTTGCGGCGACCGACCCGGTCGGCCAGCGCGCCGAGGGCGAGCATCAGCCCGCCGAACACCACGGCGTACACCCCGGTGACCCACTGCAGCACCGTCGCCGACGCCGACAGCTCACGGCCGATGGTCGGCAGGGCGACGTTGAGGATCGAGTTGTCGAGCATCTCGAACAGGAACACCGCCGACAGCCCCGCGAGGGCCGCGCCCGCTTCGCGCAGGGAGGCCGGCGGACCGGAGGTCTTGGTCGGGGCGGCGGCCTTCGCGGCCGTTCCCTCGCGACGGACATTCACTGCGCACTCCTTCGAGGTGAAGAAGTGGCGGCTCGTCCGATACCGCGTACGCGCGCGTGGCCCCGGCTCCGTCACCCGGCCGTCGACCGGCGTCGATGCCCAGCGGTGACCACACGTTTCTACTTCCAGTGCCGCGACCCTACACCAGCTCCTGCGGACCACCGGCTCATCGCCCTCGGGGGCGGTCCAAGACCATCGACTCGGCGTTCACACGGCGGTCGTTCCTTTTCCCTAACGTCATGGCCATGACTGAACTCCCGCAGAGATCCGTCGTCCTGAGCCGCCGTGGCCTGTTCTCCGGCGCGGTGGCCGCCGCCCTCACCGCGACCGCGTCCGGCCCCGTCGCCGCGGCCGTCCCCACCGGCAGGCCGGCACCCGGCCTCGACACCGGCGCGCGGCACGGTGGCGACGGCGGGCTCCGCCACCCCGTCCGCCACCCCGTCCCCTCGTACCGGACCACGGTTCCGGGTGAGTCCGTGCAGGTGGACCGGACGGACCGGCCGGTCGCCCCCGGCATCGTCCTCACCTCCTTCGCGACCTTCGGCCGCACCGGCTGGACGCGCGTGCACGTCCTCAACGCCGATCTGCGCGACCGTGCCGTCGGCGTGGACCTGCTCGCGGGGAAGGTGAGCGAGACACGTACGCCGTCGGCGCTGGCCGGGGCCGAGGCGGCGGTCGCCGCGGTCAACGGCGACTTCTTCGACCTCACCCGGACCGGCGCCGCGATCGGCCCGGAGATCCGGGACGGCCGGCCGCGCAAGGGCGCGAGTACGGCCAGGACCGTCGTGACGGTGGGCGCGGACCGGGTCGCGCGCCTGGCCGACCTGCTGATCCGGGGCACGGTCACGGTGGCCGGCACCGTTCGCCCGCTGGCCGCCCTCAACTCCCCCGCCCCGCCGGCGGACGGGCTGACCGTCTACACGCCGCTGTGGGGTCCGGGGCCGCGTACCAGCATCGACGGAGCGGGACCGTACGCCGAGGCCGTCGTCGCGGACGGCGAGGTCACGGCGGTGCACGACGGCCTGACCGACACCGCCGTGCCCGGGGGCGGACTGATCGTCGTCGGCCGGGGCCCGGCCGCCTCCCGGCTCGCCGCCGCCCGCCCCGGTGACATCGTCACGGTCTCCTTCGAGCACCGGTCCGACTCCCCCGCCGAGGTGCGCACGGCCCTGGGCAGCAACGCCGTACTCGTCAGGGGCGGCGAGGCGGTCGGCTTCCCGCCGAGCGAGGGCAACGACGCCGACAAACCGCGCACCGCCGTCGGCTGGCCGGCCGACGGGCGCCGGCTCCTCCTCGTCGCCGTCGACGGCTCGGCCAACTTCTCCCCCGGGCTCACCTACGACGCCACCGCCGAACTGATGGTCCGCCTGGGCGCCGCGGAGGCGTTCATGCTGGACGGCGGGGGCTCGACCGGCATGGTCGCCCGCCGGCCCGGCGACACCGCCGTCAGCGTGGTCAACACGCCCTCGGACGGCGCCGAGAGACCGGTGCCCAACGCCCTCGGCCTGTTCGGGCCGACGGGGTCGGGCACCCTGCGCGGCCTGGACGTCCGCGCCTGCGCCCACCGCGTGGTCCCTGGCCTCACCCTGGCCGTCACCGCCGCGGGCCACGACGAGACCTGGTCGCCCGTCGACGCGAGCAGCCACCGCATCAGGTGGACCGCGCGGCCCGGCTCCCTGGGCCGGGTGGAGGACGGCGTCCTGCGCGCCGGACGCCCCGGCACGGGGGTGCTGGAGGCGCGCTCGGGCCGAGCCCGGGGCGAGCACCCGCTGCGCGTGGTCGGAGCGCTGCACCGGCTCGCGTTCACCGCCGAGTCGCTCACCGTCGAGCCCGGCGGCAGCGGCCGGCTCGGCCTGACCGGTCACGACGCCGACGGCTTCGACGCCCCGGTGTCCGCCCGTGACGCCCGCCTCGACCACGACGAGGCGGTCCTCGACGTGACCGTGGGGCCCGACGGGCGCCTCACCGTCACCGGCGCCGCCGAGGCCGGCGGCAAGGCGACCACGCTCACCGCGACCGTGGCCGGGGTCACGGCCAGGATCACCGTGACGGTCGGACTGGCCGACGTACCGCTGGCCGGGTTCGAACCGGGCGAGACATGGACCGCCGCGGCCGCCCGGGGCACCGCCTCGGTCGCCACCGCGGCGGCCGCCGACCGCCCCGGCGCCGGCCCGGACGACCACGCCCTGCGTCTGACGTACGACTTCACCGGGCAGACCAGCACCTCGGCGGCGTACGCGGTGGCCGGCGCCCCGATCACCCTGCCCTCCGGCACCCGGCGGATCGCCCTGTGGGTCAGGGGCGACGGACGCGGCCACTGGCTGCGCGCCATGATCCGCTCCCAGGGCACCGCCAACGTGCCGTTCACCTTCACCACCGCCGTGGACTGGACCGGCTGGCGCCGAGTCGTCGGCGAACTTCCCGACGGGTTCTCCGCACCCCTCACCCTGCTGCGGCTCTACCTCGCGGAGACCTCGCAGACCGCCAAGAACGCGGGCGCGGTGGAGTTCGACGCGCTCACCGCCCAGGTGGGCCAGGCACCGGGGGCCGCCGAGGCGCCGCCGCCCGACCCGTACGTGGTCGGGCAGAGCGGGCTGCCCCGGGGCCGGTGGACCTTCGCCGTCCTGTCCGACCTGCACGTCGGCGCGGCGGCCGGGCCGGACTCCTTCTCGGGCCGGCAGGCGGCACGGGCCCTGGACCAGGCGGTCGCCGCCGGTCCCGACTTCCTCCTGATCAACGGCGACTTCGTCGACGACAACAGCCCCGCCGACTTCGCCCTGGCGGGCGCGCTGCTCCGCGACCACGTGCCGGCCGGTCTGCCGGTGTACTGGACGCCCGGCAACCACGAGGCGGGTCTGTCGGCCACCGGCGGCCTGGACGCCTTCCACGCCGCCACCGGGCGCCCCAACCGCCAGGTCTTCGACCACAAGAGCACCCGGTTCATCCTGCTGGACTCGCACACCGGTGACATGCGCACCTCGGACTGGGAGCAGGTCCCGCTGCTGGCGGCCGAACTGGCGAAGGCCGCGAAGGACACCCGGGTCACCGGGGTGGTGGTCGCCTTCCACCATCCGTTGCGCGACCCGTCCGGCGCCGGGTCCTCCCAGCTCTCCGACCGGCTCGCCGCCGACCTCTTCAAGCGCTGGCTGGCCGAGTTCCGGGAGGCGTCCGGCAAACCCGTCGCACTGTTCACCGGTCACGCCCACACCGCGTCCGTCTCCCGCGCCGACGGGGTCCTGGAGGTGACCACCCCGGCCGTCGGCAAGACCCCGTACAGCTCCCCCGACCAGGGCGGCTTCTTCGGCTGGATGCGTGTGGCCGTCGATCCGCGGCCGGCCCGCATCCGGCGGGGGCTGCCGAGTCCGAGGACCCGGCAGTGGCTGCGGGCCGAGAGCACCCCGCTGATCGACGCCGTCGAACTGACCGCCCCGGGCGAGCTGGCCACCGGCGGCTCCTTCGCCGTCGCCGCCACCGGGATCACCAGCGAGTACGGGCTGCGCTTCCCGCTGCGCCACCCCGCCACCGTCGTCTGGTCCGGCTCCGGCGGCCTGGTGATCGCCGAGTCCGCCGCCGAGGCGGAGCGGGCAGCGCGCATCCGCCGGACCCTGGCCGTCCTCGATCTGACCACCCACACCCTCACGGCGGTACGTCCGGGCACGGTCACCCTGACGGTCGCCTCCGGCGGCCGGTCCGCCACGGCGACCGTCGAACTGACCGGCTGAGCACCGGACCTGCGCCCGCGCCGCGCCGGCCCGCGGGTCCGGGTCGTCCGGCCCCGCGTCAGGGCAGGCTCGGGGCCCGCTCCGCCGTCTTGCGGGGCGTGTCCCGGTGACGGGGCAGCAGCAGCGGTGTGGCCAGGAGAAGGAGGCCGTCGGCGGCGATCGCGAGGCGCGGACCGGTGAACGCGGCGAGCACACCCCATACGGCGGTCAGCACGGCGATGACGACGCTGCTGCTGACGGACCACGCCGCCAGGGTGCGGGCGACCCGGTCGGAGGCGGTGAGGTCGAGCCGGTAGGTGGCGAGCACCGGGTTGTACAGGCCGCAGCAGGTCACCAGGCCGAACTGGAGGACGATGACGAGCACCATGCCGGGGACCCCGGGCCGGACGAAGGCCAGCCCGACCGGCCAGCACGCCCGCAGCGTCCCCGCGACGAGCAGCACCCGGCGCCGCCCGGACCGCGCGACCAGCCGGTGCGCCAGCCGCGCGCCGAGCAGGCCCCCGACGCAGGGCGCCGCGAACACCAGCCCGTACTGCCAGGGCGCGAACCCGAGGCCGTCCAGCAGGAGCACGGCGAGCAGCGGTTCGGAGGCCATGATCAGGCCGTTGACCGCGAGGGCGTTGAAGAACAGCGGGCGCAGCGTGGGATGGCCGAGGATGCGGCGCCACCCTTCGAGCAGTTCGCCGGCGCGCGGGCGGGACGCCCCGGCGGGCGCGGGGCGGGGTTCCGTCCCGCCGACGGCGCGGATGCCCAGCGCCGAGAGCAGGTGACTGACCGCGTCGGCGAGCAGGGTCACCACCGGCCCGAACAGTCCGATCGCGGCCCCGCCGAGCGGTGGTCCCAGCACGGTCGAGGTCCACATCGTCGACTCGAACCGGCTGTTCGCCACGAGGAGGTCCGCCGGTGGCACCAGCGCCTTCAGATACGCGCCGCTCGCCGCCCGGAACGCGATGTTGGCCGCGGCGACGAGGACGGCGACGAGGAGGAGCTGGGCGAAGCCGAGCCGGCCCAGCGCGTACGCGGCCGGAACGCTCAGCAGTGCCACGAACCGGATCAGGTCCATCGCCACCATGACCGGCCGTTTGCGGTGGAACTCCACCCAGGGCCCGAGGGGCACCGCCACCAGGGCGCCCACCACCAGCCCCGCGGCGGACAGCGCCGCCACCTGGGTCGGCCCGGAGTGCAGCACCACAACGGCGATCAGCGGGAACGCGCCGAACGACAGCCCCGTGCCGTAGGAGCTGACCGCGTACGAGGCCCACAACCAGTTGAACCGCCGCCCCAGCGCCCGCCTGCCCGGCATGCCCGTACCCCCGCTTCCCGCCCACCGCTCACCACCGGCCTGCTGACCACCGGCATCTAAGCGAGCGGCACGGACCCGAGGCAAACAACCGGACAGCCAGGGCACACAACCACCGGTTGTACCGCCGTAGCCGGTGCTGCCACGAGCGGCGGGCCGCACACGCGAAAGCGTCGCCTGCCCTCGGGCAGGCGACGCTTTCCTCACCCTAGCTCTGTGGACGTTTGCCGTGGTTCGCGCCGTTCTTGCGGCGGGCCCTCTTCTTACGACGTCGCTTCGAGGACATCGAGCCTCCTCTTTCGGTGCTTGTCCGTGCCTCCACCGGATACCGGATGGTGGCATCCGGTGGTCACAGAGCCCCTTTCCCGCCGGCACCGCGGCAAACACCCGTCTCCGGTGCACACGGGTGACGCGCGCCGCCCGTCTCCATGGACAGTCGCGGATCGCCTGTGATGTGATCCGTGCGGTCCGGCCGCTCGATCACCCGTGCCCGGGCCGCCGCGCGCCGTCGCGGCGCCTGCCCGGGTCCGTCCCCCACAGGCTCGAAGGGCCCCTCACATGCACAAGACCAAAGCCGCACTCTGGGAGTTCCTCCAGGGGCTCGGCAGAACGTTCATGCTCCCGGTGGCCCTGCTCGCCTTCTGCGGCATCGTCCTGGGCATCGGGTCCTCGCTCTCCAGCGAGGCCGTCACCGACAACCTCCCCCTCCTCAAGGCCGAGGGCTTCCACCTGGTCTTCACCTGGATGGCCCACACGGGCCTGGTCGCCTTCACCTTCCTGCCCGTCCTCTTCGCCATGGCGATCCCGCTCGGGCTCGCCCGCGAGGACAAGGGCGTGGCCGCCTTCTCGGGGTTCGTCGGCTTCGCCGCGATGAACCTCGCGGTGAACTTCTTCCTCACCGCCAAGGGCGTCGACCTCAAGGACGGCAAGGCGATCGAGCACTACGGCATCGCCGACGTCCTCGGCGTGCGGTCCATCGACACGGGGCTGCTCGGCGCGGTAGCCGTTGGCATCGTTGTCAGCCTTCTCCACCAGCGCTTCCGCACCCAGCGGATGCCCGACGCGCTGGCCTTCTTCGGCGGACTGCGCTTCGTCCCGATCGTCTCGGCCCTCGTCATGAGCGTGCTCGGGCTGCTCATCCCCCTGCTCTGGCCGGCCTTCAACGGCTGGATCACCGCGGTGGGCCGCGGCATCGGGCACACGGGCGTCTTCGGACCGTTCTTCTTCGGCATGGGAGAGGTGCTGCTGCGGCCGGTCGGGCTGCACCACATCCTCGTGGCCATGTTCCGCTTCACGGACGTCGGCGGCTCGGGAACCGTGTGCGGGGACCACGTCTCCGGCGCGCTGAACCTGTTCTACGCCCACCTGGACTGCCCGGCCGCGCCGGACTCCGCCGTCACGGACGCGACGCACTTCCTCTCCCAGGGCAAGATGGCCGCCTATCTCGGCGGCCTCCCCGGCGCCGCGCTCGCCATGTACCACTGCGCGCGCGAGACGATGCGCCCGCAGATCAAGGCGCTGCTCGTCTCCGGCGTGGTGGCCTGCGTGGTCGGCGGCATCACGGAGCCGCTGGAGTTCCTGTTCCTGTTCGTCGCGCCCTGGCTGTACGGCATCCACGCGGTCCTGGTCGGACTCGGCTTCCTCACCGCGGCCGTGCTGGGTGTCTTCATCGGGAACACCGACGGCAATGTCATCGACTGGCTCGTCTTCGGCGTGCTGCAGGGCTCGACGACCAAGTGGTACCTGGTACCGGTGATCGCGGCGGTGTGGTTCGCCGGGTACTACTTCCTCTTCCGCTGGGCGATCAGGCGCTTCGACCTGAAGACGCCCGGACGTGACGCCGAGCCGGAGCCGGAACGCGCCGGGGACGACGCGAAGGAAGCAGAGACCGGGCGGCCACCGGCCGGGCTGATCGCCGGCAAGTACGACGCCGTCGCCCTCCTCGACGCCCTCGGCGGCGCCGGCAACATCCGGTCCCTGGACAACTGCGTCACGCGCCTGCGCATGACGGTCGAGGACGCCGGCCGGGTCGACGAGCCGCGGCTGAAGCGGCTGGGTGCCGTCGGGGTCGTCAAGCTCGACGCCCACAGTGTGCAGGTCGTCATAGGGCCGCAGGTCCAGTCGGTGAAGGACGCCCTCGCCGCCATGATCCCGGTGGGCTGACCATGACGTACGACTTCGGCGTCCCGGTGGACCGGCACGGCACCTGGTGCACGCAGTGGGACTACGTCGAGGACCGCTTCGGCGTGCCGGACCTGCTGCCGTTCACGATCTCGGACATGGACTTCGAGACCGCCCCGGAGATCGTGGCGGCGCTCCGGACCCGCCTGGACCACGGCGTGTTCGGCTACTCGCGGTGGCGTCAGGACGACTTCCTCTCCGCGGTCGTCCACTGGTACGCCACCCGGCACGCGACGCCCGTGGCGCCCGGGACGATCGTGTACGCCCCGTCCGTGGTGTACCAGGTGTCGCGGCTCCTGCGGCTGTGGTCCCGCCCGGGTGAGGGCGTGGTCGCCCACACACCGATGTACGACGCCTTCCCGAAGACGGTGGCGGCGCTCGGACGCGAGCTGCGGCCGTGCCCGCTCGACGACTGGGCCGGGCTGGAGCGGCTGCTGGCGCTGCCGGACACCACTGTCCTGCTGCTGTGCTCCCCGCACAATCCGACGGGCCGGGTCTGGACCGCGGACGAACTGGACCGCACGGCGCGGCTGTGCGCCCGGTACGGCGTGGCCGTGATCAGTGACGAGATCCACTCCGATCTGGCCCACCCCCCGCACATCCACCGCCCGTGGGCGCTGCACGGCGGCGAGGGCCGCTGGGCGGTGGTCACCTCGGCCTCCAAGTCGTTCAACATCCCGGCGCTGACGGGCAGTTACGGGATCATCGGTGACGCCGCCTCGCGGGACGCGTATCTGCGGGCGCTGAAGGAGGCCGACGGTCTCTCCTCCCCCGCGGTGCTCTCCCTGGTCGCGCACATCGCGGCCTACCGGGAGGGGGCGCCCTGGCTGGACGCCCTGCGCGGCTATCTGGCGGGGAATCTCGCGATGGTCGCCGGCCGGCTGCGGGCGGAGTTCCCGCAACTCGGCTGGGAGCCGCCGCAGGCGGGGTATCTGGCCTGGATCGATGTGCGCCCGCTCGGCGTGGCCGACGACGCGCTGCAGCGGGAGCTGATCGAGGGGGAGCAGGTCGCCGTGATTCCGGGGTCCGCCTACGGCTCCCCGGGGTGGCTGCGGCTCAACGTCGGCTGCCCCCGGTCCAAGGCGGAGCGGGGCGTCGAGGCCCTCGTGCGCGCGCTGCGGCGGCTCACCCGCTCCGGCGGCCGGTGAGCCCGGCGCCGCGCGCGGCGCGCATTTTGCCCGCCCATGGTCGCGTTCCCGCCACCCCCGTCCATATGATTGCTATATGCATCTACTCTCGTGACCCGGGGACCGCCGTCCCGCGGAGTCGCGATGAGCGCGGGCCCGGCGCCGGCGCCCGGCACTCGGAGCGCCCCGCGGATGCTGCCCACCCCGCCGCACCCGAGGGAACCGGAGACCACTTGATCAGCCCAGGCACCGCGGCGCCGGACGCCCGCACGGCACCGGAGTCCGCACCGCTCCCGCCTTCCCCCGGCACTCCCCCGCACCCGGCCGGTGCCGCACGGGGCGGCGCGCCGCGCCGGGTGGGCGGGCCCAGAAAGCGGTGGGACCGGGTGCTCGCGGCCGACCCCGGCCTCGGACAGCTCCAGGCGGGCTGGCGCACCCTGGTCGCCATGGTGACCGCGCTGGCGGTCGGCTACGGAGCGGCCCGGGCCTTCGACGTCCCCGTCGTGATCGGCATGATGGTCGGCGGCATGATGGGCCTGATGAGCGCGTTCGCCGTCGCCGAGAACACCTGGCAACGGCTCGCCCGGGCCATCGGATGGATGCCGTTCCCGTACGCCCTCTCCCTCTGGTCGGCCGCCGTGCTGCACGACGACCGGGCCCTGGAGATCGCGCTGATGGTCTGCGCGCTGGCGCTGACCTTCTTCCTCGCCCGGTTCGGGCAGCTCGCCCTGCTCACCGGCATGATGCTCTTCAACGGCCTGCTGGTCGGCATGATGGCCGACATCCCGACCGCCCTGACGGGCAAGGCGTCCGCCGTCGCCCTGGTCTCCGCCCTCGCGGTGCTCGTGACCCGGCTGCTGCTCTGCTACCCGATGCCGCGCGAGGACCTGCTGCGCACCCAGCGCGCCTTCGTCGTGGAGGCCCGCCGGGTGGCGGACGCCGCGGTCGACGCGCTCGACCCCGACGCCGACCGGGAGCGGGCGGTGCGCCGGATGGCGCGCTCGCTGCGCCGCCTCAACGTCACCACCGTCACCATCGACGGGCGGCTCGCCCAGCCCGAGGTGGCCGCCGACCCCGGCATGGCGGAGCTGCTGCACCGGCACCTGTTCGACGCGGAGCTGGCCCTGCGCGGCATCGGCCGCGCCGTGCAGGACCTGGCCGACCGCGACGTACCGGCCCCGCTGCGCGAGGCGCTGGCCGTCGGACTCGTCCTCGCCCGGGACACCCCGCTCGACGACGCCCAGGGGCTGCGTCCCGCCGCCGCGCTGATCCGCCGGCAGGCCGACCTCGTGCGCGACGACGGCGACGCCGGGGACGGACGGGCCCGGACCGCCGAACTGGGCCACCGCGTGGCCCACCTCCTCGACTCCCTGGCCGGATCGCTCTCCCACTGGCTGGCGCTCGGCTGGAACACTCCGCAGGCCCCGGCGAAGGTCCCGTTCCAGCCGACCGTGGCCCTGGAGCGGAACCTGCCGCCCGGATCGGCCGCCGCGACCCGCCGCGCGCTCGCGGCGGGGACCGGGACGAGCTGGCGCCGGGCCGTGCCCTTCGTCCGCGTACCACTGCACGCGGGGGTCGCCGCGGCGGTCGTCTGCCCGATCACCGACGCCATCGACCCGCACCGGTTCTACTGGGGGCTGATCGGCGTGATGATCACCCTCTTCGGCACGAACACCACGCACGAGCGGCTGCGCAAGTTCGGCCACCGCATGGCCGGCACCGTGGCCGGCGCGGTGCTCGGCATCGCCCTGCTCCACCTGGTGGGCCACGGCCACGTCTACGGCACGCTCACCGTCATCGTGGCGGGCCTCACCCTCGGTTCCTGGGGCATGCAGCGCGCGTACGCCCTCTGGGTGGTGGGCCTCGTCGTCGCGCTGGTGCAGGTGTACGGGCTGACCTCGCCCTGGGGCGGCATGAACCACCTGCTCGGCGAACGGCTCCTGGACAACGGCCTCGGCGTGCTCGTCGCGACCGCCTGCGCCGCGCTGATCTTCCCGCTCTCCAGCCGCCGGATCACCCGGGAGGCGGAACGCGGCTACATCGCGGCCGTGCGCGACCTGGTCACGGAGCTGGCCGCGCGCTGGGCCGACCCCGAGGCCCCGGTCCGGCTGCGCGGCGTCGCCCGCGGGGTGGACGCCGCCCTGTTCCAGGTGGCGAGCCTGGCCCGGCCGCTGGTCCGGATGCCGCTCGGCGGGCGCGAGCGCGCCACCGACAACCGGACCGCGCTGCTCACCGCGGCCACCGGTCACGCCCGCACGCTCGCCGCGGCGGCCGACATCGACGTGGACCTCGCGCCCCGGCTCGCCGGACGGTTCGCGCACCTCACCGCGGAGCTGACCCGTTCCCTGGACTCGCTGGAGCGCTCGCTGAGCACCGGCGCCCCCGAGGACGGCTGGCGGCGGGTGGGCCCGCTGGCGCGGGAGCTGGCGGCGGAGCTGGAACCGGCTCCTTCCGGCCCGCGCGCGGACCGGGTGCGCACGACGCTGCGGGAGCTGGAGGCGCTCGACGAGACGCTGGCCGGCTACGCGGAGCAGTGCGGGCTCCCGGTGGCCGACGCCGCGGCGAGCCCGGTGCCCGGCGCCCCGATGGAACGCCGTACGCAGGCGCTCGTCGCCCAGTGGGGCAAGCGGCAGGTGGCGGCGGACACCGGCGCCTGCCCGCGGGCCGGCACGGCCGGCGCCGGGGTGGCGGACGACGCCGCCCCGGGACGCGGCGTGACCGTCACCGGCGGCGTCCGCTGCGCCGCCCACCCCACCGGCTGCGCCGGCTGGGTCACGGTCATCGACGCGCGGGGCAAGCGGGTCGCGGCCGGACCCGTGCACGCGGGCCGGTACCGGGTCGACGGGCTGCGGCCGGGCCACCACACGCTCATCGTGTCGGCGGCCGACCACGCGCCGCACGCGGAGTTCCTGTACGTGCCGCGAACGCGGGAGGCCGGGACGCTCACCTACGACATCCGGTCACACCGGGAAGCATGAGGTGCGGGGTCGCGGGTATACGCGCTGACGTGAATGGGGGAACGACAGTGCACTCAGTGGATCCGGGCCCGCTCGGCGGGGCCCGCACGTTCGACGGTGGCCCGATACAGGCCACTGTGGTCCTGGACGGCGACAGCTCCTGCATCGCCCGGGCGCGACACCACGCGGTGGACTTCCTGACCCGCGTCCAGTCGGAGCACGGGCTGCCGGTCTCGGCCCGCGCGATGGAGGTGACCCAGCTCGTCGTCAGCGAGCTGGTCACCAACTCCCAGAAGTACGCCCCCGGCCCGGTGCTGATGGAGTCACGCATCGTGGGGGACCTGGTCGAGGTGACCGTGTGGGACAGCGACCCCACCCTTCCGGTGGCCCGGGCCGCGGCTCCCGGCCGGGTCGGCCAGCACGGCCTGGAGATCGTCATGGCCCTCGCCCAGGGCTTCGAGGTGCGGCGCGAGCCGGTCGGCAAGCGGGTCACCGCCCGCATCGCCCTGCCCGACGACCCCGACGGCGGGATCAGCGGCCGCCGCCCGAGCTGAGCGCGGTCCGCTCGGCCGGCGTCAGGCGTTGCGCCGGGGCAGCCGCACCACCTGGACGAAGAAGTCGTCGATCTGCCGGACGGCGGCGATGAACTGGTCCAGGTCGACCGGCTTGGTGACGTAGGCGTTCGCGTGCAGCTTGTAGCTGCGCAGGATGTCCTCCTCCGCCGACGAGGTGGTGAGCACCACCACCGGGATGTCGCTGAGGTCCGCGTCGGACTTGATCTGCTCCAGCACCTGCCGCCCGTCGTACTTGGGCAGGTTGAGGTCGAGCAGGATCAGGTCGGGGCGCGGGGCGCCCTCGTGGGAGCCGCGCCGGTAGAGGAAGTCCAGGGCCTCCTCGCCGTCCCGTACCACGTGCAGGTTGTTGCCGATCTTGTTGTCCTCGAACGCCTCGCGCGTCATCAGCTCGTCGCCCGGGTCGTCCTCGACGAGGAGCACGTCGATCGGGGTGGCATCGGGGGTCGTCATGACAGGGCCTTTTCCTCGGTGCGGGAGTCGGTGGCGCCGGCGGTGTCGCCGCCTGCGGGCAGGGTGAAGCAGATACGGGTGCCGTCGGTGTGCGCGGTGTCTATCCAGATCCGGCCGCCGTGGTGTTCGACGATCTTCTTGCAGAGCGCGAGGCCGATACCGGTGCCGCCGTAGGCGTCCCGGCCGTGCAGCCGCTGGAAGATGACGAAGACCTTCTCCGCGAACTCCTCGGGGATGCCGATGCCGTTGTCGGCGACGCTCATCAGCCAGGCGCCGGGAGTGTCCGGGTCCTGCTCGCAGGTGATCCGGATGCGCGGGGGGCGCTCGGGGTGGCGGAACTTCACGGCGTTGCCGATCAGGTTCTGCCAGAGCATGCCGAGCAGGGTCGGGTCGCCGACGACCCGGGGCAGTTCCCCGGGGCGTTCGATCTCCGCGCCGGCCTCGGTGGCGGCGGTGTCCAGGTTGGTCAGGGCCTTGGTGAGGGCCTGGTCCAGGTCGACGTCGACGCGGGCGTCGTTGAGGCGGCCGACGCGGGAGAAGGTGAGCAGGTCGTTGATGAGGACCTGCATGCGCTTGGCGCCGTCGACGGCGAAGTCGATGTACTGCAGACCGCGGTCGTCGAGCTTGTCGCCGTAGCGCTTCTCCAGGAGCTGGCAGAAGGAGGCGACCTTGCGCAGGGGTTCCTGGAGGTCGTGCGAGGCGACGTAGGCGAACTGCTCCAGTTCGGCGTTGGAGCGGCGCAGTTCCACGGCCTGCGCGTCCAGGTCGGCGGCCTGCCGGGCGAGGACGTCCTGATGCCGGTGGGAGGCGCCCAGTTCGGCGACGATGCGCTGCCGCATGTCCTCGACGTCGTCCGCCACCGCCGTCAGGTCGGCCGGTCCCCCGCCGGTGATGACGTGGTCGAACTCACCGCGGGCCACCCGGCGCGAGGAGTCGCGCAGGGCCCGCAGCGGGCGGGCCACCAGCAGCCGGACCAGGAAGGCGAGGGCCACCCCGGTCAGCAGGAAGACGGCGACCATTCCGGTGAGGACGGCGGTGCGGACCGTGCGGACGTGGTCCAGTTTCTCCTTGCCGTCCGCGACGGCCCCGGCCAGGTCCTCGTTCTGGTCGCCCCAGACGCCGCGGATGTCGTCGAAGACCTTCTTGCCGCGCTCGGCGGTCGACCGGTCGACGGTCCTGGGCTCACCGGGGGTGACGCCGGCCACGAGGGGTTCGGCGTACGTACGCCGCCAGGCCGCCGCCTCCCGCTGGACCGCCTCCAGGTCGGCGAGGAGCCCGGGCTGGTCCCCGATGAGGTCGCGCAGCCGGGCCGCGGCCCGCTCCTCGCTCTTCCTGCCCTCGGTGTAGGGGGCGAGGAACTGCCGGTCGGCGGCGATGGCGTAGCCGCGCACACCGGTCTCCTGGTTGACCAGAGCCGCCTGGAGCCGGTACGCCTCCGTCTGGGCCGGCATCACCCGCCCGGTCAGCCGGTCGGTGACGTCCGCGGTCTCCCCGAGCAGCCGGGCACCGACCACGGTGCCGATCACCACCATGAGCGCCATCAGCGCCAGGACCACCTGGAACCAGCCCTGTACGGTCAGCCGGCGGCCGACCCACTGTCCGCCTGTGTTCTCGCCCACTGTGCTCTTCTCCGACACCGTTCTCGTTCGCCTGTCTCAGTTCCAGCGCAAGTGCAGTACGGCCACGTCGTCGTCGAGGCCGCCCTGGCTCTCGGCGAGTTCCTCGGCCTGTTCGATCAGCCCGTCGACGAAGCCCTCCGGAGGCAGCGCGGCCACCTCGCGCGCGAGGCGCAGCAGCCCTTCCTCGCCCAGACGCTCCCGGCCGCGGCCGATGTACCCCTCGAAGAGGCCGTCGGTGAACAGGACCAGCGCCGCGCCGGCGGGCAGGGCCAGGTCCCGTACCGGCCAGTCGGCTCCGCCGGGCACCACGCCCAGCGCCGGGCCGCCCTCGACCTCCACCCACTCCACGCCGCCGTCCTCGGTGCGCAGCAGCAGCCCCGGGTGGCCGGCCCGGGTCATCCGCACGTGCGGCGCCCCGGGCTCGGCGGTGAGGCTCGTCAGGGTGGCGAAGACGTGCGATCCGGCCCGCTCGGCCACCAGGATCTCCTCCAGCCGGCGCACCTGCTCGGCGCCGGTGACACCGCTGAGCACGAGCGTGCGCCAGGCGATGCGCAGCGCGACACCGAGCGCCGCCTCGTCGGGGCCGTGCCCGGAGACGTCCCCTATCAGGGCGTGCACGGTGCCGTCGGTGCCCTGCACGATGTCGTAGAAGTCGCCGCCGAGCAGCGCCTGGGCGCGGCCGGGCCGGTAGCGGGTCACGACGTCGACCGTGGCGTCGGTCAGCAGGGGCCGGGGCAGCAGGCCGCGTTCCAGCCGGGCGTTCTCCTGGGCCTGCATCAAGCTGGCCTGGAGGGCCACCGCCGCCTGTTCGGCCTGCTTGCGCTGGATCGCGTAGCGCACGGCCCGCCCGAACAGTTCCGGCTCGACGCGGCCCTTGACGAGGTAGTCCTGGGCGCCGGCCGCCACCGCCGCGAGGCCGGTCTCCTCTTCCGCGAGGCCGGTCAGGACGACGATGGCCACCTGGTCGGCGCGGGCCTTGATGCCCGAGACGGCCTCCAGCCCGTGGGTGTCCGGCAGGTTCAGGTCCAGCAGGACGCAGTCCGGTGTCTCCGCGGCGAGCACCTCGCGCGCCTCGGCCATCGACCGGACCCAGCGCAGGCGCATCTTCAGCGCGCTGTCGTCGACCATCTCCTCGACCAGCAGGGCGTCGCCGGGATCGTCCTCGACCAGCAGCACCGAGGGTTCCCACACCTGCCAGGCCGGGTCGCCCGTCTCAGCCGGTGAGGGCAGGCCGACAGCCCATGGCTGTGATGCCGTCACCATGCTCCCGCCTTCCCGCCCCTGTGTCGCGATGCCCGCCCGGCCGCCGGAGAGCGGCCACCGGAAGTTTACCCGGCTCCGTCGATCACCTGTTCGCCGGATACACACAGAATGCTCACACCGTGCGGGGTCCGGGATCCGGGCCGGTGCGGCGCGGGCGGGAGCGGCGGGCGGCTACGGAGTGGCGCCGTCCGGCGAGGGGCATTCGGCGCCGGGCGGGCAGAACCAGGCGCGGGCGGTGTCGAGGAGTTCGCGTTCGTCCTCGGTGCCGTCCGCGGTCGGACCGTAGGCGATCAGCGCGTACCGCTCGCCGTCGGTGGCCTCGAAGCGGCGGTCGACGACGTGGTACCCGGAGCCGGTGGCGGCTTCACCGGTCAGTTCGGCCGCCGTGTACTCGTGCTCGGCGGCCTCGCCGCCCGAGGGGTCCGCGACGTACTCGAGGTGGATCTCCTGGTACCCGTCGAGTTCGCGGCCGGCCCGGGCGGCGTCCGCGACCGACGCGTACGGGGAGTCCTCCATGAGCTGGAAGACCTGGAGCCGGTGGGTGCCGTCGGCGGAGCGGAAGTCGACGACGTCGATGCCGTACTGCGAGGACTGGCTCTCGCGCCGCCAGCCGGCGGGCAGGGCGGTGCGGAAGCCCTCCTGGTCGTCGTGGACCTCGAAGTCGGCGGGCAGGCCCGATGTCCCCTCGCCCGCGTCCGGTGCGGTCTCCTCGCCCGGCGCGCCGTCGCCCGCGGACGCCTGCGGGCCGGCGGGTGCCTGCCGGGCGGGCGGGCGGTAGGGCTCGGGCTCGTCCTTCCAGCCGAGTGCCCAGACGCCGAAGCAGACCCCGCCGACGGCGAGGGCGATCGCCGTGCGGGTCAGGACGGCGCGCTGGCGGCGCAGGTCGAGGTACTGCTCGGTGTCGAAGAGGCGCTCGCGGCGTGATCCGGCCCACTCCTGCCGTTCGGTCTCGAAACCTCTCATCGCGGCCGTCCTCCGTGCCGCGTCGCCGTGCTCGTCATCGCGGGGTCCCGTCCCTTCAGGTCATGAGCTGGGCGATGCCCTGGACGACGGCGGTGGCCGAGGCGACCGCGCCCACGGCGGCGCCCTGGCCGCCCAGCCAGCCGCGGACGCCGCCCAGCAGCCTGCTGAGGCGGCCGGCGGCGGCGGAGCCGGTCTGGGTGATCTCCGCCTCGGCCTCGGCGAGTTCGAGGTCGAGTGCGCTGTCCTCGGCGCTGCGGCCGGGCGGGTCCGGCAGCGCTCGGCGCAGGCTCCGGACGGCGTCGAGGAGTTCCGCGTGGCGCGGGTCGGGAGCGGCGCCGGTGACGTTGTACGACGTCGCCGAGGACCGGTCGCCGGTGGCGACGGACCCTCCGCTCATGGAGCCGATGCTGACGCTTCCCGAGGTACCCGTCACCGGGCTCACCTGGCCGGGAGCTGCCGGCCGGTTGTCGTCCGTCATGAGGTCTGCCCTTCTGTTCCTTGTTCCGTGATGTCCCGCTGTCCCGCTGTCCCGCTGTGCCGCGGCGTGGCGCCTACGCGCCGCCCTGAGGCGCGGCGGCGTTGCCCGGGGCCGTGCCCTGGTGGGTGTGGGTCGCCCGGCCGTTGCTGCCCGTGGCGACCGCGCCGCCGGACATGGCGCCGATGAAGACGCTGCCGCCGCTGAGCTGGTAGACGTGCTGCTCGAACTCCTCGGTGCGGTAGCCGTGCGCCTTGAGGGCTTCGCGGACGCCGCCCACGATGCGTTCCTGGACGGTCTTCACATAGCGGGTGGCGTCCATCCGCTGGAAGACCGTGAGCTGCCTGGTGGCGGCCAGTGCGCGCAGCGAGGCACGGGGCACGTCGGGTATCGGTTCGCGGTCGGACCAGCCGGTGAAGCGGGTGCCGCGCAGGGTGCCGAGGGCCGCGATCCCGGTGCCGACGCCGACCGCCGGCGCGTGCCGCAGGGCCCGCAGCGCGGCGCGCGGCCAGGTCTCGGGCAGCCGGTCCACGAAGGTGTCGACGGCGCGGAAGTCCTTGCGGACGGGCCCGAGGACGTACGGCTCCACCTCCAGGACCAGCATGCGGCCCTGGGTGTGCACGCGGACCAGGACGGTGACGACGATCTGCTCGTGCCAGGCGCCGACGCGCACGCGCAGGAAGACGCGGCGGCCCTCGCCGCCCTCGTCCACCGCCTCGCGGAGGTGCGCGGCGACCTGCGCGGGGTCGTGGACGGGCAGGCCGCCGCGGTGGCCGGTGGACCGGGTGACGGGGGCGGCGGCGCCGCCGATCTCCAGTTCCTCGTCGCGCGCGACCCCGCCGGGAAGGTAGACGATCCGGTCGATCTCCAGGTCGCGCAGGCGGTCCTTGCCGGTGCGCGCGGCGGACTCGCGCAACCCGGTGAGCTGGGGTTCGATCATGGCGAGCGCGGCGTGTGCGGTGAGCGGGCCGGTGTTCTGGTGCGGCAGGGCGCCGTCCGGCCGCGGCCGTTCCCGCAGTTCCATCGCGAACGACCAGGGGGTGCCGCGGTCCCCGAGTCCGACGAACGGGCTGTCGTCGTCGTACAGGGTGAGGAAGGCCTCCTGCTCGCGGCGGATGTCGTCGCGCAGGTCCTCGAAGAGCGGGCCGCCGGGCAGGTCGGGCTGGCGGGCGTCGGCGAAGGTCCACCGGGACAGCCAGCGGCACAGCGACCGGCGCTGCGCGCTCTGGTGCGCCCAGGCGACCAGGGTGAGGGCCAGCGGGAAGAGTGCCGGGTAGGGCGTCTGGGCCTCGCCGGCGAGCAGGCAGGAGAGGTACCAGTACCAGTAGAAGAGCGCGAAGCCGGTGGCCGCCCAGGTCAGCAGGGAACCGGCGCCGTCGGCGGCCTTGGCCACCGGGTCGGGCAGTCCCGCGGCCCGCGCGACGGCGCCCTTGCCGCCGGCCCGGTGGGCCAGCCAGAGTCCGAGCGCGACGAGGGCGTACAGCAGGGACCAGGGCAGCGGCATCCCGCCGGTGAGGCGGTCGTCGCCCTGGAGGAGGGCGGTGAGGACGTCCGCGGAGCCCACGTCGGCGTCCACGCCCCAGCGGTCGGAGAGGCTGTCCCAGCACATGAGCACGTCGGAGAGGAGGAAGCCGGCCCAGACGGCGAGCAGCAGCCGGGCGGTGCGGACCTCCTGGCCGACGGCGCGCAGGGCGTGCGAGAGGACCGGCAGGACGTCGACGCCGTTGGGCGGGGCGACGGGGCGTTCGCGGTGGTCGACGAGTTCCTCGATGACCCGCCGCCGGAATCCGGCGTCCAGGTAGACCCCGGCACACAGCAGGCGGGTGGCCTCGGTGCGGCTGTAGCGGTGTTCCGGAAGGCTGACGCCCGGCACGTGGTTCCCCTGGTCGTCGGTCGGAGTGGACGAGTGGGCAAGCTACTGCGCCCGCGGCCGTGCCCGTCGCCGGTTGGCACGACCGCCCCCGATGGAGTGAAAATCTGACAAAAGGCTGGACAGTGCGTACATGAGCGGGCATTGCGACGGCGCGGAAACCGGGGTCCTCTCCGTTGCCCGGGTCGGGCGGCGTGAGCGGGTGGGAACGGGGCAAGCGGTGCGGAGAGGCAAACAACACGCCGCCGATTCCTGGGAGTTCTTGATGGTCATCGCCGTAGTCATCGGGGCCTGTGTCGTCCTGGCCGTACTGGCCTTCTTCCTGCCGCGGTTGTCCCGGCATCCGCAGAACGGTGCCCAGCGCGGGCTCGGCGCCGGTTCCCGGGCCGGGTCCAAGGCGCCCGGACCGCTCGGAAAGCTGCTGAGCAAGCCGTTCAGCTCCAGCTCGCGCGCGGTCGGCCGCAGCGGTTCCGCCGGGCGTCGGGCGCGCGGTCGGCTGCCGTTCTGACCTGCTGAACGTCCGGTCCCCGGCCGGGGACCGGGGCATTGTCAGTGGTGGGCGGCAGGACGAACGGCATGACCACGCTCTCTGCCGTTCCCGCCGCTCCCGCTGCTTCCGCCGTCGCCGCGGACCGGTTGCCGGACGCCGCCGCCTACGCGGCGGCGGTCGAGCAGGCCACCACCGCGGCGGCCGCCCACTACGAGGGCGGCACCTCGCCGCTGGACGACGACGCCTACGACCGTCCGGCGCGGGCGATCGCCGCCTACGAGACCGGCCGTCCCGGCCAGGTGCTGGCGGGCTCCCCGACCGGGAAGGTCGCGGGCGGCGCGGTACCGGGCGAGGTGCCGCACACGGTGGCGATGCTCAGCCTGGACAACGTGTTCTCCGACAAGGAGTTCACCGCGTGGGCGGCGTCGCTCGCCCGCCGCACCGGCGGTGAGGTGTCCCGCTGGAGCGTTCGGCCCAAGCTCGACGGACTGGCGATCGCCGCCCGCTACGAGCGGGGCCGTCTCACCCGGCTGATCACCCGTGGGGACGGCCTGGCGGGAGAGGACGTCCCGCACGCGATCGGCACGATGACGGCCTGCCCGCGGCACTCACCGAGCCGGTGACGCTCGAGGTACGCGGCGAAGTGCTCATGACCACCGACCAGTTCGAGTACGCCAACCGGGCCCGGGCCGAGCACGGCGGCACCCCGTTCGCCAACCCGCGCAACGCCGTGGACGCGATCCGCGCGGCGCACGCGGAGGCGAGGCGGCAGGTGGAGGGGATCGGCGCGGAGAAGGCGCCGGTCGTGGTCACCGAACTCGCCCGGCTCGCCGGGCAGATCGACCGCCTGGCGGCGGCCGGGCTGGCCATGACCGAACCGAGGCCCTCGGCATCCGGCTGGCCGCGCCGCAGGAGTTCGCCGGGCTGGTCGCCGCCTTCCTGGACGTGGTGTGAGAGCCGCTCAGGTGCGGTGGGCGCAGTCCAGCGCGGTGAGGTCCACCGCGTCGGCCAGCGCCTGCATGCCCTTGTCGTTGAGGTGCACGTGGTCGCCGTTGTCGAGGAAGGGCAGGAGGCGTTCGGGGTCGTAGGGGCTGCGCAGGACGCGGTCGAAGTCGGTGACGGCGTCGAACGCGCCGCCGTCCCTGATGAAGGCGTTGACCTCCTGTCGTACGGTTTCGGCCGCCGGGTCCCACTCGGGCCAGCCCTTGAAGGGGCCGACGGTCGCGCCGACCACGCACTTGCCGGCCGCGTGCGCCCGGTCGGCGATCTCCCGGTAGCCGGCGATCAGGTCGGCGGCCGTGACCCCGGTGTGCGCCTTGATGTCGTTGACGCCCTCGAAGACGAACACGGTGCGCACCCCGGGGTGGGAGAGGACGTCGCGGTCGAGCCGGTTCAGGGCGCTCGGCCCGGCGCCGTCGGCCAGGACCTTGTTGCCGGAGATGCCCTCGTTGGCGACGCCCTGGACGGCGGTGCCCGCCTGCCGCAGCCGGCGGGCCAGGTAGTCCGGCCAGCGGCGGTCGAGGTCGGTGCTGGACTGCCAGCCGTCGGTGAGGGAGTCGCCGAGCGCCACCACGGCCCCGGCCCGCGCGTCGGTCCGCACCGAGACGGCGTCCAGGTAGAACCACGAACCCGTGGTGGACGTCCAGTTGCCGGCGCCCTCCTCGCCGGTGTGGTCGCCCTCGGCGGTGTACGAGGTCTGCATGGCCATGCCGTGTCCGGTGGCGGGGCCGGCCGCGTCGGGGCTGTGCAGGCTGACGACCAGGTCGGTGGCGGCGGGCAGCGCGCCGGGCAGCGGGTCGCTGAGGACGGTCCGTCCGGCGGGAACGGTGACGGTGCGGGCACCGCCGAAGGTCAGCGGCCGGTTGCTGCCGGGCTTGAGCGCGGCGCCGGAGGCCCGGAGGCCGGCCCGGACGCTGTCGAGGGTCAGCGGGCGGTCGCCGAAGACGTTGGACAGGCGGACGCGCGCGTCGGTGCCGCCGACGCTGGTGCGCACGACGAGCCGGTAGGCGCGGCCCGGCACGCCGTCGCCGACGCGGTCGGCGCCGGCCGCCCAGGTGACGACCTCGTGCCGGGCGGTGCCGGCGTGCGCGGGCGCGGCCTGGAGCGCGGCGGCCGTCAGGAGGACGGCGGCCGGGCCGGCGGCGCGGGTGAGCGCGGCTCTCATCGGGCGAATCCCTTCAGCGTGACGGACTCCCCCGGCTTCAGGGAGACGGCGCGGCTCACTCCGTCGAAGGCGACCGTCGTGCCGCGGCCCCCGGTGCTGTGCAGCCGGACCGAGGCCGGACGGCCGTCCGCCCAGCGCAGGTCGACGGTGAAGCCGCCGCGGGCCGCGACGCCGGTGACCGAGCCGCCGGCCGCCCACGCGTCGGGCAGGGCGGGCAGCAGTTCGAGGTGGCCGGGGCGGGAGTACAGGAGCATCTCGCTGACGGCGGCCGGGGTGCCGAAGTTGGCGTCGATCTGGAAGATGCCCCGCCCCTTCTCGACCTCGTAGATGTCGAAGAGGTTGAAGGCGGTGCCGTTGCCGCCGCCGCTGGAGGGGCGCAGGTTGTTGACGAAGAGGCGGTACGCCTTGTCGGCGTTCTTCAGGCGGGCCCAGCACAGGGCGCGCCAGGCGTTGGCCCAGCCGAAGCTGTCGGTGCCGCGGGCGGTGAGCAGGGCGGTGGCGCCCTCGACGAGGTCCCGGGGGGTGGAGCCGTCGGGGCGGATGCGGTCGCCGGGGAAGAGGCCGACGAGCGGCGAGAGGTGGCGGTGGGTGGTCTCGCCGAGGTTCTCCGGGGACATCCACTCCTGGAGCCAGCCGGTCTCCGGGCTGACCTCGGGCAGGTGGAGCCGCTCACGCAGGGCGGCGACCCGGGCCGCGTGGCGGGTGTCCTTCTCGAGGACGGCCGAGGCGTCGCGGTAGTTGCCGAACAGGGTCCACACCAGTTCCTGGGCGTAGGTGATGCCCTTGGCGTCGAGCGGTCCGTGTTCGGGTGACCAGTCGCTGTCGGCGATCAGGACCTCCCGGCCGGTGCCGGGCAGGGTGGTGGTCAGCAGCCGCGCCTCCCAGAACTCGCAGGCCCCCTTCAGCAGCGGGAAGATGCGTTCGAGGTGGCTGCGCGAGAGGGTGTACTCGTAGTGCTCGAATAGGGTGTTGCAGAGCCAGGCGTTGCCCGCCGGGTGCCACCACCAGCCGCCGCCGCCGTACGGGTTGGTGGAGATGGCGACGGTCCAGCCGGCGTTCTCACCGGAGGTGTTGCGGTAGCGGTTGCGGGGGTCGTCGAAGAGCCGGCGGGTGAGGTCGGTCCAGGAGGAGAGCTGGGCGACGCAGTAGTCGGTGAGTGCGTCGAAGCAGGGGGAGAGTCCGGTGCGGTCGGCCATCCAGTAGTTCATCTGGATGTTGATGTCGGTGTGGTAGTCGCCCATCCAGTCCGGGTCGTTGCCGTCCAGCCACAGACCCTGGAGCCCCATGGGGAGGCTGCCGCGTGATCCGGCGATCATCAGGTAGCGGCCGAAGTGGACGTAGGCCGCTTCGAGTTCGGGGTCCGGGTCGCCGCTGAGGTGGCGGTGGCCGACGCGTTCCCAGGTGTCCAGGGCGCGCTGCTCCTCGGTCGAGGTGCCGAGGTCCAGGGCGAAGCGGTCGTACAGGGCGCGGTGGTCGGCGACGTGGGTGCGGCGGAGCACGGCAGCGGAAGGGGCGGTGGCGCGGCGGACCTTGGTGCGGGCCAGGGCGGCCGGGTCGAGGGAAATGTCGCGGAAGTGGGCTCCGGCGTCGGGCGCGTAGTTCGTGCCGCCGCTGACCAGCACGGTGAGTTCGCGGCAGCCGGAGAAGTCGATCCGGTCCGGGTGTGCGCGCACCCGGCCGCCGCTGCCGTACGCGGTGACGGCGGCCCCGTAGCGCAGCCCGTTGGGGAAGGCGGCGCCGAAGGACACCGCCGGGTCCTCGCCGTGGGTGCCTTCGAGGGTGAGGGTGCCGGTGTGGGTGCCGCCGCCGCTCTGGGTGAAGTGGACGACGAGGACGTCGTCGGGGCGGCTGGCGAAGATCTCGCGGCGGTAGGTGACGCCGGAGCGGACGTAGGAGGCGGTGACCAGGCCCTGGGCGAGGTCGAGGGTGCGGCGGTAGCCGGAGACGGCGCCCAGGTCGTGGTCGGGGAGGTCGACGGTGAGCCGGGCCAGCAGGGTGAGGGAGCCGAAGTCGTCGCGGCCGTAGGGGAACTGGCCGTCGGCGTCGAGGGTGTCGTTGAGGCCGCCGGTCCACATCGTGGCGTCGGTGATGAGGAGCAGTTCGCGGCCGGGGTCGTTGCTCGCGAGGGCGCCGAGGCGGCCGTTGCCGACCGGCAGCCCCTGTTCGATCATCGAGTGCGCGTCGGCGGGTGCCTGCCACCACAGGACGTGCCGGGCGTCGTCGCGCGCGGCCGGCGTTTCGGCGGGGCGGGCGGGGGCGGCGGAGGCGGTGAACGCGGGCAGGGCGCCGAGGGCTCCGGTCAGCCCTGCGGCCGCGGCCAGTGAGAGGAGGGTTCTTCTGCTGGGCTCGGGTGCGGACGCGGGGGTGTGCATGGCGGCTCCTGGGCTCGGGAGGGGGCCCGGCGGGGTGGGCCGGGCCCCGGGGCGGTTCAGGACGACTGGGGTACGTCGATCCGGTCGATGTCCGGCGCGTAGCCGGTGCCGCTGTCGAAGGTGAGGGTGTTGGCGCCCGCCTTGAGGGTGACCGGCACGCTGACGGTGGCGGTGGTCCCCCAGTCGCCGGTGGCGGCGAACCTGTGCGTCTTCGCGCCGCCGCCGTTGGCCGAGACCGAGGCCGAACGGGGGTCACCGCTGAGGTAGGTCACCCGCACCTGGTAGGTGCCCGCCTCGCGGACGACGACGTCCCGGAGGGTGAGCTTGCCGCCGAGGTAGAGGTTGCCGACCTTCCTGCCGTCGGAGCAGGCGGCGCAGTCGCCGACGGAGGCGTTGCCGGCGAGGGTGTTCTTCGCGTCCTCGGCCTCGTGGGGGGTGAGGACGGGTGCCGCGGCGCCGCGCGGGGTGACGGTGAACAGGCGGGAGCCGTGGGCGGGGAGCGCCTGGGTGATCCTGTTCCGGTGGGTGCCGAGGTTCTCGTGGTTCCACAGGTCCCGGACGGCGGCTCGGCCGGTGAAGCCGACGGCCGACCAGTCGGCGGTCACGGCGGCGGGCGCGTCGGCGAGGTTGAACAGGGCGACGGTGTAGGTGCCGTCGGGGTTCTTCGCGGCCCACACCTGCTGGGGGTCGGACGGGGTGACGGGCCGTGCGGGCGGCGTGTCGCCCTGGTCGACTGCGAGGACCTCGCGGTTGGTCAGCAGGGAGAGGCCGTAGGAGTCGAGGCGGGTGAGGTCGTCGCCGGTGTACAGCGGTGACTTGGCGATCGCCCACAGGGTGGCGTAGCTCTGCCGCTCGGCCTTGGTGAGGCCGTCCATCTCGCCGTTGCCGACGTCGAGGGCGTCGAGGTCGTTCCAGCCGCCGGGGCCGGCGTGCCGGGTCCAGGCGGGGATGTCGTCCCACCGGTCGTCGACCGAGTTCTCCCAGCTCACGAGGGTGTTGCAGTAGCATTCGACGTCGGTGTCGACGCGCCAGCCCTGGGAGTGCTTCTTCCAGTCGGCCGCGTGTGCGATGTCGAGGGACCAGGAGAGTTCCAGGTGGACGGGGCGTCCCGCGGTGGCGATGGCCCGCTGCCAGGCGGCCACGTCCGCGACGTTGTCGTAGTTGTCGCCGCTCTTGAAGGAGCCGGGGCCGACGCCGTCGAGTTTGAGGAAGTCGTAGCCCCAGTCGGCGAAGAGCTGGGCCTGGGAGTCGATGTACTTCTGCGCGCAGGGGTCGGAGAAGTCGATTTTGTAGGCGCTGTCCCAGCCGTTGGTGGTGCGCAGGTCGTCGTAGACGAGGTCGGCGGTGGTGCAGCCCTCGGCGTTCCAGATCGGCGACTCGCCGTCGTGGTAGGCCTCCTTCTCCAGGCCGACGGGGAGGTAGATGCCCGCCTTGAGGCCCTTGGCGTGGATGGCGTCGGCGACGGCCTTCATGCCCCGGGGGAAGCGCTCCGGGTCGGCCTTCTGGCGGGCGTAGCGGTCGAAGTTCGGCTTCCATGCCTGGTCGCGCCACCAGCCGGCGTCGATGTTGACGTACTCGTAGCCGTACTTCTTCAGCTTGGCGGCGAGCGCGTCGGTCTGCTTCAGGACGTTGGCCTCGGTGAGGTAGCTGTAGTCGCCGTCCGGGTTGAGGCCGGGGTACTTGGAGGACTGCATGCTCCAGCTCGACCAGCCCAGGTAGGGCTTGGCGGCCGGGGCGGCGGTGGCGGTGGCCGGTTCGGCGGGGGTGTCCGCGTGCGCGGCGGGGGCGGCGGTGGCGAGGCCCGCGGTGAGGAGCAGGCCGGCGACGGCTCTCGCGGTGCGTGCGGGCAGGGCGGAGTACGAGGGTGACCTCATGGGTCGTGCCTCCTGGAGGGGGGTGGGGTGCGGCGTGGGCGGGTCCGGGTCGGCTCAGCCCTTGCCGGAGCCGAGGGTGAGTCCGCTGACGAACTGGCGCTGGAGCGCGAAGTAGACGAGCAGGGTGGGGATCGCGGTCATCAGGGCGCCGGCCGCGATGAGGTTGGGGTCGGTGAAGTACTGGCCCTGGAGATTGGCGAGCGCGGAGGTGACGGGGCGCTTGTCGCCGGTCTCGATGAGGGTGAGGGGCCAGAAGAAGTCGTTGTAGATCCAGATCGATTCGAGCGTGGCGAGGGCGGCGAAGGCGGGGCGGCACAGCGGCAGGACGATCTGGAAGAACTGCCGCCACACGGGGGCGCCGTCGACCAGGGCGGCCTCGGTGATCTCCTTGGGGATCGTCTTCATGTAGTTGCTGAGGACGAAGGCGCAGAAGCCGCACTGGTAGGCGATGTGGATGGCGATGATGCCCCAGGCGGAGTTGTACAGCAGCAGCGAGTCGCTCAGCCGGGGCGGCAGCGGGACGAGCAGGTAGAGCCGGTACAGGGGGGTGATGATGACCTGGGCCGGGAGCAGGTTGGCCGCGGTGAACAGCATCAGCAGGGCGAGGTTGAGGCGGGAGTCGAAGCGGGTGACGTAGAAGGCGACCGCGGCGGAGAGGAGCAGGGTGCCGAGGACGGCCGGTACGGTGATGAGGACGGAGTTCCAGAAGAAGTGCGGCATCCCGGACCGGGTCCAGGCGTCGGTGTAGTTGCCGAGGCTCAGCCCGCGCGGCCAGGAGAGGTAGCCGTGGCGGGCGGTGTCCTCGTACGGCCTGAGCGAGGTGTACACCGCCCAGAGCAGCGGGACGAGCCAGAGTACGGAGACCGTGGCGAGCAGCAGGTGGCGGCCGGTGTCGCGGCGGGGGGCGGGGGCCGGGGCGGGCCGGGCGGCGGGCCGGTGGCGGTCGGCGGGGCGGGGTGCCGTCGTCGTCATGTGTCCTGCCTGCGGAAGGTCTGTGCCAGGAAGGCGCCGATCGCGGCGAGGGAGACCAGCAGGAGGAGGACCGCGAGGGCGGAGCCGTATCCGATGTGGCCGGACTCGCCGATGATGTTGTCGGTGATGAGCAGGGAGAGCAGTTCCATGCCGGGTTTGCTGCCGGTGCCGCCGCCGAGGACGTAGACGATGTCGAAGGCGCGCAGCGACTCCATCACGGTGACCACGACGATGATGACGTTGACCGGTTTCAGCGCCGGGAGGACGACCCGGAAGAAGGTCTGGCGGCCGTTGGCCCCGTCGAGGGCGGCGGCCTCCTTCAGCGCGGGGTCGAAGCTCTTCAGACCGGCCAGGTAGAGGATCATGATGTAGCCGGTGTGCCGCCAGGCGGAGGCGACGAGCACCGCCCACAGGTTGAGGTCGGGGTCGCCGAGCCAGTCGGGGTGTGCGCCGGTGCCGGCCGCGGCCAGCACGCTGTCGAGCAGTCCGGTGTCGGGATCGTAGATGATCTCCCAGATGAAGCCGACGACGGCCAGCGAGAGCACCATGGGCAGGAAGATCGCGGTCTGGTAGAAGCGGGTGAAGCGGATCTTCTTGTCGAGCTGGTAGGCGAGGAAGACCCCGAAGGGCGTGGGCAGCAGGGCCGTGAAGAGCAGCCAGAGGACGTTGTGGGCGACCGCCGGCCAGAAGGGCGGGTAGTTGGTGAGGATCTGGGTGTAGTTCTCGACGCCCGTCCAGTCGATGCCGGCCAGGTCGATGCCGTCCCAGGTGGTGAAGGACAGGGCGACCGAGGCGAGCGCGGGCAGCAGGACGAAGAGCAGCAGCGCGAGCAGGGGCAGGCCGATGAGGGCCGTCAGGAAGAGGCGGTCGCCGAGGGTGCGGCGGGCGGGCGAACGGGTCGCGGCGGGCATCGGGGCGGGCCCGCTTCAGGCCGTGAAGAAGCGCGAGCGCTGGGACTCGATCTTCTTCAGCGTGCCGGTGCCGTCGTCGGGGTGGCCGAGCCACTCGGTCAGTCCGGGCAGGACCACGGTGGAGATGAAGCCGGGGTCGCTGTCGCGGTCCGCGAACTGGCTGATGTGCTTGGCGCCGGCGATGAGTTCGGCCGACTTCCGCTGCAGCGCGTTGTACGGGGCGGTGTCCGCCCGCTCGTGGACGGCGAGGTTGCTCGGGTCGACACCCATGTACGTCTCCTCCGCGCCCGCGCCGCCGAGGTACTCCAGGAACTTCCTCGCGCCGGCCTCGTTCCTGGGCCGGCGGCTGAGCATGAAGCCGTCGGTGGGTGCCTCCACGGCGTCCTGCCCGTGGGCGGCGTCGACCTCGGGGAAGGGGAAGAAGTCGAGGTCGGCGCGGATCTCGTCGTCGGTGATCTGCTGGCCGAGGAAGAGGCCGATGACCGCCATGCCGGACTTCTTGTCCAGCAGCGACTGCGCGGCGTCCTGCCAGGACCGGCCGCCGCCGCTCTTCTGGTAGTAGGGGGTCAGCTCGCGCCACAGGTCGAGGACGCGGACGGCGCGCCGGTCGGTCCAGGAGGTCTCGCCGCGCAGCAGCGACAGGTGGAAGTCGTAGCCGTTGGCCCGCAGGTCGAGGTAGTCGAAGGCGCCGAGAACGGACCAGGCGTCGCCGCCGCCGTATCCGGAGGCGACCGGGGACAGGCCGTCCCTGCTCATCCGCTTGGCGAGGGCGAGGAACTCGTCCCAGGTGGCGGGTGTCTCGTAGCCGCGCTCGGCGAACAGGCTCTTGCGGTAGAAGACCGCCCACGGGTAGTTGTACAGCGGCACGAAGTAGTACTTGCCGTCCGCGCCGCGCGAAAGCTGCCTGGCGGCGTCGCTGAAGCCGTCGCCGATGGTGTCCCAGACCTCGTCGAGGGGGCTGCACAGCCGTTTCCTCGCGAAGTACTCCATGCGGTAGCCGGCGAACCAGGTGAAGACGTCGTCCGGGGTGCCCTGGAGGTAGCTGGTGATGCTCTTCTGGAAGGTGTCGTGGTCGACGGTGTTCGTCTTCACCTTCAGCCCGGAGTCCGCGGTGAACGCCTTGGTGAGGGCGGCGTAGGCGGACTTGGGGGTGGCGTCGGCGCCGTTGGAGCCGAAGGTGACCGTCCTGGGGTCGGTGCCCGCTCCCCCGCCGCAGGCGGTGAGCAGGGGCGTGGCGAGGACCGCGGCCCCGAGGCCGAGCAGTCCGCCGGCGACCGAGCGCCGTCCGGGGCCGGGAGCGGCCGGCGTGGTGCGGCTCGCTTGCGTCATGGGGTGCTCCTCGCGCGTACTGGTTCGGATCCGATGAAGGACTGGATGGCGGTGGCCGCGGCGCCGCGCGCCCACTCGTCGAAGGGCAGCGGACGGGTGCGCAGGTCGCATTCGGCGGCGGAGCCGAAGGCGGCGGCGTGGAAGGCGGCGCGGATCTGCTCGGCGAACAGGTCGTAGGCGGCCAGCCCCTCGCCGGAGATGATCACGCGTTCGGGGCCGAGCAGATTGGCTACGGTGGCGATGCCCCGGCCGATCGCGTCACCGGCCCGCGCGTACGCCTCGCGGGCGGCGGCGACGCCCCGGTGGGCCAGTTCGAGGACCTCGGCGGCGTCGGCGACCTCGGTGCCGGTGGCGGCGCGCACCTCGCGGACCAGGGCGGCGTCGCCCGCGATCGCCTCCACGCAGCCCCGGTTGCCGCAGTGGCACAGGGGGCCGGCCGGGTCGACGGTGACGTGTCCGATCTCCCCCGCGACACCGTGCGCCCCGGCGACCACCCGGCCGTGCACGACCAGACCGCAGCCGATGCCGGCGCCCACCGTCACCACGGCGAAGTCGGAGAGGCCGACCCCCGCGCCGAACCACTGCTCGGCGACGGTCAGCGCCCGGACGTCGTTGTCGACGGTGACCGGCAGCCCCGTGGCCATGGCGGCCAGTTCGGCGAGCGGAACGTCGCGCCACTCCAGGAACGGCGAGTAGCGCACCGCCCCCTCGGCGCGGTCCACGTCACCGGAGACGGCGACACCGAGGCCCATGACCGTCACGTCCATGCCGTCGGCCTCGGTGAGCAGTTCGCCCACCAGGCCGGTGGTGGCCGCGAGCACCTGCTGCGGGGTACGGCCGGGCAGCGGCAGGTGCCGGACGACGAGGATGCGGCAGCGCAGGTCGGTGAGGACGCCGATGATCTCGTCGCCGGTGACCTTGATGCCGATGAACAGCGCCCGTCCGCCGTCGACCCGGACCAGGGTGGCGGGCCGGCCGAGGGCGGGCGGGGCGTCCTCGGCCACGTCCTCCACCAGGTAGCCGGCCTCGATGAGCGGCCGTACCGCCTTGGTGACGGCGGCCGGGGACAGGCCGGTGCGCCGGGATAGCTCCAGACGGGTGAGGGGGCCCTGGGACAGGACGGTGGTGAAGATCTGCGAGACGGCCGGGGTGTGGGCCGGGAACGTCTCGGCACGGGAGGGCGGGGACATGGCCGGGAACCTAGGTGCGTTATTTTCCGCTGTCAATGAAAGAAACAAGAATCGCAAGGGAGTTGACTATGAGGACTACTCGACTCCCACAATGACGTGCGCAGGCGCCGTGCGGTCATGTGATCGAAGGCCGGACTCCGGCCACTGGGACCACTGCCGCCTGCGGCTCTTCCTTCCGCCGTCTCGTCGTCCCGCGAAACGTGAGGCCCGATGCCGATGATCTCCCATGCCCCCGACACCGGGCTCTGGCTCCTGTCGACCCCCCGCACCTCGTACGCGCTGCGCGTGGACGAGACCGGCGCGCCCTGGCACGTCGGGTGGGGGCCCCGGCTGACCCTGGAGGAGGCCGCCGGCCTGGTGGTCCCGGTGGCGGCGGCGGGGAACAGCTTCGAGGGCCGGCCCCCGGTCGGCGAGGAGCTGCCGGTCGACGGCGGCACCCGGTTCGGACCGCCCTCCCTCCAGGTGCGCTATGCGGACGGTTCGCGCGGCTTCGAGTGGCAGCCGGCCGGCCACCGGGTGCTGCGGGACTCCCCCGGGAGCGCCGAGTTGGTCCTCGACTTCCGGGACCGGCTCTACCCGCTGCACGTCGCCCTGCACTACCGGGTGCGCGAGGACACCGACGTCATCGAGCGCCGTACCGTGCTGCGCAACGCGGGCGGTCAGCACCTGCGCCTGCTCCGGGCCGACTCCGCCGCCTGGTCGCTGCCCGCGCTGCCCGGCTACCGGATCAGCCACCTGACCGGGCAGTGGGCCGCGGAGAGCCGGCTGCGCCGCGAACCGCTCCCGCACGGCGAGACCGTGCTGACCAGCCGGCGCGGCATCACCGGCCACCACGCCGCGCCCTGGGTCATGCTCGACGCGGGCGACGCGGACGAGGACCGCGGCCGGGTGTGGAGCGCCGCGCTGGCCTGGAGCGGCAGTTGGCGCCTGACCGCGCAGCGCACCTCCGACGGACGGGCGGGGGTGACCGGCGGCGTCGGCCACGAGGGCACCTGGGTGCCGCTGGCCCCGGGCGCGGAGTTCGCCACCCCCCTCTTCGCGGGGCTGTTCTCGCAAGGCGGGTTCGGCGCGGCCAGCCGGGCCTGGCACGCGTACACCCGCGACCATGTCCTGCCGCACGCCGGGGAGACCGCGCCGGTGCTCTACAACTCCTGGGAGGCCACCGGCTTCGACGTCGACGAGGCGGGTCAGAAGGCGCTCGCCGAGCGGGCCGCCGCGCTCGGCGTGGAACTGTACGTCGTCGACGACGGCTGGTTCGGGTCCCGGCGCAGCGACCGTGCCGGACTCGGCGACTGGACACCCTCGCGCGACCGCTTCCCCCGCGGCCTCGGCCCGCTCGCCGAGACCGTGCACGGGCTGGGCATGCGCTTCGGGCTCTGGGTGGAGCCGGAGATGGTCAATCCGGACAGCGACCTGTACCGCGCGCACCCCGACTGGGTGCTGCACACCCCCGGCCGCGCCCGCAGCGAGCTGCGCAACCAGCTCGTCCTCAACTTCGCCCGCGACGACGTCGCCGACTGGGCCCACGACTGGCTGACCCGGCTCGTCGCCGACCACGGGGTCGACTTCCTCAAGTGGGACATGAACCGCGCCTTCAGCGAGGCGGGCTGGCCGGACGTCCCCGACGGCGACGACCGCCTGTGGACGGGTTACGTGGCGAACCTCTACGGCGTCCTGGACAGGCTGCGCGCCGCGCATCCCGCGCTGCGGATCGAGACGTGCAGCGGCGGCGGCGGCCGCGTCGACCTGGGCATCCTCGCCCGTACCGACCAGGCGTGGACGTCGGACAACACCGACGCCGCCGACCGGCTGGTCATCCAGCACGGGTTCAGCCAGCTCCATCCGGCGCGGGTGATGTCCGCGTGGGTGACCGACGTGCCCAACCAGCTCACCGGCCGCACGGTGCCGCTGCGTTACCGGTTCCACGTCGCGATGGCCGGTCTGCTCGGGATCGGCGGCGATCTGGCCCGGTGGTCCGAGGCGGAGCTGGCCGAGGGCGCCGCGCTGGTCGCCGCGTACAAGGAGGTGCGCCACCTCGTCCAGCACGGCGCCCAGTACCGGCTGTCCGGCCCGGACGACGCGGGGGCCCGCGTCGTCCAGTACGCCGCCGAGGACGGTTCCGAGGCGCTGGTCCTGGCGTGGCGGCGCGGTCCGCGGGGCGACGGGCCGCCGCTGCCGGTCCGGTTGCGCGGCCTGACCCCGGGCGCCCGCTACCGCGACACCCGCACCGGCCAGGTCCACTCGGCGGCGGTGCTCACCGCGTACGGCCTGGCCGCGGAGCCGGCGGGCGGCGACTGGAGCAGCGACGCGACGCACCTGGTGCGCACGGGCGGGGGCGGCGTGGAATGACCGGCCCGGGCCCCGGTACGTCCCGCCGGTCATCTTGCCGGTCCCCCGGCGGGGCGGGCCGCCCATTGTGCGAGGCATGGTCTTCCTCAGCGTGGCGGGCGCGGAATCCCGCTCCAGAGCACTCCGGATCACCACCGTCCTGGCGGCGGTCGTCGCCGTGCTGGCCGCGGCACTCGTCGCGGCCGTCCCGGCGCGGGCGCAGACCGGCTTCCACGAGGTCCAGGACTTCGGCGGCAACCCGGGCAACCTGAAGATGTTCGCCTACGTGCCGCAAGGGGCGGCCTCCGGCGCCCCGGTCGTGGTCCTCTTCCACGGCTGTGGCGGCTCCGCGCAGAACCTGGACGTCGACACCGGCTGGCGCAAGTACGCCGACGCCTACGGCTTCACGATCGTCTTCCCGGAGCAGAAGGAGGAGAACGTCGGCTCCGGCGGCCTCGTACCGCACAAGTGCTTCAGCGCGTGGAACCCGGCCGACCGCACCCGGGCCGGCCAGGGCGAGGCCCGCTCCGTGGTGCAGATGGTCGACCACATGAAGGAGCGGTACGGTGCCGACGCCGACCGGGTCTACGCGGCCGGCTACTCCGGCGGGGGCGCGGCGACCAACGTGATGCTCGCGGCCTACCCGGACGTGTTCAAGGCGGGCGCGGTCTTCTTCGGCATGGCGTACGGCTGCGCCGACACCGAGGACGACTACTTCGACACCGGCCTGCTCGCGCCCTGCCCGGGCCGGATCAACTCGCTCACCCCGCGGCAGTGGGGCGACAAGCTGCGCGGCGCGAACCCGGGCTGGACGGGTGCGCGGCCGCGGGTGCAGATCTGGCACGGCGGCTCCGACCTGCTGATCAACAAGAACTCGCTGGAGAAGCAGCGCGACGGCTGGACGGACGTCCTCGGGCTCCCGCAGACCCCGGCCGCCACCTCGCGTCCGGCCCTCGGCGTCACCAAGCAGGTGTACGGAAGCGGGCAGGTCGAGACCTACCTGATCAACTCCATGGGTCACGAGGCACCCGTGGACCCGGGCACCGGCATCGACAAGTGCGGCACGGCCGGCCAGGGGCACGACTCGCTCTGCGGGCCGTATTACGCGGCCCGGTTCTTCGGCCTCGGCGGCTGAGGAGCGCGCGGAGGCCCAGGCCGGCCGGGCCGGTCCGTGATCCGTGAACCGGCCTGGGCCTCCGGCCGGCCCGCTCCGCGTCACCCCGAGGCGGTGCCCGCCGGCCGTGCCGCCGGCGGTCAGCCGTCGTCCTCCGGGTGCAGGCCCGGGCCCCGGCCGCCGGCGGCGAGGGGGGTCGGGGAGAGCGCCGTCTGTTCCTCGCCGGGCTCCAGCAGGGTGTCGGCGGCGCCCACGATCAGCGGATCGGGCTTCCCGACGACCGCGTCGTCCTTCGTCGGGTAGTCGCAGCGGTCCAGCAGGCTGCGCATGGCCTCCAGCCGGCCCCGCCGCTTGTCGTTGTTCTTCACCACCGTCCAGGGCGCGTGCACGGTGTCGGTGGCCCGGAACATGTCGACCTTCGCGGCGGTGTAGTCGTCCCACAGGTCGAGGGAGGCGAGGTCGGTCGGTGAGAGCTTCCAGCGGCGCACGGGGTCGACCTGGCGGATCGCGAACCGGGTCCGCTGTTCCGCGCGGGAGACGGAGAACCAGAACTTCACCAGCAGGATGCCGTCGTCGGTGAGGAGTCGCTCGAACATCGGTGTCTGCTCCAGGAAGTGCCGGTACTCGGCGTCCGTGCAGAAGTTCATCACGCGCTCGACACCCGCGCGGTTGTACCAGGAGCGGTCGAAGAAGACTATCTCCCCGCGGCCGGGGAGGTGGGAGACGTAGCGCTGGAAGTACCACTGCCCGGACTCGCGTTCGCTGGGCTTCTCCAGCGCCACCACCCGCGCGCCGCGGGGGTTGAGGCGCTCGATGAACCGCTGTATGGTCCCGCCCTTGCCGGCCGCGTCCCGGCCCTCGCAGACGACGACCACCCGCTGCCCGGTCTCCTTCACCCAGCGCTGCATCTTCAGCAGTTCGATCTGCAGGATGCGCTTCTGCTTCTCGTACTCGCCGCGGCGCAGTTTGCGGTCGTAGGGGTGGTTCTCCCGCCAGGTGTCGACCGGACTGCCGTCGGCGTTGAGCAGGATCGGCCGCTCGGGGCGCTGCTCGTCCACGCGCAGCCCGTCGAGCAGTTGCGGTTGCGCCCCGCCCCCGGTCCCCTCGTCGGTCCCCCGGCCCCCGGCCACGGTCTTGTCCTCGTGCTCGTCCTCGGACCTCACAGCCGCTCTCCTCTTCTCGCCCACGCACCCGGTTCCCGGCGGAGCGCGGTTCAACCTCGGGCCGTGCGGGGCGACGCGGCGCAAGGTGTGGTGGCGGTTGCCCCGCCCATGGGCATTACATTAGCTTAGCCTTACCTAAATTTTGCTACCTGAATTTTGCTTGGGTGCCGGCTTCGGCCCGCCCTGGTCCCTACGCCCGACGCCCTTCAGGGAGACGCGCCCCATGCCTTCGCACCACCCTCGTGTCCACCGTGCCGTCGCCTGTGCCGCGGCCCTCGCGGCGGTCGGCGCCCTCAGCCTCACGCGGGCCGCGACCGCCGAGGCCGGCCCCGGGCGCGGCTCCACCGTCACCTCCGCGCTGCTCGTCCAGGGGCTGTACCAGTCCGCCTACTCGGAGCGCAACGACGCGCTGTGGGCGACCGCTTCGGTCGGCCGGCCCCCGGCGCCGGTCACCGGTTCGCGGCTGGTCCGGCTGGACCCGCGGACGCTGGCGGTGGAGGCCGCGTACGAGGCCCCCGTCGACCCGGGCGACGGCAGCGTCGAGGCGGTGTACGGCATCGACGTCGACGACGAGCACAACACCGTGTGGGTCACCAACACCCTTGACGACAGTGTCGCCGTGTACAGCCAGCGCACCGGAAGGCACCTCGCCACCGTGCCCGGGGTGGCGCACGCCCGCGAGGTGGTGGTGGACGAGAGGCGGGACCTGGTGTGGGCGACGGCCTTCGGCTCCGGGTCCGTCGTCGCCTTCGACAGCCGCACCCACCGTGAGGTCAGACGCGTCACCGTCGAGGGCGCCGGGCCGACGGGCCTGGCGCTGGACGAGCGGACCGGGACCGTGTACGCGGCCGACTTCACCCACGACCGCGTCCTCCAGGTCCGCCCCGGCTCCGACCGGCCCCGGCTGCTGCCCACCGGCGACGGGCCGCTCTCGGTCTCGCTCTCCCCCGACGGCCGCACCGCCTACACCGCCGACCAGGGCGCGGGCACCGTGTCGGTGGTGGACTTGCGCAAGGGTGTCGTCAGGCGGTCCGTACCGACCGGCGAGGGCACCAAGTCCCTGGCGACCGAGGAGCGGTCGGGCCGGGTCCTGGCCGTCAACCGGCTGGCCGGCACCGTGTCCGTCGTGGACCCGCGGGCGGGGACCGTCGTGGAGACCATCGGCACCGCGGCGCTCCCCAACCATGTGCACATGACCGGCGGCGCCGTCGCCTACGTACTGGACAAGTCGGCCTCCGGCCCGGCCGGGGAGGACCGCGTCACCCGCATCCGCCTGGCCGCCGGCTGACCCCGGCGGGCGGGTTCAGGCGGCGGAGGCCGCCAGGTGGCGTTCGGCGTCGAGGGCGGCGGCGCAGCCGGTGCCGGCGGCGGTGACGGCCTGGCGGTAGGCGTGGTCGACGGCGTCGCCCGCGGCGAAGACGCCGGGGAGGCTGGTACGGGTGGTGGGGGCGTCGACCTTGATGTAACCCGCGTCGTCCAGGTCGAGCTGGCCCTTGACGAGTTCGGTGCGCGGATCGTGGCCGATGGCGACGAACAGGCCGGTGACCGGCAGCGGGCGCACCTGGCCGGTCAGGGTGGAGCGGAGGGTCAGGCCGGTGAGGCGGCCGTCGCCGTGGATCTCGGCGACCTCGCTGTTCCAGGCGAAGGTGATCTTCGGGTCGGCGGCGGCGCGCTCCTGCATGACCTTGGAGGCACGCAGCGTGCCGCGGCGGTGCACGACCGTCACCGACCGGGCGAAGCGGGTGAGGAAGGTGGCCTCCGCCATGGCGGTGTCGCCGCCGCCGACGACGGCGATGTCACGGTCCTTGAAGAAGAAGCCGTCGCAGGTGGCGCAGGAGGAGACCCCCCGCCCGCCGAGTCCGTCCTCGCCCGGCAGGTGGAGCTTGCGGTGCTGGGAGCCGGTCGCGACGATCACGGTGCGGGCGCGGTGTGTGGCGCCGGTGCTGTCGGTGACGGTCTTCACCTCGCCGGTCAGGTCCACGGCGGTGATGTCGTCGTCGACGATCTCGGCGCCGAAGCGTTCGGCCTGTTCGCGCATGCGGTCCATCAGGTCGGGACCCAGGACGCCCGCGGGGAAGCCGGGGAAGTTCTCCACCTCGGTGGTGGTGGTCAGGGCGCCGCCGACGAGGAGGGAGCCGGCGAAGACGAGGGGGGTGAGCTGGGCGCGGGCGGTGTAGAGGGCGGCGGTGTAGCCGGCCGGGCCGGAGCCTAGGACGATGACGTCGTGCAGCGGGTCGCCGGTGCGGGTCACGGTGGGTCCTTCGGGAGTTGTCCGGGGCGGGCGGGGTGGCGGGGCGGGTCTCAGTCGAGGGACTGGGCGAAGCGGAAGAAGCGGGCGGGGTCGTAGGCGCGCTTCACCGCGCGCAGGCGGCGGTGGTTGCGGCCGTAGTACGCCTGCCGCCAGTCGGTGAGGGCCGGGTCCATGTAGTTCTGGTACGACTCGTGGTTGGAGTGGGCGTCCATCGTGGTGTGGGCGGTGTCGACCCAGGCACGGGCGGCGTCGCGGGCCTCGCCCGCGGGGGCGGCGGTGGGCAGGGTGACGGAGTAGCCGGCGTTGAACAGCGCGTCGCGGTGGACGAAGGCGGTGGCCGCCGGGGCGATGTCGTTGATCCGGCCGCCGTAGGGGAACAGTCCGAGGAAGCGGAACTGGCCGGGGCGGGGGTCGGCGGTGAGGGCGTCCAGGGCGCTCTGCGCGGCGGCGGGCGTCCAGGGCCGGGAGAAGTACAGGTTGCGCTGGGTGGTGTGGGAGTCGCGCGGCAACCGGGCCTCGGGGGTGAAGCCGACCCGGTGGCATTCGGCGACGGACCGGTCGCCGCAGCCGTAGACCCGCATCATCGCCTCGGCGTAGGGCAGTTCGCTGCTGGTGCGGCTGGTGCCCGGGTGGCCGACGGCGGTCGAGAGGAGGTCCAGGAGGCGGTCGCAGTCGGCCTTCGGACCGTGGTGGGCGCCGGTGAGGACGACGGTGGGCCCGGTGCCGGCGGGGGCGTCGGTGGAGTGCAGGAACATCAGCTCGCAGGCGAGTTCGCGGGGCGCGGCGGCCACCCAGTCCTGCCAGGCGAGGATCAGCCGGTGGGCGTCGGTGAAGCGGAAGTTCAGGTTGAAGAGGGTCAGCGACGGGATCGGTACGGGGGTGACCTCGTAGTCGGTGACGATGCCGAAGTTGCCGCCGCCGCCTCCGCGCAGCGCCCAGAACAGGTCGGGGTGCTCGGTGGCGCTCGCGCGTACGGTACGGCCGTCGGCGAGGACGATCCGGGCGGAGACGAGGCGGTCGGAGCCCATGCCGTACTTGCGGGAGGTGTAGCCGAAGCCGCCGCCCTGGAGCCAGCCGCCCATGGCGACCGTGGGACAGGTGCCGCCGGCGATCTGCAGGCCGTACGGGGCGAGGGCGTTCACGGCGTCCACACCCTGGGCGCCGGGGCCGAGGTGGACGGTGGCGCCGTCGACGCGGACGGCGGCCAGCCGGGAGACGTCGATGACGAGGCCGGGGGTGGTGGAGTAGCCCGCGGCGCTGTGGCCGCCGCTGCGGACGGCGGTGGCCAGGGTCTGGTCCTGGGCGAAGCGGACGCAGGCGGTGACGTCGCTCTCGGTGGCGCAGTAGGCGACGGCCTGCGGGTGCACGGCGTCGAACTGGGCGAGCTGGAGCTGCCGGGCGGTGTCGTAACCGGAGTCGTCGGGCAGCACCAGGCGGCCGGTGAGGCGGTCGCGCAGGGTGCTCCAGGGGACGGCGGCGGACGGGGCGGCGGCGAGGACGAGGCCGCCGGTGCCGGCGGTCAGGGCGGCCGCGGCGCCGGTGGCGGCGGTGGTGCGGATCAGGGAGCGTCTGCTGAGCATGTCGGTCTCGGTCTCCGTCGCGGGGAGGGCGGGTGGTGGGGTGGGCTGGGCGAGGGGGATGGGGATGGGGGGCCTCAGGGGGCCGGGAGGTCGCGCGGGACGAGGGAGTGGGCGGCGACGCGGCGACGCGGCGGCCGTCGCCGACCGCGACCGGTCCGAGGACCGAGGCGCCGGTGCCGGTCATGACCCGGCCGGTCCGTCTCCGTGCTGTTCATCGGGCCGGGGCCGGGGCCGGAGGGGCTTCCAGGCGGCGGATGCGGTACATGGTGCGCTGGAAGAGTTCGTCGGCGGTCAGGGTGGCGAAGCGCTGGGGGCCCTCCTCGGTGCCGGGGACACGCAGGGGCGTGAGGGTGGTCCAGGGCGCCGGGTGGCAGAACTGGACGATGGACAGGCGGCCTTCGTGCTGGCCGGGGCGGGCCACCACGCGGTGGACGGCCGCGCGGGCCGTGCCGTTGGTGAGCCGGTCCAGCACCATGCCGACGTTGACGACGGCATGGCCGGGGGGTGCCTCGACGGACCGCCACTCCCCGTCGACCAGCACCTCCAGGCCGGCCGAGGTGGCCCGGGGCAACGCGGTGATCAGGTCGAAGTCCTGGTGCTCGACGGCCCAGACATGGCGGTCGGAGGGGGCCTGGTCCATCGGCGGGTACCAGGTGGCCCGGTTCACGACCGGGCCGTCCTCCAGCAGGTCGGTGAAGTAGTCGGGGTGGGCGCCGAGCGCCTCGGCGAGGGTGCGGACCACGTCGTGCTGGAAGCGGAGCAGCCGGGTGTGCAGCTCGCGCAGGGCGGAGCCGATGCCGGGCACCAGGTGGTCGGGGAAGTAGGGGTCGGGGTAGCGGGCGGGGTAACGCTGCCGCAGGGGGTGGTGGGCGGGCAGCGGGGCGCCCCAGTGGAAGAGTTCCTTCCAGTCCGGTACGGCACCCCTCTCGGCGTGTTCGACCAGGGGCGGGGTGTAGCCGGACTGGCCGTTCGAGCCCGGGACGCGGCAGGCGTGCTTGGCGTCGGTGTCCAGGGCGAAGAAAGCGTGCAGGAAGCCGTACGCCTCGTCCAGGAGGCTTTCCGGCACGGTGTTGCGGACGAGGAAGAAGCCGTCGTGCAGTGCGGCGCGCAGGTGTGCGTGGCCGCCGGGCCGGTCCAGGTCGATCGCCTTGAGCATGACAGGTCCCTTCACGGGGTGACGGCGGGTCAGCCGTCGGGCTTTCCGGATGCGGGCGGGCGCGGGGAGCGCGGGCCGGAGGAGGGCTTGCGGAACGAGAGCGTCAGGTAGGCGAGCCGGTGGCCGCGGTACTCGAAGTCGCGGTCGATCACCAGACGCTCGCGCGGCGCGAGTCCGGCCGCCGTGTAGAGGTCGCCGACGGCCGTTTCGGTGAGCCACCAGTTCAGCCGGCCGTCGTTGAGGGGGAGTTCGGTGATCTCGCCGTCCGGGCTGAGGAAGACGCTGACGACGAGGGTGCCGCCGGGGCGCAGCAGCTCCGCGCCGTGGGCCGCCCAGGCGGACCAGTCGGCCCGGCGCTGGTGGTGCAGGCAGCCGTTGTCGACCAGCAGGTCCAGCGCGTCGTCGGTGTGCTCCAGGAAGTCGGCCTGCCGGAAGCGGGCGCGGCCGCGGGCCGGGGTCGGGGCGTCCCACACGTCGAGCAGGTCGAGTCCGGTGGCGTCGGCGTCCAGCCGGTCGGCGAACGCGGCGGTCTGGTGGCCCCGGCCGCAGCCGACGTCCAGGACCCGGCGGGGGTCGCCGGTCGCGGCGGGGGCCTGCGCGCAGGCGAACCCGGTGACCCGCTCGTTGGTGCCGGCCGCGGTCCAGGAGTCGCGGCCCGCTCCGTACCAGGTGCGGAAGGAGTCGGCGACGACGCTCCGGTAGGCGGTGTAGTCGGCGGTGGGGGTGTTTGTGGCCGGCCGCACCGGGGTGCCGGCGGCCGGGGTGCCAGTGGTCGGGGGGTCGGCGGTCGGGGGGTCGGCGGCCGAGGTGCCAGTGGCCGAGGGGGCGGCAGTCGGGGTGTCAGTGGTCGGCGGCATCGGCCCACTCCTCCGCGGTGCCGCGGCTCGCGGCGACGGCCACGGCGTGCCGGCCGCGCGGGCCCGCGTCCACTGCGCGGGAGGCGGTCAGCCAGGCGCCGGCGGCGCTGGCGGAGACCGCGATCCGCTGGGTGCCGCGCAGCAGCCGCATCGCCGCCAGGGCCTGCGCGTAGCCGACCTGGGCGAAGGCGAACTCGTCCTCGTAGGGGGCGAGCAGGGGTTGCCGCAGGCCGTGGCCGAGGCCGCCGGTGCCGTTCATGCGAGGTGCGCCCGTGGGTGCGTGGGCGTCGCCGTAGGGGGCCTCGGCCGGGAAGACGGCGAAGGCCGCGCAGTCCGGCCCGCGCAGGCGCAGGGCCTGGGCGGTGCCGACCAGGGTGCCGGCGGAGCCGACCGACGCGGCCAGCGCGTGCGGTCGTACGCCTTCGCCGGTGAGGCGGGCGGTGATCTCGGCGCCGGTGCGTTCGCGGTGGACGGCGGCCGCCTCGGGGGCGCTGTGCTGGAGCAGCAGGTACCGCTCCTCGTCCTCGGCGATGCGGGCCGCCTCGTCCATCGCGCCGAGGAAGCCGGTGCCCCCGGGGGCCCGGGTGACCCGGGCGCCGTCCCGGCGCAGGGCGGCGACGAGCCGGTCGGGGACGCCGTACGGGACGGCCAGGTGCAGGTCGAGACCGAGGACCGCGCACATGTGGGCCAGGGCGAGGCCGAGGGAGCCGCCGGAGTACTCCACGAGCCGGACGCGTGCGGTGCCGGCCCGTGCCACGGCTCCGCAGAGCAGGGCGTAGGCGGTGCGGGCCTTGACGGTGCCGGTGAGGTTGGCGGCCTCGGCCTTCAGCCACACCGTGCCGTGGCCGGCCCGGCTGGGCACCGGCACCAGGGGGGTGCCGCCGACGGCCGGCCGGAGGGCGACGAGGCCGGGCAGCAGGCGGTGGGCGACGCGTTCCACGGGCGCGAAGGGCGCCTCGATGTCCGCGCGGCCGGGGCGGCGGGCGGCCAGGGCGCGTGCGAGGTGCGTGGACCCGGGCGCCGCGGGGGTGCGGGGGGCGGCCGGCGGGGCCGGGGTGAGGAGGGGGGCGGAAGTCGTCATGACGGACGCTCACTGGTGGCGAGGCGGAAGCCCACGGGGTACAGCGGGCCGGGGAAGGCGCCGTGGCGGCGGCGGGTGCGGGTGAGGTCGCCGAAGCGGGCGAAGCTGCCGCCGCGGGCGACGCGGTAACGGCCCATGGTCCGGGCGAGGTGGTCGTCGACGGCGACGGCGCCCGGGTAGGGGGCGTAGTCGTCGGCGGTGAACTCCTCCACGTTGCCGCCCATGTCGTGGGCGCCGAACGGGGACTGCCCGTCGGGGAACGCGCCGACCGGGGTGGTGGTGTGCACGCCCGACTCGCGGGTGTTGGCGGCGTCCGGGTCGAAGCCGCCCTCCCACGGATAGGGGCGGCCCTGCGGCCCCTTGGCGGCGTACTCCCACTCGGCTTCGGCGGGCAGCCGCCAGGGGTGCCCGGTGCGCTCGCTCAGCCAGCGCGCGTAGGCGTCGGCGTGTTCGGCGCGGACGCCGGCCACGGGGTGGTTGGAGCGGTCCCAGGGGTAGGCGCCGAGGTACCAGGTGCCCGGCCGGTCCGCGAGGCCGGTGTCGGCGAGGAAGTCGCGCCACTCGCCGTTGGTGACGGGGTAGCGGGCGATCCAGAAGTCGGCCATTCGGACCGGGTGTTCAGGGGTCTCCTTGACGATCCAGGACTCCTCGACGCCCTTGTCGGCCCAGTGCCGGACGACGTACTGGACCTCCTCGGCGGGCAGCCCGACGGGGACGGTGGCGCCGGGGACGAAGCAGGTGGCGGGGGTCTCGGTGAGGCGCGGGTCGCCGAGCAGGGCGAGCATGCCGCCGGCGGTGAGCCGTTCGGCCAGCGGCAGCGACGGGTCCTCCACCGCGGCGGCCAGGCGCAGCCGGTCGGCGCTCACGGGCCGCGGCTCTGGCGCCCGGTGCACCCGGGCCGGGTCGGCGAGGTCAGCGTGTTCCTGGAAGTGCGGGGAGCGGGCGACGTCGTCGAGGTTCATGCGCTCGCCTCCTCTCTCAGGGTCAGCGTGTGCCCGCTGTCGGCCTTGGCGGCGAGGTAGCGGGCGTTCTGCGCGGTCAGGTGGACGGAGGTGGGCAGGACGGCGTCGACCTCGATGCCGAGGTCGCGCAACTGGGCGACCTTGTCGGGGTTGTTGGTCAGCAGCCGGATGCGGGTCAGGCCGAGGGCGCGGAGCATCGCGGCGGCGGCCCGGTAGTCGCGCTCGTCCTCGCCGCGCCCGATGATCCGGTTGGCGCTGAAGGTGTCGATGTCCTGGTCCTGGAGGACGTAGGTGTCCAGCTTGTTGAAGAGGCCGATACCGCGGCCCTCCTGGCGGAGGTAGAGCAGGACGCCGCCCTGTTCCGCGAGGGCGGTGAGCGCCTCGTCGAGCTGGGGGCCGCAGTCGCAGCGCGCGGAGCCGAACACGTCGCCGGTCAGGCACTCGCTGTGCAGCCGCACCAGGGGGACCGTCCGCGAGGTGTGCGGCAGGACGCAGGCGAGGTGCTCCTGGGCGTCGGGCAGGTCGTGGAAGGTGACGAGTTCGGCGGTGCGGCCGGACGCGCGGTCGAGGGTGACGGGGACCCGGGCGCGCACGGTGGTGGTGCGGTGCGCGGTCGTGACGGTGGCGACGGTGGCGACGGTGTTCATGCGGCCCTGCTTCTCGTCGTGGCGGCGGCCTGTGCGGACGCGGTGGGGCCGGCCTGTGCGGACGTGATGGAGGCGGTCGGGGCGGGGACGTGGAGCAGTTCCTCCAGGTGCAGGGAGCGCAGGACCGTGGGGGCGCCGTCGGCGTCGAGGCCGGCGAGGAGGAGGCGGCCGTCCCAGCCGGCCACGGCGACCGTGCCGTCGGTGAGGCGGAGCATGCAGGACACTCCCTGGGCGAACTCGGCGAGCAGCCGGCCCGAGGCGAGGGTGGCGGCGGAGTCCTGCCAGTCGACCTGCCAGGCGTAGAGGCCGAAGTCGTAGGAGCCGGCCAGCACGACGGGGCGGTCCGCGTCGCCCAGCAGGGCCACGCACTTCACGGACTCGTCGGGGCCGAGCAGGGTCTGCACGTCCTCGGCGCGCCAGGTGCCGTCGGGCCGGCGGGTGATCCGGCCGGCCTTGACGGTGTGGTCGCGGGAGGCGCTGGCGGCGGCCTCGGTGCCGAGGGCGGCGACGGCGTTGACGAGGTTGCCGTGCTCCCACAGCGTGTCCCGGCCGCGGGGGCCGCCCGCCTGTACGGTGCGGTCGGTGGCCGCCGACAGGAAGCCACCGGTGACGGCGGTGAGGGACTTCACCGAGCCGTTGTGTGCGGCGATCCGCTCCCGTACGTCGAGGGTGCCGGGGTCGAGGAGGACGAACTCGCCGTTGTAGGTGCCGGCGACGAGGGTGCCGTCGTGGACGGCGAGGGAGGGCACCGGGGCGCCGAGCGGTGCGCCGGTGGTGAGGGTGCGGCCGTCGTGGCGCAGCACCTGCCCGGAGTAGGTGCCGGCGTAGAGGGTGTCGCCGTCGCTCGCGAGGGAGAGGATCGGACCGTCGGTGAGGTCGATGAGGCGGACGGAGGGGGCGGCGCCCCGGCCGTCGGCGGTGACGGCGACGACGAGACCGGAGTCGGTGCCGACGAGGAGTTCGCCGCCGTGCTGGACCAGCGCGTTGGGGCCGTGGGTGGCGCCCTCGGGGGCGGTGATCGGGCGGGCGGTGGTCAGGTCGTACAGGTGGGGGCCGTTCCAGAAGCTGCCGGCGGCGACCACGCCGTGGGCGACCGCGACCGAGCGGGGCCACACCCGGCGGTCCTCGACGCGGTGCAGTCGGGTGCCGACCACGTCGAACCAGTGCAGGGCGCCGTCGTAGGCGCCGACGACGAAGGCGGAGTCGTCCTCGGCCCAGGCCACCGCGCGGGCGGCGGAGGTGGAGACGGAGACGGTGCGCACCACGTCCAGGCCGGGGTCGAGGAGGTCGACGGCGCCGTCGTCGCGGGCCACGGCGAGGAGGCGGCCGGAGTGCGACCAGGCGCAGCCCTCGATGGAGGAGTCGTAGCGCCGGGTGACGGGCGCGGTCGTGCCGTCGGGGTCGGTGACGGCGACCAGCCCGTCCTCGCCGACGGTGGCGACCAGGCCGTGGGCGCCGACCGACACCATCATGCAGTGCGCCTCGTGCGAGCCGACCTCGGCGAGGAAGGTGCCGTCGGCGGCCGACCACAGGGTGGCCCGGCCGTCCTCGGAGACGCAGATCAGCCGTTCGCCGTCGGGCAGCCAGGCCACCGAGTTGATGTCGTCGGTGTGCCGGGCGAGCACGGCCCGCAGGGTGGTGCGGCCCTCGTCGGTCACCCGCCAGATGGCCACCGTCTTGTCGGCCGAGGCGGTGGCGAGCACCTCGGGGTCGGCCGGGTTCCAGGCGGAGGCGTTGACCAGACGGCGGTGGCGGAGCCGGGCCAGCGGTACCGGGTGGGCCGGGTCGCCGGTGTCCCAGACGATCACCGTGCCGTCGTACGAGGAACTGGCCAGCCGGTTGCCGTCGGGTCTGAACCCGACGTGGGTGAGGGGAGCTGAGTGGCCTGGTCCGTAGGCCGGAAGGTCGATGGTTCGCACGCCGTCTCGTCCTTTTTCTCGGGCTGGTCGCGGACTTGTCGCCAACGTGTCGCGGGTGCGCCGCGGATGTGTCGCGGATACGTCCATGTCGCGGATACGTCCGTGTCGCGGATACGTCGCGGGCTTCGGATTTCGATTCGCTGTGCGCTGAAATTAGGCGGGCGGGCGGCCGTGTGGCGAGCGGCCGGCAGCAATCTGGCAACTCCCGGAATTAACGGTCGCGGTGTTGACGGGAACGAGAACCGGGAGTCGCCGGGGCGGCGTACGGCGGCTACTTGACCCATTCGCCCGGGGCGCCTTGAGGGTTGCGGGGGCCGGACGGACGCTGACCCGGATGGCAGGACCGACCGGGCCGGGGAGCTGAGCGGCGTGCACATAGTTCTGGTGGAGACCACGTCCGTCCGCGGATTCGACATGGTCGCGGAGATGGCGGACGCGGGTATCGAGGTGAGCTTTGTCACCGGCGATCTCGACGCCTATCGGGGAAAGCCCGGATTCGAGCCGGCCGCGCGCGCCGCACGTCTGGTGGAAGTGGAGACACCCGCCGCAGGCCGGCTCGCCGAGCGGTTGCGCGGCAGGCTCGGACCGCACCGGCCCGACGGGGTGATCTGCCGGGACGAGGTGTACCCGTTCGCCGTCGCCGAACTGGCCCGCGATCTGGGGCTGCCCCACGAGTCGGTGGCGGCGGCACGGACCTTGAGCGACAAGGCCGCCGTACGCGCCCGTCTCACCGAGCACGGTGTCGGCTCGCTGCGCTGGCGGGTCGCCGCCACCCTGGCGCAGGGGCTGGCGGCGGTGGACGAGATCGGGCTGCCGGTCGTGGTGAAGCCCACCGCGGGCGGCTGGTCGGTGGGGGTCACCATCGCCTGGAACCGGACGGACGCGGCCCGCGCGCTGTCGGAGGTGCTCGGGGTGCCGGCCGGGCGCGACGGGGCGCCGCCGCGCGCGCTGGTCGAGGAGTACGCGGTGGGCCGGCATGTGAGCGCGGAACTCCTGGTGCAGGGCGAGCGGGTGGTGCTGCTCGGCTTCGCGGAGCGGCTCCCCGCGCCGCCCGGCCAGGCCGCCGAACTCGGCGGTCACTTCCCGGCCCGGCCGGCCGGGGAGGGGGCCGCGCGCGGCTTCGTCCTGGCTGCGGTCCGCGCCCTCGGCCTGCGCGCGTCGGCCGTCCACGCCGAATTGCTGCTCACCCCGACCGGGCCCGAGATGATCGAGGTCAACGGGCGGATCGCCGGGCATGTGGTGACCCGTCAGATGTCGTACGCGCTCGGGCGTTCACTCACCCGTGACCTGGTGGCGCTGGCGGTCGGCGACGAGGTGGAGGAGGCGGCGCCGCCGGAGACGGTGGTCGCGCTGCATCAGCTCCACAGTCCGGTGCCGGCGGTGGTGCGGGGCACCAAGCCCGCGGACGTGCTCGGCCCCGACGTCATCGAGACGCACCTCACCGTCGCCCCCGGCGACCGGGTGCGGGCGCTGCGCACCAACCACGACCGGATCGGCTATGTGCTGGCCCGCGGCGCCACGGGTGAGCGGGCCGCGCGTACCGCCGCGTCGGCGGCGGAGCGGCTGCTCGCCTCCCTGGAACTGCGACCGGAGCCCGCCACCGGTACGCCTCGGGCGCCGGCCGGCTCCCGGTCCGGCTCCCGGTCCGGTTCTCCGTCCGGTTCCCTTTCCGGTTCCCCGGGCGGCTCCGCGGGCGGTTCTCCGGGCGGGGAGCATCTGCTGGTGCTGCTCGGCGCGGACGATCCCGTCGAACCGACGCTGACGGCCGTGGGGGCGGTGACCTCACGGGTGAGCGTGGTGTGGACCTCCGGGCCCGAGGGCGAGGCGGGAGCGGAGACAGAGACGGAGACAGAGGCGGAGGCGGAGGCGGAGGCGGAGGCGCGGGCGTTGTGGGCCCGCCACTGCCACGGGCAGTGGCACCGTGCCGGTACAGGAGCCGAGGTCCGGGCCGCCGCGCGGCTGGTGCACGCCGCCGAACGGGTGCGGGGTGTGCTGACCCTGTCGTCGACGCCCTTCGCCCGGCAGCTCCGGGACGGCGGCCCCGGCCCGACCGGTAATCCTCCCCCGCGCCCCGGGCAGGGTGGCGGCCCCGCGGTCGCCGGTGCCGCTCCCCCGGCCGCCGGGCACACGGTCGTGGTGACCGCCCGCCGGGGCGAGGTGCGGGCGCTCGCCGTGCTGGACGAGGAACCGTCCGCCCGGCTCTGCCCGTCGGCCCTGGACGCCCGGCGCAGCGCGCTGCTGGTCGAACGGGCCGTACGCGCGGTGCGCGAGGCGCGGGTGGACGGAGTGGTGCGCTGCTTCTTCCCGGACCGCCCGCGCCTGCCGGCCGCGACGGGCACCGGGCTCACGGACAGCTCCCGTGCCGACGCCGATACCGATGCCGACGTCCCGCCCACCGGCGCCCCTCTCCTCCTCTTCGGTCTGGACGGCGGGACCATCGATCTCTACGACGCGACCCACACCCGCGGGCTGGTCGCCGCTGTCACCGAGGCCGCGCTCGGCCGTGCGCCGCGCGGCGCGGCGCGCGGCACGGTCGTCGCGGTGCAGCGCGCGCTGCCGTTGCCCGCCGGTCCGCTGCGGGTGGTGGAGGCGAGCACCGCCGCCGAACTGGGCGCCCGCCCGGAGGTGTTCCGGGCCCGGGTGTTCACCCGCGCCGGGGACGTCACCGGCGCGGCCGGGAGCGGCGTGTGGCTGCGCCACACGGTGGTGGCGGTCGGCCGGGAGGAGGCGCGGGCCGCCGCCGCCCGTCTGGAGGGCTCCCTCGTCCTGCGCACCACGCCCCGCGACCGCACCCACGTCCTGCTCCTGGACCGGCTCGGCGCCGGCGCGTGGACGACGGAGGACGGGTCCGCGCCGGTACTGCCCGCCGACCGCTTCCGGCTGACCGTGCTGACCTCGGCGGACGACGCCCCCGGGCCCGCCGACCTCAGCGTACGCACCGATCTGTACGACGACTTCGCCCTCGCGCACCTGGCGCGGGCGGTGCACGCCGCGTACCCGGTGCACCGGGTGGCCGCCCTGTCGGAGCGGCTGCTGGAGCCGGCCGCGCGGCTGCGGCGGCTGCTGGGCACCCCGGGCGAGGGACCCGACGAGGTACGTCGTTTTGTCGACAAGGCGGTCATGAAGCGTCTCGCCCGCCGCCACGGCATCCGCTGCGCCGACGGGCTCCTCGCGCACACCGCCGAGGACGTGCGGGCGCTTCTGCGCCGGCACGGCCGGATCGTCTGCAAACCGCGTGCCGCCTCCGGCTCCCAGGGCGTGGCCGTCCTCACCTCCGAGGCGGAGCTGGAGCGCTGGCTGCGTGCGGAGTTCGTACCGGGGACGCAGGTGTGCGAGGAGTTCGTCGACGCCCCGATGTGCCACATCGACGCGGTCGTGCACCGGGGCGAGACGGTGTGGAACGTGTCGGCGTACGTCCGCGACACCATGGCGCTGCGGCGCGGCCGGCCGCTGTCGTCGGTGACCGTGGCCGACCCGGCGGTGCGCGCGGCGGCCGGCCGGCTGCTCGGCCAGGTGGTGGACGGCTGGCGGGTGCGCTCGGGTGTGCTGCACCTGGAGGCGTTCCTCACCCCGGCCGGGCCGACGTTCTGCGAGGTGGCGGCCCGGCCCGGCGGCGGCGGGGTCGTGGAGTCGTTCCGGGCCACCGACGGCGTGGACCTGCGCCACGCGAAGATCCTCGCCGACGCGGGCGAGAACCCCTTCGCGGGCCGCCGCGACCCGGTCGCCGCGTACGCCGGGTGGACCGTCCACTACTGCGAGGGCGGACGGCTGCTGGCGTACGACGACTCGTCGGTGGCGCCGCACGCCCACTCCCGCACCGTGCGGGCGCGCGTCGGCGACACCGTGCCCGCGTCGACGTTCTCGGGGACGGGCGTGAGCACCCATGTCTTCGTCCACCACTCCCCCGACGGGCCGGCGGCGCTGGTGGACCGGGCCGAGCGCGAGGTGCGGATCGTGACCGGTCCCGTGCACGAGGCGGCCCGGCCATGATCCTCGGCATCCTCGGCAGCGCCGCGAAGGACTCCGTGACCCGTGAGATCCTGCTGCGCGCCGGTGAGCGCGTGGCGCGGGCCAAGACCCGGTTGCACCTGGTGGACCTGGCCGTGGAGTTCCCCGAACCGCACCGCCTGGCGGAGTACGACGATCCGCCGCCCGGCAGCCAGACCGCGCGGTTGCGGGCGCTGGCCGCCCGGTGCGACGCGGCGGTGCTGGCGACGCCCGTCTACCACGGCTCCTACAGCGCCCTGCTGAAGAACGCCCTCGACCATCTGACCGGCGACGCGCTGACCGGCCGCCCGGTCGGCCTGATCGCTGCGGGCGGCGGACCGCGCGGCGCGGGCACCGCCTGCGACCAGTTGCGCACCGTGGTGCGCGCGCTCGGCGGCTGGGCCGCGCCCACCCATGTCGCCACCACCGCGGCCGATCTGGTGCCCGGACCGCCACTGGACTTCCTCGACGCGCGGCTGGACGCCCTGGCCGCCGAACTCCTGTCCTTCCCCCGCCCGTCCCGGCGCCCGCCCCCCTGACACTCCCCGGCCGTCCCACTCCCGCTCCCGCTCCCGCTCCCGCCCTCCCCGTCCCCGTTCGTTCCCCGTCGGCTTCCTTCGTGAAAGGTCTCCTCCCATGGCACCCCCCCACCTCCTGCTCCTCGCCGGGATCGGCGGCCACGCCCCCGACGAGGCCATCGACTCGCTGTCCACCCTGACCGACACCGTCAGCGTCGTGTACGTCACCGCCTGGCGGCCCCCGGACCGGCTGCGGGCCGCCTGGGCGGAGCGCGGGCTGCGCGGTGAGTTCCTGGACGCCGCCGACCTGCGGGCCGCCGTCGAGGCCGCCGCCGACCTGCACGGGCGGCTGCCGCTGGACGGTGTCGTCACCTACTCGGAACTGCTGCTGCGTCCGCAGGCCGAGATCGCCGCCCGGCTGGGCCTGCCCGGCAATCCGCCCGAGGCGGTGGCCATCGCCCAGTCCAAGGCGCGTCAGCGCCTCCTGTTCGCCGAACGCGGCGTCCCCTCCCCCGGGTTCGAGGTGATCACCAGCGAGCGGGACCTGGCGGCGGCCGCCGCCCGGGTCGGGCTGCCCGGCGTCTTCAAGCCGTCGCTCGGCGCGGGCAGCCAGAGCGTGCGGCGGGTCGCCACGTACGCCGAACTGATCCACGCGTTCACGGCGGCGCGCGCCGAGAAGACCGCCTTCCTCCAGTCCGACGAGGCGTATCTGCTGGAGGAGCCGATGGCGCTGGAGGCGGACGGCGACAGCGGTTGTGCCGCCTACTGCAGCGTGGAGTCACTGCTGGTGTCGGGGACCGCGTACCACCTGGCGGTCTCCGACCGGCTGCCGCTGGAGCACGGGTACGCCGAGGAGGGCGTCGTGCTGCCCAGCCGGCTGGCCCCCGCCACGGCGGCGGCCGTGACCGATGTCGCCGACCGGGCGATCCGGGCGATCGGCCTGACCTCGGGCGCGGTGCACACCGAGGTGGCGCTGACCGCCGGCGGCCCCCGGATCATCGAGGTCAACGCGCGGGCGGGCGGCCCGCTGCCGGTGATGTTCGAGGCGGCGGCCGGGTACGACTACGCCGCCCAGATCGGCCGCAGCGCGCTCGGGCTGCCGCCGACCGCGCTGCCCGAGTTCACCGGCGTCGCACTGCTGCGGTTCCTGCCGATCCCGACGGGCGTGTGGCGGGTGGCCGCGCAGACCCCCGCCGAGCGGGTACGGGAGGCGTTCCCCGAACTGGTCTACGTCGCCCCGCGGTTCGCGACCGGTCAGCGGGTGACCCGGCAGGGCACCCTGCACCTGGCCAGCTTCATGGTGAAGGCGCCGGACGTGGCCACCGCCCGTGCGGTCACCCGGCGCGTCGAGGAGGCCCTGGACATCCGGCTGGTGCCGGGCTTCGACGCGCCGACGGGGGCGGACCGTGAGTGAGGCCGCCGGCGTCCCGGCCGCGCGGCCCGCGCCACCGGCCGCACCGAAGTCCGGCCCGGGGCGTGCACCGAAGTCCGGCCCGGGGCGTGGGCTGTACGCGGTCGGCCTGTTCGACGCGGTCGGGCTCGGCATGTACCTCTCGCTGTCGGTGCTCTTCCTCGACCAGGCGGCGGGGCTGACGAACCACCAGGTCGGTGTGGTGCTCGGTACCTCGGGGGTGGCCTCGCTGCTGGGGGCCATGCCCATCGCGCGCGCCGCCGAGCGGTTCGGCGTCCGCACCGTCCTCGGCGTGCTGTTCACGGTCCGCTGCGCGGCCTTCCTGGCGCTGGCCGCGATCGCGTCCTTCGGCCAGGCGCTGCTCGCGGCGGCGGTGGCCGGGCTGCTCAGCCGGGGCATCGGCCCGCTGATCGAGTCGGGGCTGATCCGCCGCGTCCCCGACGGGCAGCGCGTGGGCGCGCTGGCCCGGATGCGGACGCTGCGCAACGCCGGGATGGCCGCCGGCGCGCTGCCCGCGGGCGCCGCGATCGCCGGCGGCGAGGCGTGGGGGTACCGGGCGGTGCTGCTGGCGTCGGCCGCGCTCTTCCTGTGCTGCGCGGCGATCTGCCGGGGTTTCCCCGCCGACGCGGTGGCGCCGGTGGGCCGGGCGGGCCGGAGCCGGGCCGGGATCCTGCGCAACCGGGCGTTCCTCGGGATCACCGCCCTGTACGGGGCGTTCACGCTGTCGGCGCTGCTGCTGGGCATCGGGCTACCGCTGTGGATCGTGCAGCGGACGCAGGCGCCGGTGTGGAGCGTGACCGTGGTCCAGTTGCTGAACACGGCGGTGGTCGTGGCGCTCCAGGTGCGGCTGAGCCGGGGTTCGGACCGACTGCCGCGGGCGCGGGCGCTGATGTGCCGCGGCGGTCTGCTGGCGGGGCTCGGCGCGGCGGTGGTGCCGCTGACCGTACTGGGCGGGAGGTGGCCGGACCTGACGGTCGTGGTCGCGGCGGCGGCGCTGCTCTCGCTCGGCGAGCTGCTGATCGTCGCCGGGTCGACGGGGGCGGCGCTGCCGCACATCCCCAAGGGGCGGGAGACCGCCCATCTCGCGGCGTTCAACATGGGGTTCGCCGTGACGACGGTGGTGGGGCCGCCGCTGATCAGCGCGGCGGTGGGCTGGGCCTGGACGGGCTGGGCCGGCTGGGCGCTCTTCTTCGCCGCCCTCGGTCTGGTCGCCCTGCGGGTCCCGGCACCGCCGGCGTCCGTACGGGAGGCGGAGCCCGAGCGGGCGGCCGCCGCGCCGGTCGCCGGATGAGACCCGTGTCCCGGTTGTGGAGGCCGGGGCACGTGGGGTGGCCCGCGCCGCCCGGTACGGGGTCGGGGCGGCGCGGGCCGTGGGTGCGGGCGAGGTGCGGGCGGGGCTTCAGTCGAACACGGGGCCCTGGGTGCGGGTCCGTTTGAGTTCGTAGAAGCCCGGTGTGGAGGCGAGCAGCAGCAGGCCGTCCCAGAGCCGGGTGGCCGCCTCGCCCCGGGGGGCCGGGGTGACGACCGGGCCGAAGAACGCCGTCCGGGTGGCGTCCGGGCCGGGCAGCGCGATCACCGGGGTGCCGACCTCCTCACCGACGCGGTCGATGCCGTCCCGGTGACTCGCGCGCACGTCGGGGTCCCAGGTGTCGGTATCCGCCTGGTCGAGCAGGTCCGCCGGCAGGTCCGCCTCCCGCAGCGCCTTCCCGAGGGCCTCCCGGGCCGGGCCGAGGCCCTGGCGGTGGATGTGGGTGCCGAGCGCGGTGTAGAGCCGGCCGGTGACCTCGTCGCCGTACTTGCGCCGGGCGGCGACGACCAGCCGCACCGGCGCCCAGCCCTCGGTGAGCAGACGCCGGTAGCGCTCGGGCAGGTCCTCGCGGCCCTCGTTGAGCACCGCCAGGCTCATGATGTGCCAGCGGATGTCCAGCGGGCGTCGTCCGGCGACCTCCAGCAGCCAGCGGGACGTCATCCACGCCCAGGGGCAGACGGGGTCGAACCAGAAGTCGACGGGGACGGCCGGGGTCTCGGTCTCAGGTGCGGGCACGGTCGTGGGTTCCTTCCTCCGCGAGGCGTTCGAGCAGGGTGCGGGCGGTTTCGTCGCGGGCCTCGGTGGCCGGACCGGCGGGCGCCTGCGCCGCCGCGAGCAGGTGGGCGAGGAGCCTGGCCAGGCGGCCCTCGCCCGCGTGAATCAGGGCGACGTCGCCCTCCCAGAGCGCGGCGCGGACGCGGTCGGCGGTCAGTGCGCCGTCTCCCGCCGAGGCGAGCAGCAGGTGCCGGGCGAGCCGGCGCTCCAGCGGGCCGGGCCGCCAGGCGCCGGTGGTGAGGTCCCGCGTCAGGACGGCCGTCAGCGCGGCGAGGGTGCCGGCCGCCGGGGTGTGCGGGGTGCCGGCCCGGCGCGGGGAGGTGGTGTCGGTCATGTGAGGTGTCTTTTCCGCTTCCTTGTCGTGCCGGTCCGCGCGGGTGGGTGGGGCGCGGGCGGCGGCGGTGCGTCGTGCCTCACGTTCGGCGCGGGTGGTCCAGGGGCGGTCGAGGCGCGGCAAAGGCACCTGGTCCGCCGGTGAGGTCCAGGGCGAGGTGCAGGGCCGTGATCCGCATCCGGCGGGCGTGGTAGAAGCGGTGGGCGGCGTGGTTGGTGACGCCGGAGTCCAGTTCCACGGCGTCGCAGCGGGCGTCCCGGGCCCGTGCGGTGAGGTGGGCGACCAGGCGGGCGCCCGTGCCCGCGCGACGGTGGCCGGGATCGGTGACGAGGTCGTCGACGAACAGGATCCGGCCGCGGCTGGTCGCCAGGACGCGGTGGGTGGCCACCGCCAGGCAGGTGCCGTCGCCGTCGTAGGCGGCGGTGAACACCAGGCCCTGCGCGTGCGCCTCGACGGCGAACCGGTCGAAGTCCGCGTCGGTGAGCGCGGGTCGCAGGGTGCGTATCAACGGCCTGAGGTGTGCGGCCATCCGCCAGTCGTCCGGGGTGACGTCCGTGATCGGCAGGGTGAGGGACATGGCGGGCAGCGTAGGGCGGCCCCGCGGCCGGAGCGCGCCCGAGTTGACACACCCGCGCACCGACCTGACGTACCCCGGTCCGCGACGGCCGCCGTCTCGGCCGTGCGGGCCGCCCGGGTGCCAGACTCCGTGAGCATGCGTGCCGCCTACATCACCCAGCTCGGCTCCCCCGACCTCATACGTCACGGTGAGCTGCCGCCACCCGTGCCCGGCCCGCACGACGTGCTGGTCGACGTCGAGGTGAGCGCCGTCAACCATGTCGACACCTTCGTGCGTTCGGGTGCCTGGCGCACCCCTGTCGAGTTCCCCTTCGTCATCGGCCGTGACCTGGTCGGGACGGTCGCCGCCGCCGGCCCGGCGGCCACCGGCTTCCGCGTCGGTGACCGGGTCTGGTGCAACAGCCTGGGCCACGACGGCCGGCAGGGTGCCGCCGCCGAACAGGCGGTGGTGCCCGTGGACCGGCTCTACCACCTGCCCGACGGTGTCGCCCCGGCCGACGCCGTGGCCCTCGCCCACCCGGCCGCGACCGCGCACCTGGCGCTGTTCACGCATGGCGGGCTGCGGGCCGGCGAGACCGTCGCCGTGCTCGGCGCGGCCGGCAACGTGGGCAGCGCCCTGGTGGTGATGGCGGCCCGGGCCGGCGCCCGGGTGATCGCCGTCGCCGCCGGCCGCGACGAGGAGTACGTCCGTGCGCTGGGCGCCGACCACTTCGTGGACTACCGGGAGGGCGAGGTCGCCGGGCGGATCCGCGCCGCCGCGCCGGGGGGCGTGGACGTCCATGTGGACACCGCCGGCCGCAACGACCTGGAGACGGCGGTGGACCTGCTGGCCGGCCGGGGCCGGATCGTGGTCCTGGCCGGTCTGCGCACCCGCCCGGTGCTGCCGGTGGGGGCGCTGTACCTCCAGGACCGTTCGGTGCGCGGCTTCGCGATCTCGCACGCGGACACCGCCCAGCTCGCCGGCGCCGCCCGCGGTGTGGGCGGGCTGCTCGCGGCGGGCCTGCTGCGGCCGCGCGCCACCGAGGTGCTGCCGCTGAGCGAGGCGGGCGAGGCGCACCGCCGGCTGGAGGAGGGCAAGGTGACCGGCAAACTCGTGCTGCGCGTACGCGACTGAGCGCGGCCGCGCCCCCCGTACCCCCGTCCCCCCGTACCCCCGTCCCCCCCCGTACCCCCTACCCCGTTCCCCGTTCCCCCGTCGGTGAGGGCACCGCGACCGGCGTCGTGGTGCCCTCCGGCGCGCCCGCTGTCCGGAACCGCCCCGCACCGCGGGAATTGCCCGTCGGGTTCTCCCGGCACGTCACGTTTCCCCGGCGGGGCCGGAATTCAACTTGACGTACCCCGAACCGCTTGATTGCCCGGCTTCCTCGCGCCTCGGCAGGATTACCGCCATGACAGCGAGCGAAGAAACCATCATCAACAATTCCCCGCTCTTCGAACTCGACGCCCGGATTCGTGTCTCGGCGTCCCCGGCCACGATCTACGCGGTGGTCAGCGACCTGACCCGCTCCAGGGAGTGGAGCCCCGAGTGCATGGGCGGCGAGTGGATCGCGGGCGAGCCCTCGGCCGTCGGCTCGGTCTTCCGCGGCGAGAACCTGCGCAGCGAGGACGTCGTCGGCTGGGCCCCGCTGGTGCGCGGCACCTGGTACACCGAGGCCCGTGTGGTGGCCGCCGAACCCGGCCGGACCTTCCGCTGGATGATGCTCACCCACGCCCGGGAGGACCAGGAGTCGATCTGGGGCTTCGACGTCGAGGACGCCGGCGACGGCACCACCTGGCTGGTCCACCACTTCCGCATGGGCAGGGCCACCGCCGGCATCCACAAGATCGTCGCCGACCTCGACGAGGACGGCCGCAAGAGGTTCGTCGCCGAGTGGACCGCCAAGCTCGGACAGGATCTCGACGCCACGCTGGCCCGTATCAAGGACGTCATCGAAAGCGACTGACCCGCCCCCGCCAGGATTTCCGCAGCCATGGACGAGAGATCGGTTACATGTTTCTCCAGCGAATAGGAAGCAAGGGAATTCGACTCGGCACGCTTTTCGACCGGGCCGCCGCCAGGCACCCGGCGAATTTCGTGATCCTCGACCACGACCTCGACATCGCCCCGGGCCTCGGCCGGCGCGCGACCCTGACCGAACTGGCCGACCTGGTGGACGACTTCGCCTCCCGGCTGTGGTCGGTCAAGGTGCGTCCCGGCGACCACGTGGTGGTGCACAAGAGCGACGGCTTCGACATCTCCCTCCTCGCCTGTGCGGTCGCCCGCACCGGCGCCGTCCCGGTACTGCTGTCCCCGAAGCTGGACGGCGGGACCGTCGCCGAGCTGCTGCGCCGGGTCGGCAGCCCGTTCCTGGTCACCGACCGGCACAAGCTCGACCACGACCTGCCCGCGGAGGTCTTCGACCTCTCCCGCGAGGTGCTCCTGACCGCCGGCGAGCACGAGGGAGCCACCTCGTTCGCCTCGCTGGCCGGGGTCGAGCGGGTGCCCGCGGTGTCGATGCCGATCGACCACCCCACGCTCATCACCCACACCTCCGGCACCACCGGCACACCGAAGCTGGCCGTGCACACCGGCATGAGCTTCCAGGCCCGCTACCGTCCGCAGGCCGCCGTGATCAAGAGCGCGGTGCGGCGCAGCGAACCGGTCGCGGTGCACGTGTCGTTCGTGCACTCGCGGATGTTCACGGCGATGCCCATCTCGATCCTCCAGGGGCATCCGCTGATCGTGCTGCGCGACGACGACCCGCAGCCGGTGGCCGACCTGTTCGCGCAGGTCCCGCCGGGGTTCATCGAGGCGCACCCGAACACGTTCCTGCGCTGGGAGGTGCTGGCCGACGACCCGCGCGGGCCGCTGGCCAACGTGAAGTACTTCTCCAGCACCTTCGACGCCATCCACCCGCGTACCGTCAACACCCTGCTGAAGGGGTCGCGGCGCAAGGGCCGGCGGTTCGCCCAGGCGTACGGGCAGAGCGAGGTCGGCCCGATCGCCGCCCGCACCTACTCGCCAAAGGACGGCGCCGACTTCAACGGCCGCTGCGTCGGGGTGCCGTTCTTCGGCATGACCGGGGTGCGGGTGGTCAGCCGGGACGGCGCGCCGGTGTCCAAGGAGAACCCGGGCTTCATCGAGGTCAGGACCGACGGACGGATCGTCACCTACCTGGGTGAGCACGGCCGCTGGGAGAAGCAGGTCCACGACGGCTGGTGGCGGATGGGTGACGTCGGCTACCGGACGAGGTGGGGCTGCCTGCACCTGCTGGACCGCGAGGTGGACGAGATCCCCGGCGTGCAGTCCACCCTGGAGATCGAGGACAAGCTGTTCACCCGGCTGCCCGAGCTGGTCGAGGTCATCATCATCCCCGGCCCGGACGGCCGCGCGGTGCCGGTGGTGTGCACGCGGGGCGACACCCCGCTGGACGAACTGTCCTGGAAGACGGCGGTGGTGGACCTGCCCGCGCTCGCCGCCCCCGTCCAGTGGCGTCTGGAGGACCTTCCGCAGACCGCCACCACGAAGATCAAGCGCCTGGAACTGGCCCGTCTGGTCGCCGAAGCGCCCGGCGTCTGACGGACGGCGGCCCGCACCCGCCCGCGCCGGCTCCCCGAGCGGGGCCGTCACCCCTTCGACCGCCCCGCTCCTCCCCGCTCCTCCCCGCCCTTTCCTTTCTCCCTTCCCCGACCGGCGGCCGGCCCCTCCCGGCCGCCGGTCCCCCCTGCCCAGAAACGGAGTCCCCGCACATGAACAGCACCCTTGAGGTCTGCGTCATCGGTGCCGGCCCCCGCGGGCTGTCGGTGCTGGAACGGCTGCTGGCCAACGAGCGCCGCTCCCCCGCCCACAGCAAGGTGACGGTCCACGTCGTCGACCCCTCCGCGCCCGGCGCGGGCACGGTGTGGCGCGCGGAGCAGTCGCAGCACCTGCTGATGAACACCGTGGCCGCGCAGATCACCGTCTTCACCGACGACAGCGCCGGCATCGACGGGCCCGTCGAACCGGGCCCCAGCCTGTACGAGTGGGCGCGGGGCCTGGCGCTGCTCGGCGACCCGGCGCGGCAGGACGCGGCCGTCCTGGCCGAGGCGGCGCGGCTCGGCCCCGACTCCTACCCGACGCGCGCCTTCTACGGGCGCTACCTGAAGGACTGCTTCGAGCGCATCAGCGCCTCCGCGCCCGCCCATGTCGAGGTGCTGGTGCACCGCTCGCGGGCGGTCGCCGCGGCCGACACCCACGGGGTGCCCGGCGGTCCGCAGGGCATCCGCCTGGAGAACGGCACCCGGCTCAACGACCTGGACGCCATCGTCATGGCCCAGGGGCACGTCCCGGCCCGGCTGTCGGCGCGCGAGGCGCGTACCGCGAGCCTGGCCCGTATCCACCACCTGACCTACGTCGTCCCGGCCAACCCGGCCGACCTGGACCTCAGCGGTGTCGAGCCGGGCCGCAACGTGCTGCTGCGCGGGCTCGGGCTGAACTTCTTCGACCACATGGCGCTGTTCACGCTGGGCCGGGGCGGCCGGTTCGAGCGGTCCGGGGATGGTCTGGCCTACCGCCGCTCGGGCAGCGAGCCGAAACTGTTCGCGTTCTCGCGCCGCGGCATCCCGTACCACGCGCGCGGCGAGAACGAGAAGGGCGCCACCGGCCGTCACCAGGCCCGGCTGCTGACCCCCGCCTACATCGCGACGCTGCGGGAGCGGGCCGCCTCGGGGCGGCCGGTCAACTTCGGCACGGACCTGTGGCCGCTGATCTCCCGTGAGGTGGAGTCCGTCTACTACCGGACGCTGCTCAGTGCGCACGGCGAGCCGGAGCGCGGGGAGGAACTGGCCGAGCGGTACCTCTCGGCGGGCGAGGACCCCTCGGCGCTGCTGGACGCCCACGGCATCGCGGACGGGGAGCGCTGGGACTGGGAGCGGCTGTCCCGGCCGTACGGGGACCGCGTCTTCGCGGACCGCGCGGAGTTCACCGGCTGGCTCCTCGGCCATCTGCGCCAGGACGTCGCCGAGTCCCGGCGGGGCAATGTCAGCGGGCCGCTCAAGGCCGCCCTGGACGTGCTGCGCGACCTGCGCAACGAGATCCGGCTCGCGGTCGACCACGGCGGCCTGGACGGCGCCTCGCACCGCGACGACCTGGAGGGCTGGTACACGCCGCTCAACGCGTTCCTGTCGATCGGCCCGCCGGCCTCCCGGATCGAGGAGATGATCGCGCTGATCGAGGCGGGCGTGCTGACGGTGACCGGTCCGGGCACGCAGGTCCGCATCGACACCACCGCGCAGACCTACGTCGCGCACTCGACGGCGGTGCCGGGCGAGCCGGTGCGGGCCGCGGTGCTCATCGAGGCCCGGCTGCCCGAGCCGGACCTGCGCCGCACCGACGACCCGCTGCTGCGGCACCTGCTCGACACCGACCAGGCGGCGCCGTTCCGCATCAAGGGCGCGGGCGGCGACTACGAGACCGGCGGTCTGGCCGTCACCGAGCGCCCCTACCGGCTGCTCGACGGCCGCGGCCGGGCCCACCCGCGGCGCTTCGCGTACGGGGTGCCGACCGAGTCGGTGCACTGGGTGACCGCGGCCGGCATCCGGCCCGGGGTGGACTCGGTGACCCTCGGCGACTCCGACGCGATCGCCCGCAGTGTGCTGGCGCTGCCGCCGGTGGCCCGGGTGCCCGAGGGGGTCCGGCCGGTGGACGCCGACACCGGCCTGTCCTCCGGGGTGATCGTGTGACCCGGTCCCTTCCCTGGACCGACGACGGACTGCTGTCGCCGGTACGGGCCGGGACGCCCGTCGAGGCGGCCACCGGCGACCGGGCCTGGCTGCAGGCCATGCTGGACGCCGAGGCGGCGCTGGCGCGCGCGCAGGCGTCGCTGGGGACGCTGCCGAAGGAGGCGGCGGCCGCCATCACCCGGGCCGCCGACGCCGACCGGCTCGACCCGCGCGCCCTGGCGCTCGCCGCCCGGGAGACCGCCAACCCGGTGGTGGGCCTGGTGCGGGCGTTCACCGCGGTGGTGGCCGAGGAGGACGAGCGGGCCGCCGAGTACGTGCACCAGGGCTCCACCAGCCAGGACGTCTTCGACACCGGCGCCATGCTGGTGGCGCGCCGGGCGCTCGGCCTGGTGCGGGCGGACCTGGCGCGTACCGCGGCGGCGCTGGCCGGCCTCGCCGAACGGCACCGGGAGACGCTCGCCGTGGCCCGCACCCTGGCCCTGCACGCGGTCCCGACGACGTTCGGGCTGCGGGCGGCGGGCTGGCGGTCACTGGTCCTGGACGCGGAGGCCCGGCTCGCCCGGGTCCACGAGGGCGGGCTGCCGGTCTCGCTCGGCGGGGCGGCCGGCACGCTGGCCGGCTACCTCGAGTACGCGCCGGCCGCGGCCGGCGGGCGGCCCGATCCGGGCCGGTACACGGAGTTGCTGGCCGAGGCGTACGCCGCCGAGACCGGGCTGGCCGTGCCGGTGCTGCCCTGGCACGCGCTGCGCACCCCCGTCGCCGACCTGGCGTCCGCGCTCGCCTTCACGGCGGGGGCGCTCGGCAAGATCGCCGTCGATGTGCAGTCGCTGGCCCGCACCGAGGTCGGTGAGGTCGCCGAGCCCGGCGGGCCGGGGCGCGGCGGTTCCTCCGCCATGCCGCACAAGCGCAACCCGGTGCTGGCCACCCTGGTGCGCGGCGCGGCGCTGCAGGTGCCGGCGCTCGCCGCCGCGCTCACCCAGTGCCTGGTCGCCGAGGACGAGCGGTCCGCCGGGGTCTGGCACGCGGAGTGGCAGTTGCTGCGCGAGTGTCTGCGGCTGTCCGGCGGCGCCGCCCGCACCGCGGCGGAACTCGCCGAGGGACTTCAGGTCAGGCCGGACCGCATGCGCGCCAACCTGGAGCTGACAGGCAGTCAGATCGTCTCCGAGCGGGTGGCCGCGCGGCTCGCCCCGGTGCTCGGCAAGGCGCGTGCCCGGGCGCTGCTGACCGAGGCGGCGCACCGGGCCGGGGTGTCCGGACGTCCGCTGGCCGAGGTGCTGGCCGGGATGCCGGAACTGCCGCCCGGGGCGGCGGGCGAGCTGCCCGCGCTGTGCGACCCGGCCGGGTACACCGGCGCCGCGACCGCCCTGGTGGACCGTGCCCTGCGGTCCTGATCCCCCCGACCGACCCCCGCAAGCCGTGGCCCGGACCGTCCGGGCCACGGCTCGACGCCCCGGAAAGCCGAGGAGAAGATGACCCGCGCACGCGCCGCCCGAGGGCGGTGGATCGAGAACTGGGATCCCGAGGACGAGAAGCGGTGGGAGCGCGGCGGACGGCTCGTCGCCCGCCGCAACCTGGCGCTGTCGGTGGCCAGTGAGCACATCGGTTTCTCGGTGTGGAGCATGTGGTCGGTCCTGGTGCTGTTCATGTCGCCGAGGATCGGGCTGGACTTCGCGCCGGACGAGAAGTTCCTGATGGTGGTGGTGCCCACGCTGTCGGGCGCGCTGCTGCGGCTGCCCTACAGCCGGGCGGTGACCCGCTTCGGGGGCCGCAACTGGACCGTGTTCGCCTCGCTGGTGCTGCTGGTGCCGGCCGGGCTGACGACGTACTTCGTGCAGCGCCCCGGCACCCCGCTGTGGGTGTTCCTGCTGACCGGCGCGCTGGCCGGGGCGGGCGGCGGCAACTTCGCCTCCTCGATGACCAACATCACCGCCTTCTATCCGCAGCGGCACCAGGGCTGGGCGCTCGGTCTGAACGCGGGCGGCGGCAATCTGGGCGTCGCCGCCGTGCAGTTGCTCGGCCTGCTGGTGATCTCCGTCTTCGGTGACACCCACCCGGCGTACGTCGCCGCCTGCTACCTGCCGTTGATCGCGGTGGTGTCGCTGCTGGCCGCGCTGCGCATGGACAACGTGACGGTGATCCGCACCGAGCGGGGCGCGCAGCGCGAGGCGGCCGCCGACCCGCACACCTGGTGGATCTCCCTGCTGTACATCGGCACCTTCGGGTCCTTCATCGGGTTCGGGTTCGCGTTCGGGCTGGTGCTGCAGAGCCAGTTCGGTTCGACACCGTTCGAGGCGGCCTCGTTCACCTTCCTCGGGCCGCTGCTCGGCTCGGTGGCGCGTCCGCTCGGCGGCCGGATCGCCGACCGGTTCGGCGGGGCGCGGGTGACGCTGTGGGCGTTCGCCGGGATGGCGGCCGGGATCGGTGTGCTGCTGGTCGCCACCCGCAACGGCTCCTTCGCGCTGTTCGTGTCCGGGTTCACCGCGCTGTTCGTGATGAGCGGGGTCGGCAACGGCTCGACGTACAAGATGATCCCGGCGGTCTTCGCCCGGCAGGCCGAGGTCGCCGTCACCTCCGGTCATGACGCCGCGGCGGCCTTCGCCCGCTCGCGCCGGCTGTCGGGGGCCGTCATCGGCATCGCCGGCGCGCTCGGCGCGCTCGGTGGCGTCGCCATCAACCTGGCGTTCCGCTCGTCCTACGGCGAACTGGGCACCGGCGAACCCGCGTTCTTCGCCTTTCTCGCCTTCTACGCGCTCTGCGCGGTGCTGATCCGCGTGGTGTACCTGCGCGGCGAGCGTGCGGCCGGTGCCCCGTCCGGCTCGGTCCGGGAGCGGTCCTCCCATGTCCGCTGAGGCGGGCGGGCCGCGCCCGCAGGCCCCGGTGGCGGGGCCGGAGACGACGACGCACTGCCCGTACTGCGCGCTCCAGTGCTCGACGGAACTGTCCGGCGGGCGCGGCCGGGTGGCGGTGCGTCCCTCGCCGGACTTCCCCGTCAACCGGGGCGGGCTGTGCCAGAAGGGGTGGACCGCGCCGGCGCTGCTCGGCACGCCGGGGCGGCTGCTGACCCCGCTGGTGCGCGGCACGGACGGCGTGCTCGCGCCGGCGTCCTGGGACGCGGCCCTCGACCTGGTGGCCGGGCGGCTGCGGGAGATCCGCGCGCTGCACGGCGCGGACGCGGTCGGTGTGTTCGGCGGCGGCGGGCTGACCAACGAGAAGGCGTACACGCTGGGCAAGTTCGCCCGGGTGGCGCTGGGCACCGGCCAGATCGACTACAACGGCCGGTTCTGCATGTCCTCGGCGGCCGCCGCGGCCGGCGCGGCCTTCGGCCTGGACCGGGGGCTGCCGTTCCCGGTGACCGATTTGGACGGCTCCGACGTGGTGCTGCTGGCCGGGGCCAACCCGGCGGAGACCATGCCGCCGCTGATGCGGCACCTGGAACGCCCGGACCTCATCGTCATCGACCCGCGGCGCACCCGTACCGCCGAACGCGCCGCGCTGCACCTCCAGCCCGTTCCCGGCTCCGATCTCGCGCTGGCGCTCGGCCTGCTGCACCTGGCGGTCACCGAGTCACTGGTCGACAAGGAGTACGTCGAGGCCCGGACCACCGGTTTCGACGCGGCCTGGGAGGCTTGCGCCGGCTGGTGGCCGGAGCGCGTCGAGGAGGTCACCGGGGTGCCGGTGGCGGAGTCGCGCCGGGCGGTGCGGATGCTCGCCGGGGCGCGGCACGCCCATGTCCTGACCGGCCGGGGCGCGGAGCAGCACAGCAAGGGCACCGACACCGTCACCGCGTTCATCGGCCTGGCGCTGGCGCTGGGGCTGCCGGGCCGGGCAGGCAGCGGTTTCGGCACGCTGACCGGGCAGGGCAACGGACAGGGCGGGCGGGAGATGGGCCAGAAGGCCGACCAACTGCCCGGTTACCGTTCGCTGACCGACCCGGCGGACCGGGCGCACGTCGCGTCCGTGTGGGGTGTGGACCCGGGGTCGCTGCCCGGCCCCGGCCGCAGCGCCTACGAGCTGCTGGACTCGCTGGGCACCGCCGAAGGGCCCCGCGCGCTGCTGGTGTTCGGCTCGAACCCGGTCGTCTCCGCGCCCCGCGCCGCCCATGTCACCGGCCGGCTCGCCGCCCTGGACCTGCTGGTGGTGGCCGACTTCGTCCCCTCCGAGACGGCCGCGCTGGCCGACGTCGTCCTGCCGGTCGCGCAGTGGGCGGAGGAGGAGGGCACGCTCACCAGTCTGGAGGGCCGGGTGCTGCGCCGACGCGCCCACCTGAGCCCGCCGCCTGGGGTCCGTACCGACCTGGAGGTGCTGCACGGCCTCGCCGTCCGCCTCGGCCAGCCCCCGGACCGCTTCCCGGTACGGCCCCGGGAGGTCTTCGAGGAGCTGCGGCGGGCCACGGCGGGCGGCCGGGCGGACTACTCCGGCGTCAGTTACGCCCGGCTGGACGCCGGTGAGGTCCTGCACTGGCCCTGCCCGGCCGGCGACGACGACCATCCGGGGACGCCGCGCCCGTTCCTGGACCGGTTCGCGCATCCGGACGGCCGCGCCCGGTTCACGGCGGTCGAGCACCGGCCGCCGGCCCGGGAACCCGACGCGGAGTTCCCGCTGTACGGCACGACCGGCCGGGTGCTCGCCCAGTACCAGTCGGGCGCGCAGACCCGGCGGGTGCCCGAGCTGGTCGAGGCCGCCCCGGAGGCGTTCGTGGAGATCCACCCGGACACCGCCGGGCGCCTCGGCCTGGCCGACGGCACGTTCGCCGAGGTCGCCTCGGCGTACGGCAGCGCGCGGGCCCGGGTGCGGCTGACCCGGGCGGTGCGCACGGACACCGTGTTCGTGCCGTTCCACTTCCCGGGGGCGGCCCGCGCCAACCTGTTCACCGGGGACGCGCTCGACCCGCGCAGCCGGATGCCGGAGTTCAAGGTCGGCGCGGTGCGTGTGACGCCGGTGGGTGAGCGGCCGTGAGCGGGGTCGTGATCGTGGGCGGCGGCCCGGCCGCACACCGCCTGGCCGAGCGGCTGATCCGGTACGGCTACGGCGGCGAGGTCACCGTGATCGGCGCCGAGCCGCGGCTCCCCTACCACCGGGCGCTGCTCGGCTCGGTCCTGGACGGCACCCTCGGCGCCGACCGGCTCGCCCTGCCGGCGCTGCCCGCCCGGGTGCGGGTGCTGACCGGGGTGCGGGTGAGCGGGATCGACCGGGCGGCGCGCTCCGTGCGCACCGGTGACGGCCGCGCGCTGCGCTACGACACCCTGGTCCTGGCCACCGGGGCCCGGACCCGGGTGCCCGCGGTGCCGGGTCTGACGGACCGGGACGGCCGGTTGGCGGAAGGGGTGCGCGCGGTGCGCACCGCGGCCGACTGCCGTCCGCTGTCGGAGGGGCCCGCCGTGGTCCTCGGCGGCGGGCTGCGTGGTGTGGAGTCGGCGCTGGCGCTGCGCCGGGCCGGGCACGAGGTGGTGCTGGTGCACCCCGCCGGGCATCCGATGGACCGGCACCTGGACGCGGCCGGCGGCGCGGTCCTGGCCGGCCGGCTGGCCGAGCGGGGCGTCGTCCCGCACCTGGGGCGGCGGGCCGCCGAGTACACGCCGGGCAAGGTGGTCCTCGACGACGGGCAGGTCCTGGCGGCGGGCAACGTGCTGCTGTGCACGGGTACCGCGCCGGACACCCGGCTCGCCCGGACGGCCGGTCTGCCGGTCGGCACTGGGGTGCTGGTGGACTCCCGGCTGCGGACCGCCGACCCGCGCGTCCACGCCGTCGGCGACTGCGCGGAGCACGCGGGTGCGCCCGGGGCGACCGTGCTCGGGGCGTGGGAGCAGGCGGACACCCTGGCCCGTGTCCTCACCGGCGAGGACACGGCGCACCGGGCCGGTCGGCATCCGCTGCGCCCGCGCGTCCCCGGCCAGGATCTCGTCGTCCTGCCGCCCGGCCGGACGCCGGAGCGGGGGGACGAGACGGTCCTGCTCCGGGACGCGGCGCGCGGCCGGTACGCCCGGCTCGTGCTGCGCGACGGCCGCATCCGGCACGGCGTCGTCATCGGCCCGGCGCGGGCCGTCGCCGCCGTGAGTCTGCTCTACAGCCGTGACACGCCGGTCCCCGCCGATCTGCTGGCGCTGCTGACCGGCGCGGACGGCACCTACGCGGGCGCCGGCGAACTGCCGGACGACACCGTGGTCTGCCACTGCAACCACGTGACCCGCAAGACCCTGACGGACGCCTGGCACGGCGGCGCGCGGGACACGGCGGCACTGGCCGGGGCGACCCGGGCGACGACGGGGTGCGGCAGTTGCGCCCCGGTGGTGCGGGAGCTGTGCGCGGCGCTCGGCGGACGGGACGCGCGGGCCGAGGGAGGAACACGGTGAACACGCGGACGCTGGTCGTGGCCGGACACGGCATGGCGGGAGGCCGGCTGGTCGAGGAGATGCTCGCCCGCGACCGGGCGGGGCGGTGGCGCGTGCTCGTGCTCGGTGAGGAACCGCGGCCCGCCTACGACCGGGTGGCGCTCTCCTCGCTGCTCGACGGCGCCACACCCGAGGAGCTGACGCTGACCGGACCTGAGGTGACGGCGGACCCGCGCCTGAGGCTGCTCCCGGGCACCAGGGTGACCGGCGTGGACCGCGCGGCCCGCACGGTGAGCTGCGCGGACGGCAGCCGGGCCGGTTATGACGCGCTGGTCCTGGCGACCGGGTCGCGGCCGTTCGTGCCGCCGGTGGCCGGGCACGACCTGCCCGGGTGCTTCGTCTACCGGACGGTGGAGGACATCGCCGCGATCCGCGCGGCGGCGGTGCCGGGCCGCGACGCGGTGGTGGTCGGCGGCGGGCTGCTCGGCCTGGAGGCCGCCGGCGGCCTGCGGTCACTGGGCATGCGGCCGCAGGTGGTGGAGAGGGCACCGTGGCTGATGGCCCAGCAGATCGACGAGGGCGGCGGCCGGGTACTGGCCGGCGCGATCGGCCGGCTCGGGGTGCGGGTGCACTGCTCCGGCATGCTGCACGCGGTCGGCGCGGGGCCCGACGGCCGGGCGGCCCGGGTGGAACTGGCCGACGGCACGGTCCTGGCGGCGGACCTCGTCGTCTTCGCGGCCGGAGTGCGGCCACGCGACGAACTGGCCGGTCCGGCGGGCCTGGACCGCGGCGAGCGGGGCGGCTTCCTGGTGGACGCGTGGTGCCGCACGGCGGACGAGCAGGTGTTCGCCATCGGGGAGTGCGCGGCCGTCGAGGGCCGCTGCCACGGGCTGGCGGCCCCCGGCTACCGGATGGCCGAGACCGTGGCCGGACAACTGGCCGGCGGCACGGCCGCGCCGTTCGCCGGGGCGGACGCCTCCGCCAGCCTCAAGCTGCTGGGCGTGGAGGTGGCCGGCTTCGGCGACGCGCACGCGCGGGAGCCGGGTGCGGTGGAGTACGTACGCGAGGACCGGCGCGCCGGCGTCTACACCAAGGTGGTGCTGGCCGCGGACGGCCGTACGCTGCTCGGCGGCGTGCTGGCCGGCGACACCCGCGGCTACCCGGTGCTGCGGGCCCTGACCGGCCGGGAACTGCCCGCCCCGCCGGAGGAACTGCTGCGCACGGGGGGCTGACGCCCCGCGGCCGGACGGCCCGACGCCGGTGCGGGCGCGGGCCGTCCGGCCGCGGGCTCGGTGAGCGGGGCCCGGCAGCCCGTCCCGGTCGTGCCGGGCCCCGCTGCTGTCGTCCACCGGCGTACGAGCCCTCGTTCAGTGCGCCGGTGCACGCGTTTCGGGGGGCCCGCTTCTCAGACCCCGCCGGGCTCCCGGGTGCGTCCGGGGCCGGGAGCCCGGCAGGGTCTCGCGCGGGCCGCGCGAGGGGTGGAACGCGCCCGCGGTACGGGATGGCCGCAGCTGCCGGACGGACGTCCGGCAGTTGACTGACGTGACGTCAGTTGTCGTACGGGCGGATCTTCTTGGCTTCCTTGGTGGCCTGCGCCCACCACGTCAGCCGGTCCCACAGGACCTTCGCCGCCGACTCGGCGTGGGCGCCGTCGGTGAGGTTGCCCTCCGCGTCGAACTGCCCCCACGGGCCGTGGAAGCTGACGGCGTCGCGGACCGGGACGGCGTGCAGCTCGTTGAAGATCTGGCGCAACTGCTGGACCGCGCGCAGACCGCCGGCCAGGCCGCCGTAGCCGACGAAGCCGACGGGCTTGGCGTGCCACTCGTGCTGGGTCCAGTCCACGGCGGCCTTCAGCGAAGCCGGGAAGCTGTGGTTGTACTCCGGCGTCACGATCACGAAGCCGTCCGCCCGGGACAGCCGCGCCGAGAAGGCGCCGAGGAGTTCGGCGACCTCCGGCGACGGCTCGTCGGTCAGGGCCGTGGGCAGCGGGAAGTCCGCCAGGTCGACCAGGTCGACCTCGATGTCGTCGCGCTGGCTCGCGGTCCCGACGACCCAGTTGGCGATCGTGGGCCCGAAACGGCCCTTTCGTACGCTCGTCAGGATCACAGCCACACGGATGCGGTCACTCGGCATGTCAGCCCTTTCAACAACGGTCGGTCCGTCCTCCCTCCCTAGAAGAACAAACCCGCATGCGGGTTTCCAAGCGGTATCGAAGAACTCGATGCGACACGCCTGCGCCGGACCCGCTCAGAAGCGGGTCCGGCGCGGGCGGCGCGGTGCGAGCCGGCGGTCAGTGGGCGGGGGTCAGCTCCTCGGCGAGCTGACGGGCCAGCTCCAGGCGCCGGATCTTCGCGGTGGCCGTGCGCGGCAGGTCGGACAGCCGGCGTTGGACCGGCTCGCCCAGGGCCGGCTGGTCGGCGACCGCGGTCCGCCAGCGCTCCTGGTCGAGCGGCTTGTCGCCGCGGGTGCAGACCACCGGCACCGGCTTGCGGTCCGGCCCGGGCACCACGACGAGTTCGGTCAGCTCGTCCAGGCGGTGCAGGACCGCGTCCTCCACCTCCAGCGTGGAGTCGATGCCGGGGATGACGTCGACCTCGCGGTCCAGCAGGTGCAGACAGCCCCACTTGGTGCGGTAGCCGACGTCTCCCCCGCGCCACCACTCTCCGACGACCTGCTGGTCGAAGCGCTCCTGCTCGCCGTAGTAGGTCAGGGCCCGACCGGCGGTGGCGACGTCGATGTAGCCGGGGTGCTCCCTGGTCGGCCGCTGCCCGCCGCGGGAGACCAGCCGGTACTTGGTCATGAACGGCGTGGGGTAGCCCTGGCAGCGGCCGTCGGCCTTCAGGGCGTTGCGGCGCCGGTAGGTGCGGCCGGCCAGCGGGCCGCACTCGCTCTGCCCGTACACCTGGAGGAAGACCGGGCTGCGGCGGTCGGAGGCGTGCAGGAACTTGTGCATGGTGCTCGGGTGGATCGCGTCGAAGGTGCTGTTGAAGTACTTGACGTGGGAGATCGGCCGGCGCGGGTCCGACAGCATCTCCTCCCACTCCAGGAACGAGTTGGGGTGGGTCTCCAGCACGCCCGGGCGGTGCTTGACCAGGATGTCGGCGACATGCGCCGGGCTGGCGTCGTTCATGAAGACCATCGGCATGCCGCGGGTCTGGAGCACGGCGAGGCCGAGGTACATCCGGGAGTGCACGTAGGAGACGTGCATGGCGACGGTCTCCCGCTTGCGGATGAAGGAGACGACCTTGTCCTGCCAGTTGCCGCGGGCGCCCAGCGAACGCGCCGAGTGCACCACCAGCTTGGGGACGCCGGTGGTCCCGGAGGTGTGCGTCATCAGGGCGGGCTGGTCGGGGTCGAGCAGGACCGGGCGGCGCACCGGGGCGCCCGCGAGGCCGGCGAGGACGACGGCGTCCGGGTGCGAGCCGGTCACGGTGACCACCCGCGCCGTCAGCTCGCCCAGCGGCAGTTCCCCGAGCGACCCGGTCAGCTTGGCCTCGTCGGTGAGCAGGGTGGGCCGCTCCAGCCGCTCCAGGAGCTTGCCCACGGTCTCGGCGTCGAGGTGCGGGGAGAGCATCGCCGGCACGGCGCCGACGCGGGCCACGGCGCACGCGAGCACGGTGATGTCGAAGCTCGACGTCTTGTGGACGGCGACGTGCTCACTGGGCCGCACACCGGCCGCCCACAGCCGGTCGGCGGTGGAGGCCACGAGGGCCGCGAACTCCGAGACGGTGAACGTCCGGCCCGTCCCGGGGAAGGCGTCCATGTCGTGGTCGAGCGTGATCGGAGTGTCGCCGTACTTCTTGGCGGCCCGCTCGGACACCACCCCGAGATAAAGGAACTTCTTGCTTTTCGGAACCTTATACATCAGGACTCTTCCTCTGAGAACCGACACACGAAACAGGAATTCCCCTATATAAGTTCGCACGGCCGTGACCGCACGGAAAGAAGGGAAAAGGGAATGCGTCACCTCGGCATCGCGGGGGCCGGAAAAGAGCGAGCCGGACCGCGCCCGTGGCGCGGTCCGGCTCCCCCGGGTGGCAGGTCAGCCCTGGGCCAGTCCCTTCTTCAGGGCCTCGGCGACCTTCAGGGTGCGCACGGTCTGGTAGCCGACCGCGGCGAGGTTGTCGTCGGTGACGTTCTGCGCGAGGTGCCCCGGGATGGCCTGGAGCCCCGAGGTGGCGCTGACGCCGTAGGGGTTGCCGTTGCTCGGCGTGAGCAGGATGTCGTCGGTCACGCCGGGCGGCACGATGACCGCGCCCCAGTGGTAGAAGACGTTGCTCAGCGAGAGGATGGTGGACTCCTGTCCCCCGTGCGGCGTGCCCGTCGAGGTGAACGCGGACATCGCCTTGTTCATCAGGCCGCGCCGGGCGTGCAGTTCGAAGGTCTGGTCGATGAAGTGCTTGAGCGGGCCGGCCGGCAGGCCGTAGCGGCCCGGGGTGCCCCAGACCACGGCGTCCGCCCAGTCCAGGTCGTCGATGGCGGCCACGGACACGTCCCGGCTGGCGGTGACGTGCTCGTGGTTCGCGTCGGACCACTCGGTGTAGTTCGGCGCGAGCGGCTCGTCGGTGATCTCCGCAACCCGGCGCAGCCGGACCTCGGCCCCTGCCTTCTCCGCCGCCTCGGCTGCGGCGACAGCCAGCTTGTGGATGTTTCCGGTGGCCGAGTAATAGACGATGGCGACATTGGTCATGGCCGTACCGCTCCCTCTTTGGATTGGGTGCTTCAAGTGCCGTCTCTCCGGCGTGCGCTGTCCATCGTGGCGCGGTCGGGACCGGTCCGGCCACAGGTATTCAATAGTCCGTCAGGTGACCTCCCCCGCCGAATCGGCCGGCCCTTTTCTCAGCGGCCGGGCTTCTCCACGCCGGGCGGGTTGTCGATGATGTAGCGCCACAGGCCGTCGGGGCCGCGCCGGGCCACGTCGGTGGCGGTGCCCTCGATGTGCACGCGCTCGCCGTCGGGCTTGGTGCCGTCGATGACGAAGTCGCCGATGAGCAGCGCGGTGTCCTGATAGACGTAGGTGTGGCGCAGGCTGATCTCGATCGGGACGCCGAGCGCCAGGAAGCTGCTGGTCGCCGCGCGGCGGCCGTCGCCGACGACCACCTCGCCGGGGCGCAGGACGCGTACCGCCTCGGGCTCGAAGAGCCGGTCGATGGCGGTGAGGTCCTTGGCGTTGAAGGCCGCGACGAACGTCGTGGGCAGGTGTGCCGGGTCGGTGACTGCCATGGGGCTCCCTCCTCGCGTGGTGTGGGCGCGCTCAGGCGGCGGCCGCGGACGCCGGCCGGGCGGCCTTCAGCGCGGCGGCGACGTGGATGGTGCGGCGGGTCTGGTAGGCGATCGCGCCGGCGTTCTCGTCGTGGATGAAGCCGATGCGGTTGCCGGCGACGGTGCTCGCGCCGTACGGGTTGCCGTTGTTCTTCTCGTACAGCACCGGGTCGGCGGAGCCGGTGGCGACGATGACGGCACCCCAGTGGCAGATGGCGTTGTGCAGGGCGAGGATCGTCGTCACCTGGCCGCCGTGTTCGGCGGAGCCGGAGGCGAAGGCGGAGACGGCCTTGTCGAGCAGTTCGCCGTGGATCGACAGCGACGAGGTCGTGTTGATCCACTGCATCAACTGCGGTGCGGCCAGGCCGAAGTGGACCGGGGAGCCCAGCAGCAGGGCGTCCGCCCACCGGAGGTCCTCCAGGGTCGCCTCCGGTATCTCCGCGACCTCGGCGGCGTGCTCCTGGGAGCCGGGGCGTCCGGTGGCCACGATCTCGGGCACCCGGCGCAGCCGCACCTCGGCACCCTCCTGCGCGGCGGCCGCGGCGGCGGCCTGGGCGAGGCGGTGGGTCGAACCGGTGGACGAGTAGTAGATGACGGCGACGTTGGTCATGGTCGGGCGCTCCCTGGGCGTACGGGTGTGAGGATCACGTGGCTGTTCGCAGCCGGGTGTCGGCTGACTGTCCGCATGGTGGGCCGCCGGGCGGGGACGCGACAACGCGTCGCCGTCGAGTGCGTCAGGTCGTGGGTCAGGCCGTGGGTCAGGCCGTGGGTCAGGCCGTGGGTCAGGCCGTGGGCGACGTCGTGCGGGACGTCGTGCGGGAGGCGCGGGCGCCGCGGGCGACTCCCAGGGTGGCGAGCGTCAGGGCGAGCGCGAGGAACAGTGCCAGGTGGCCGAACCGGTGGAAGAGCGGCGCGAGTTGGGCGCCCGCGCCGGCACCCACGTTGAGGGTGAAGCCGTACAGGGCGATCGCGGTGGTCTGGGCCGCCGCCCCGGCCCGGGCGCCCACCGACTGGATGAGTGCGGGGCCGAGGGTGGAGAAACCGGCCATGAACGCGAACAGGGCCGCTCCGAGGGTCACCGCGTCGTCCCCGCCGAACACGGCGGCGAGCATCGCCGCGGCGGTCACCGCGAGCGCGGCCGCGGCCCGGCGGGGGGCGGGGACGCGGGCCAGCACGGGGGCGATCAGCACGGCGCCGAGCAGCGCCGGCAGGGCGCTGGCGCGCAGGGCGAGCAGGGGCGCGCCGCCGCCGGCCACGTCCGGGGGGCCGTAGAGCTGGACGCCGGTGTAGGCGGCGGTGAGGCTGCCGGCGCCGACCAGGATGACCAGGTACAGCGGGATCAGCCGGCCGCCCAGCGCGGCCCGCAGGCGGGAGGGGCCCTTCGCGTCCGCCGGGTCCGGGTCCTGCCGTCCCTCGGGCAGCAGGACCCGCCAGGACACGGCGGCTCCGAGGAGCAGCAGCGGCACGGTCCCCCAGAACACCCAGACCCAGCCCGCCAGCGAGGCCACGAGCTGCGCCTCGACCTGGCCGACGACGACCGTCGCGCCCATGCAGGCGGAGACCACGGTGAGCGCCAGTGAGGCGCGGCGGGGGGTGAAGCGGGCGTTGAGGTAGGCGTAGGCCATGGGGATGAAGGAGCCCGCGAAGAGGCCCTGCAGGGCCCGCAGGGACACGCCGGGGACCAGGGAGCCCACCAGGGGCAGTACGGCGGTCACGACGGCCATGGCGAGGACGCTGGCGACCATCACCGTGCGCCGTCCGAAGCGGGTGGAGAGCGGGCCGCTGACGAGCGAGCCGACCGCGTGGGCGAAGGCGAACGCGGTGGTCGAGGCGGCCGCCGACCCGGTGGAGACCCCCCAGGCGTCCGCCAGTTGCGGCATCAGCGGGATGGTCACGTACATCTGGCCCACCACGAGGACGCCCATGACGGACACGGTGGCGACGGTGGCGGCGAACGGTGCGTTTCCCGACGTGGCCGAGGGCGCCTCGGCCACCGATGATTTCGACATACATCGATCCTGCGAGCGGGACCCGGCCCCGGCCAGGCCGGAACCGGCAATGCGTCAAGTCCCGCGTTCACAGCGGGACATGACCCAGTGGACGGTCCGTCGGGGGCGGTCGGCGGCGGACATGCCGGAACCCCCGCACCGGGCGGGGGAACGTACGGCGCGGGGGTCCCGTGACCGGCGCGCCCGTCGGGGCGCGCCGGGGTCTCGCGGATCAGACCTGGGCGGTCTGCGGCTCGTCGGCCGAGGAGGTGGCGGCACCTCCCTGGGCGACGGCCGGTGCCTGGCCCGGCTTGCGCAGGCCGAGGGCGACCAGCGCGGTCACCGCGATGCCGGCCGCGGCGATGAAGACCGCGGTGCGCAGTCCGTCGGTGGTGGCGGCCCGCAGCGCCTCGCCCTGCGTGCCCTCCAGGCCGGAGTTGGCGACGGCGACCAGGATGGCGAGGCCGACCGCGCCGCCGATCTGCTGGGTGGTGGAGGCCCAGCCGGAGGCGATGCCCTGCTCCATCGGGTCGACACCGAGGGTGGCGGCACCGAACATCAGGGTGTAGCCGGCGCCCTGGCCGAGGCCCATGACGACCATGCCGGGGATGAGGGCGACGTAGGAGGCGTCGGTGGCCAGGGTGAAGCCCAGGACGACCGTGCCGACCAGACCCACCAGCAGGCTGGCGATCATGATGGCGCGCAGACCGTACTTGGTGGCCAGCCGGCCGGCCGTCTGGGCGCCGATGGCGATGGCGACCATCGGGACCAGGAAGGCGAGGCCGGTCTCCAGGGCGCTGTAGCCGTGCACGCCCTGGAAGTAGACGGTCAGGAAGTACAGCAGGGTGCCGAAGGTCGCCATGTAGAAGAAGGTGACCCCGGCGCCGGTGCTCAGGTTGCGGTTGCGGAACAGGCGCAGCGGCATCAGCGGGTCGGCGCTGCGCTTCTCGATCTGCAGGAAGGCGACCAGCAGTGCCGCACCGAAGAGGAAGGCGCCGATGATCAGGCCGGAGCCCCAGCCGGACTCCGGGCCCTGCACCAGGGCGAAGACGACGGAGGTGGTGCCGATGGTGGAGGTGAGCGCGCCGGCCAGGTCGAAGGAGCGGCCGGAGCCGCCGGTCCGGTCACGGGCGATCAGCGGGAAGGCGAAGGCGATGGCGAGGACGGCGAGCGGGACGTTGACGTAGAAGACGGACTCCCAGCCGAACGCCTCGGTGAGGACGCCGCCGAGCAGCGAGCCGAGGATCATGCCGGAGCCGCCGGCGGTGCCCCACACGGCGAAGGCGCGGTTGCGCTCCTTGCCCTCGGCGAACTTGGTGGAGACCAGGGTCAGCGTCGCCGGGAAGAGGAAGGCGCCGCCGACGCCCTGCACCGCGCGGGCGGCGATCAGGACGCCCGGGTCGGTGGCCAGACCGCCGACCAGGGAGGACACCCCGTACAGGGCGAGTCCGAGGATGAAGATGCGGCGCGGTCCGAACAGGTCGCAGGCCCGGCCGCCGAGGAGCAGGAACCCGCCGAAGGCCACCGCGTAGGCGCTGACCACCCACTGCAGGCTCTGGGCGGAGAAGCCGAGTCCGTCGCCGATCTCGGGCAGTGCGACGTAGACGATGTTGTAGTCGATGGAGATGATGAGCTGGGCGAATGCCAGCAGCGCCAGGAGGAGTCCGGTGCGGCGGCGGGGCGCCTCGGTGGCGGCGCCTGTGGCCGAAGACGGCATGACTGTGCCTTTCACTACGGGGTCGGAAAGGTGCGGGATTCGAAGAACGGTTCTGGGAGTCGGGACTCGGGACCGGTTCAGGTCTCGTCGAACCAGCGGCGTACCTGGTCCGGGACGGCGGGGTTGGCCCGCCGTACCGTGTCGGCCAGCTCGGCGATCGTGCGGTCGGCGAGCTGGCGCCGCCAGGCGAGTTCAGCGGTGGAGAACGCCTGGGCCACGGTGCAGGTGGTGCGCGGGCCGGCCGGTCCGGTGACCGTGCCGGCCGGGCCGTTGTGGCGGATGCCCGTGCACAGGAATGCCTGTGCCGAACCGTCTATGGCCGCCGCCACGTCCATCAGGGTGATGCGCTCCGGCCCCCGGCCGAGACGGAAACCGCCGCGGGGGCCGGACCGGGAGGCGACGATGCCGACGCGTCCCAGGGCGTTCATCTGCTTGTTGAGGTAGGCCGTGGGCAGGTCGTGGAACGCGGCCAGTCTGGCCGCCGGCACCGCCCGGTCCGGGGAGATCCAGGACAGGTTGATGCAGCAGTGCACCGCCCACTCCACGCCCTCTCTCAGCTTCATGTCCTGGACATTACGCATCCGCGATGTCCGCCAGAAGGGCTCGCCCCGTTATCCGTCAAGTCGCCTCGGACGTAGCTGTTCTCGCAGGTCAAAGGCGGTGGTGCGGGTGGTGGCGGCCCGTCCGGCAGGCGGGCCGCGCACCCTTGTCTCAGGAGCCCTGCGGCTCCGGTTCCAGTGCCACCCGCAGCTCGGTCTCCAGGCGGCCGAGGTCGGCCTGGTGGCCGTGGGCGGCGAGGTGCCCGTCCGGGCGCACCAGCCAGTAGCCGGCGCTGCGGCAGCCGGTGGCGAAGGCGCTCTCGCGGCGCCGCAGTTCCACGGTGCGCAGGTGCCCCCCGTAGCGGGCGGCGACGTGTCCGGCCTCGGTGCGCCAGGCGTCCGACGCCGGCGCGAGGACCAGGGTCCAGGCGTGCGGGTCGGTGCCGGGCCCGCTGATGCCGTACGCCAGGGCGTGGCGCCGCGGGAAGACGGCGCCCTCCTTGAGGCCGCCCGGTACGCGGCCCCGCAGGCGGCAGCCGGCGAACCCGGAGGGCCGCTGGGTGTCGCGCTGCGGCGGGTAGGCCAGGCGCCGCCCGGCCATCACCGGGGTGTAGAACCGCGAGACGGCGCCGGTGCGGTCGAGCAGCTTGAAGGCGGCGTCCCGGGCGGCGACCTTGACGCGGCTGTCCGCCACCCAGGCCCGGGTCTGCAGATCGGTGTCGCGCACGATCTGCCGGGTCGCCTCCGAGCGTTCCGCGCCGTAGGTGGCGAGGAGTGCGGCGGAGGAGGTGCCGCGGATGACGGCGGCCAGCTTCCAGGCCAGGTTCTGGGCGTCCTGGAGGCCGTTGTTCATGCCCTGGCCGCCCGCCGGGCTGTGCACATGGGCGGCGTCGCCGGCCAGGAAGACCCGGCCGACGGCGAAGTCCGAGGCGTGCCGGGCGTGCACCCGGAAGACCGCCTGCCACACCGCCTCGGTCAGCCGCACCCCGCGCGGCCCGCGTTCGTCCACGATCTCCCGCATCATCTCCAGGGAGACCTCGCGGCGCCCGCGCGGCATGACGGAGAGGAAGCGGTACACGCCGCCGGGCATCGGCACCACCACGAGCGCCCCGCTGGGCGCCTGGTAGAACAGGCACTCGTCGTCGGGGAGTTTGCCGTCGATCCGGGCGTCGACGAGCGCGAAGGCCATCTCGTACGTGCTGCCCTGGAAGCCGATGCCGAGCTGGCCGCGGACGGCACTGCCCGCGCCGTCGGCGCCGACCACGTAGGGGGCGCGGATGCGGTCGAGGCCGCCGTCGGACGTCTCGACCACGGCGGTGACGCCGTCGCCCGCGCCGACGCCGCCCGCGAAGTCGACCCCTTCCAGGGCCAGCAGCCGTACGCCGCGCTCCACCTTGCCGCCGAGTCCCGCCAGCCGTTCGGCGAGCAGCCGTTCGGTCACGTGCTGGGGCAGTACCCGGCAGGCGGTGTCCTCCCGGAGCGCGAAGGAGGCGAGCGGGGTGCGTGCGGAGAAGTAACTGAGCCGGTCGATCCGCGCGGACTCGCGGCGCACGCCGTCGGCGAGACCCGCGTCCTCCAGGATGTCCAGGGCGCGCGGCCACACGGACAGCGCCTTGGGGGTGGTCGACGGTTCCCGGTTGCGGTCGACGACCCGCACCCGTATCCCGCGGCGCATCAGTTCCACCGCGGTCAGCAGTCCGGTCGGCCCGGCGCCGACGACGAGTACGTCGGTGTCGGCGGCGCCGGTGGGGTTCTCGCTCATCGTCCTCATTCCGTCCGCACGCCGGCGGTGACGCCCCCGGCGGGCTCCTCGGGCAGCTTCTCCAGGTCGATGCCGAAGTACGTCCGGTACGCCTCGAAGGACTCCTCCTCGCTGCCCAGGGTGCGCTTGGCGCGCTCCTGGCCCGCGACGCTGCTGATCTGGGTGTTGCCCTTGAGCGTGACCAGGCCGTCGGGGGTGCGGATGGAGCAGAACAGGGCCTGGAGGAACGAGGAGTCGGGCGAGGTGCGGTACCACCACAGGGTCGGTGCGAAGTCCTCGATGCGCACCGGCCGGTCGGCGACCCGGTAGAGGGGTCTGCCGTTGAGGTACACGTCGACGACGCCGTCGCCCGCGTCGTGGATGCGGTACTCGCCGTGCGGGTCCTGCTGGGTCTCGCGGGAGGAGAGGTCCAGCGGGAAGCGGCTGTTGCGGCCGAAGCCGACGTCGACCAGCCGGTCGCCGCCGTCTGCCTTGACACGCAGGGCGAGGTGGCCCTGGAAGGGGCCGAGGAGCCCGCCGGGGCGGTGCACCCAGCCGGGCAGGATGTCGACCTCGTAGCCGAGCGAGGTCAGCAGGAACGAGAGGGCGGGGTTGACCTCGTAGCAGCCGCCGCCGCGGTTCTTGGTGACGATCTTCTCCAGGACGCGTTCGTCCATGAAGATCTCCTCGCCCAGGTGGTAGTCGAGGTTCTCGAAGGGCACCGACAGGAGGTGACGCTCCATCAGGTGACGGAGCCCCTTCAGGTCCGGGCGCTCGGGGCGGGTGGCGCCGATCCGGGCCAGGTATGCGTCCATGATGCCGTCCTGCATCGCCGTCTCCTCAGCAGAAGGGGGTGGTGTGTGCGGGTGTGTGGGTGGGCACGGGGTGCTGCCAGCGCAGCAGCGACAGGCCCATGGCCATGCCGCCGCCGAAACCGGCCAGCAGTACCAGGTCCCCGTCGGCCAGGTGCCCGCGGCGGGCGGCGTGGTCGAGGGTGACGGGGACCGAGGCGGCTCCGGTGTTGCCGAAGTCCTGGTAGGTGGCGTGGGTGCGGCCCGGCGCGATGCCGAGCGTGGCCGACAGGTCGTCGAGCATCCGCCCGTTGGCCTGGTGCGGCACGAAGTGGTCGACGTCGGCGGCCGTGTAGCCGGCGCCGCGGACGAAGGCGGTGATGGCCGGGGTGACGGTCTCGGCGACGAAGTCGCGCACACCGCGCCCGTTCATCCGGAAGTACTGCAGCCCGGCCGCGAGGGTCTCGCGGCTGGTGGGCCGCCGGCTGCCGCCGCCCGGCACCTCGATCAGGTCGCGTTCGGCGCCGAACCCGGCCAGCCGTCCGGCCAGCAGGCCGCGCCCGGGGCGGGCCGGTCCGAGGACGACCGCGCCGGCGCCGTCCCCGAAGAGGATCGCGGTCCGCCGGTCGGTGTGGTCGAGGATGCGGGAGTAGACGTCCGCGCCGATGACGAGGGCGTACGGCGAGTCGGAACCGGCCAGGATGTGCTGGGCGGCGTTGAGCGCGAAGACGAAGCCGCTGCACACCGCGTTGACGTCGAAGGCGGCGGTGCCGTGTCCGGCGCCGAGGCCGTCGGCGACGATGCTGGCGGTGGGCGGCTGCGGCTGGTCGGGGGTCGAGGTGGCGACGACGACCAGGGAGAGGTCGGCGGCGGTGATGCCCGCGGCCTCCATCGCGGCCCGCCCGGCGGCGACCGCGAGGTCCGAGGTGGCCTCGTCCGGCTTGGCCCGGCGCCGGGCGCGTATCCCGGTCTTGTTCCGTATCCATTCGTCGGTGACTCCGGCCGCGGCCCCCACCTCGTCGTTGCCGACGAGGTGCGAGGGCAGGCAGGAGCCCGTGCCCAGGACGGCGATGCCGCCGGCCGTCCGGCCGTTCCTGGCCGTACCCGTGCTGATCATGATCGTGACCCTTCCGTGGGCGTCTCGGGCCTCCCCCGCGCAGACCGATGCTCCCGAGGGCACCGGTCCGGCGACAAAGGCCGCCGGCCGAACCCGTCAGGTCGCCGGGGAGTACGTCAGATGGCGGCCGGCCCGGGCGGGGNCCGGGCCGGCCGCCGGGGTGTCATGCGGCCGGCGCGAGCGGGGAGCCGGTCAGCAGTCCGCGGACCAGGCCGCCGGTGATGCCCACGCCGTTCTGGGTGAGCACGGACTCGGGGTGGAACTGCATGGAGGCGAAGTGGCTGCCGCGCAGGGCGTGCACCTCCAGGCTCTCCGGATCGCGGGCGATCTCCACCACCCCGGCCGCCTCCGTCTCCGCCTTGTCCTCGCCGCTGGCGGCGGCGAAGGTGTTGTAGAAACCGACGCGTTCGCGGCGTCCGAACAGGTCGATGTCGCGCTGTACGCCCTGGTTGGGGTGGGGCCGGCGGACCAGGTCCAGGCCGAGCCGGCGGCTGAGCACCTGGTGGCTGAGGCAGATCGCGAGGAACGGCCGGCGCTCCCGCAGCAGCCGCCCGACCGCCCCGTCCAGATGGGCGATCTTCGGGTGCGACAGATCGCGCGGGTCGCCGGGGCCGGGGCCCATGACGACCAGGTCGTGACCGGTGAGGCGGTACGCCTCGTCGAACCGCCTGACCGTCACCTCAAGGCCCAGGGCCCGCAGTTGGTGGCCGATCATCGAGGTGAAGGTGTCCTCGGCGTCCACCACCAGGACCCGGCGGCCGGCCGGCAGCGGCCCGGCCGCGGCGGGTGCCTGCGGGCGGTCCGCGAGCCAGAACCCGGCGATGGTGTCGTTGCGCCGCTCCAGCGCCCGGCGCACCTCGGGATGGGCCGCGAAGCGTGCCGACCCCTCCCCCTCCAGCGCGGAGAGCAGACCGGCCGCCTTGGCCCGCGTCTCGGCCACCTCGGAACGCGGGTCGGAGTGGCGTACGAGGGTGGCGCCGACGCCGATGCGGACCTGGCCGGCCGGGTCGATGTCGGCGGTGCGGATGCAGATCGCGGAGTCCAGCGCGGACCCGCCGCTCGCGTCCCGCCCCATCAGGGCGAGGATTCCGCTGTAGTAGCCGCGGCCCTCCCGCTCGTAGCGGCCGATGACCCGGCAGGCACTCTGCAGCGGGGAGCCGGTGACGGTCGGTGCGAACAGGGTCTCGCGCAGGATGTCGCGCGGGTCGCTGGTGGTGCGGCCCTCGATGAAGTACTCGGTGTGGGCGAGGCGGGCCATCTCCTTCAGGAAGGGTCCGGTGACCCGGCCGCCGCCGGGGCAGATCCGGGCCATCATCTTCAGTTCCTCGTCCACCACCATGTACAGCTCGTCGGCCTCCTTGCGGTCGGCGAGGAAGTCCATCACCTCGGGCAGGGTGGGGCCGGAGGCCGGATAGCGGTAGGTGCCGGAGATCGGGTTCATCACCGCGGTGCCCTCGTCGACGCTGATGTGCCGCTCGGGGGTGGCGCCGACCAGGGTGCGCCCGCCGGTGTGCACGACGAACGTCCAGTACGCGCCCTTCTCACGCTCCAGGAGCCGTTTGAAGAAGGTCAGGGCGCTGTGCGGGGTGTAGTCGGTGATGTCGACGGTGAAGGTGCGCTTGATGACGAAGTTGGCGCCCTCGCCGGTGCCGATCTCGTCGGTGATGATACGGCGGACCGTCTCGGCGTAGGAGTCGTCGTCCACGTCGAAGCGGGCGCCGGTGGTGCGGATCGGCACGTCGGGCAGGCGTTGCAGTACGGCGGCGAGGGAGGCGGTCTCCTGCCGGGTGACGGTCAGCGCCACCAGCGGGGTGCCGTCGTCGTGTCCGGCGAAGCCGCGCTCGGCGATCTGCCGGTAGGGGACGAGGGCGAGGACGTCGTGGCGCGGGGCGCCCGGGGTGCCGGACGGCTCGGGCAGCGGGACGGCGGCCAGCGTCCCGGGGTGGGAGACCTCGCCGGCCAGGATGTCGAGGACGCCGGGGCCGGTGGCCTCGGGGCGGTACAGCAGGGCGAACGGCGGGGGCGTGGGGCCGAGGATCTCCTGGAGCAGATCGGGCTCCTGCGGACGCCCGGCGCGGGTGCCGGTCATGCCAGGACCTCCTTGGCGGTGGTGACGACGGCGCAGCGCGCGGCGGCGTACTCGACGGCCATCCGGTGCCGGCTCTCGTCGAAGTCGGCGACGGCGTCCGCGACGAGGAACGTCTCGATGTCGTGGCTGAACGCCTCGACGGCGGTGATCAGCACCCCGACGTGGGCATAGACGCCGCAGACGAGGAGCTGGTCGCGCTGGTGGAAGCGCATCCGGGTGAGGAGGTCGGTGTGGTGGAAGGCGCTGTAGCGCCACTTGGTCACCAGCCAGTCACCGTCCCGGGGTGCGAGCGGCTCGACGACGGCGCGGTCGGCGGGGGCGGGCCGCATGCCCGGGCCCCAGAAGTCCTTGAGCAGTCCGCGCTGGTGCGTGGTCATGCCGCCGGGCTGGGCGGTGTAGGCGACGGGGATGCCGAGTGCGGCGCAGCGGTCGCGCAACTCGGCGGCGTTGGCGATGAGTTGACCGCGCAGCGGCTCCGGGAAGGGCTCCAGGAAGTAGCGCTGCATGTCGTGGACGAGGAGGACCGCGCGGGCGGGGTCTGCGGTCCACGGCGCGGTGTTCGCCGGGAGGTCCGGCGGGGTCGGCAGAGGGTACGACGCGATGGTCGGGAGGCCGGCCATGGTGGGGAGTTTCCTTTCTCGGCGGGTCCGCTCTCGGCGGTGACCGCCAGGTGCGGGTGTACGTGCGGGTGCGGGTGGGGTGGGGGTACGG